>JADMIM010000080.1 GCA_015478585.1 Thermaceae bacterium | reverse complement strand
ATCACGATCTGTTCGAAACCGGCGGCCTTGGCGGCATTGAGCGAGATCATGGCGATGACCTGAGCTACCAGCGTGACCAGCCCGGCGGCGATGTCCTCACGTTTGGGCGGGTCGCTCAGGCTCGGGACACGGCCAAAATTCACCGCCGTGGCCCAAGCGGGCAGATGCCCGATACCCCCGCCAATTACGTCGGCCAGGGTGGAGTCCACGCCGCTGGTGTCGCCTTCTTCAGCCAGACCGGCCAGCTCGAGGGGGTCGCTGATGCCCAGCAACAGCTTTGCCAGCCCCAGCAGGGTTCCCCCGCCTACGGCGCTGCCGGTGACGTGCTGGGCCTGGTCGCCCCTGGCGGCAATCATGGCACTGCCGGTTCCGGCGGAGACGATCAGGGCCTCGCTCAGACCAGCCATTGCCAAACCACCGCGCCCGAGGGCGGTGGCCTCGCCAATTTTATGAATCGCAACCCCGCGCAAAGCGTCGGGGAGAGCCCGGTGCAAACCCCCGGTAGTGGCGATGGCCCCCAACTGGTCTAAGCCCCCACTCAACTCGGCAGCCTGCTCGAGCAGCTTCAGGTGGGCTGGGCCGTGCAGCGTCCAGTTCCCCACCAGCTTGGAGTCTTCAACCAGGACTATATCGGTGTTGGTGAGGCCAAAATCTACACCCAGTCGCAAAGCCATGGGCCTATCTTACGGGGCGGAGCCAGAGATAAATCGCTTATGGCCTGCTCAGCAGGGCCGCATAGACCTCCCCGCCAAAGTCCGAGGGCGTGCTGGCGATTTTGCGGGTGGAAAAACCAACCTCCCTAGCAACCGCCTCGAGCCCCGCGAATGCGATGGGGAAGGGTACCCAGGGGTTGGGTTTGCGGTTTTCGTACTCGACAACCAGCAGGTGTCCGTTCGATTTGAGATAGGTGCTTAGCTGCCGAATAAAGGGGGCTTTGTCTTTTACGTAGTGCAGGCTATTCGCCATCAGGATGCCGTCCAGAAGAGGCAGCTTCAGGGGTTGGGTGAAGTCGCCCCAGAGGGTGTGTAGCTGTGGGTGCTTGGGGGTGCGCAGGTTCTTGTCCACCGCGTAGACTTGAGCACCTTCGCCCAGCAGCTCGAGCAAAACCAGGGTAAAAGCCCCCGAGCCTGCCCCCAGGTCGGCCCATATTTTGCCCGTTAGGCCAGGGCGAATCAGTTCGAGGCGCTCGGTAGGGCTCACGGCTTTAAGCGGGCCTTCGCCCCGTGGATTTGCAGGGTCTGGGGGGAAGCCCGCAGGGAAAGCTCGAGTTCGCTGACTTCGGGCAGCTCTTCAACCAGCCGCGAAACCCGTAGCAGCACGTCCTGCGTGGCCAAAAGGCTAACCTTGTCGCCGAGCGGCTCCAGCATCTCGAGGGCTTCTAAGTCGGTGAGAGGAGTGATACGCATACCTAAAGACTGGTCTCCAAGGGGCAAATCGGTGAGGGCCAGCGAGAGCACCGGGCCAAAGATTGAATCGTTTTGTACTCTCATCAGCAAAGAAATATAGGGAGTTGGGAGGCTGGGACTCATTTTTACTTCCCGCTTGCCTTTTGCCACTTCCAGCGTTTCTATCTTCAATCCAAAATAGTTTAGCAGCTCTGCCGTCTGGGCCTGGTTCAACAGGCCACTCAGCTTGTTGAGGAAAGTGTGGGCGGCTTCATCTTGGATGGAGTGGTCGGGGATGCTGCCCTGAGGGGCGCTGCGCCACCTCGAGTAGGCATACGCTGCCGCCAGCGCTTTCCCTGCCGACTCGGGGAAGCGGTAAGAGGGTATTTGCTCGCTGCCAATCTGCACCCTGGGCCGTCCAGCCGTCATAAAGCAGTTGAGCACCGGGATGTTCTGCCCGGCCTGGCGCAACTCGCTGTAGGCTGACCGCAGGGTTTGGGCCACTTCTTCGGTTTGGCCGTAACCCAGGGGTACAAAGAGCGTGACCACCGCGTGATAGCCCGCTGACCGAATTTCCTGGATAGCCTGAAGATAGTCGGGGGCACTGGCCCTCGAGCGTAAATCCAGGATGGTGGCCTCTAAACCCTCCCCGCGCATGGCTTCGGCGGCCAGCATGGCTGGGCCGTAGGCGTTGGTGATGAGCGCCACACGGGGGCCTTGGGGTAGGGGTTGGTAGGCCATCAGGGTGGCGATATCGAAGAGTTCCTCGAGGTCTTCGGCCCGCACTACCCCGGCTTGCTTGAATAGGGTCTCGACCACTGGGTCGCGCCCAGGCCGCACCACCAGAATGGGTTTTTTGTGCCCAACCCGCCGGGCCAGCCGGGCAAAACGGCGCGGATTGCCAAAGGACTCGAGGTAGAGCAGGATTAACCCGGTCTGGGGGTCTTCTTCCCAGTATTGAATGAGGTCGTTGGAGGAGATATCGGCTTTGGCTCCCAGGCTCACGAAGCTGGACAAGCCCAGTCCGGTTTCACGGGCATACTCTACAGTAGCCAACCCTACCGCCCCGCTCTGGCTGCTGAGGGCAATCCGGCCCTGCGGGGGTAGGGTCGGACTCAGACCCGCGCGCAGCTGTACCTCGGGGTAGTTGGCTATCAGGCCCAGCGAGCCCGGCCCCACCAAACGCATCCCGTAGCCAGTACACAGCGCTGCCAGGGCCTTGATTTGCGGGGCCTCCATATCGGTAGTGAGCACCATCACCGCCCGTACTCCGTGCTGTCCACAACTTTCGGCAGCTTCCAATACTTTTTCCTTGGGCGTGGTGATGATTGCCAAATCTACTGGCCCCGGTACGCTCCCAATGGAGGTATAGGCCAGCATCGAGCCTACCACCGGGATTTCTCCGGGCTTTTCCGCAGCGGCCGGATTGACCGGATACACCGGCCCCTGAAAGCGCCCCAGAACCAGGTTTTCTAGCACTCGGTAGCCCACACTGGCGGGATCCCGGCTTGCTCCAACGACGGCCACCCCACGTGGATGAAACAGCGGCTCGAGGCTGGCTACCGTTGCCACCCGCTCGCGCAGCTCGAAGCGGGCCAAGGAGTCGGAGGTGGGTTCGATTTTGAAACTGACTTCTACCTCGCCGGAATCGCGGTGTGACTCGAGGGTATAGCCGCTGGCTTTGAACACCTCGAGCATCTGGCGGTTTTCCGAGAGGGTAAAGGCGTGAAACTTGCGAATGCCGCGCCGCACGCCAATCAAGGCCAGCCGCTCCAAGAGGAGCGAGCCCAAACCTTTACCCTGATAGCTGTCTTCTACCAGAAAAGCCACTTCTGCCGAAGTTGAGCCAGCCCCCTCTTGTACATATTCGCCGCTGGCAATGATGCGCTCGGGGTCACCGCTGAGCACCAATAAGGCCACCTTGTCTTCGTCGGGAGTGCGCCGCAGCAGCAGATCGGCGGCGGTTTCGGGCTTGATCTCGGAAAAGAAACGGAAGGTGCGGGCCTGGGGCGAAAGCCGGGTCAGAAACTCTATCAGCAAAGGGCGGTCTTGCGGGGTAGCGGGCCGCAAAATAGCTGTGCGCCCATCTTTGAACAAGATGGGGCCAGACTCGAGGGCGTACTGGGGAGTGGGTGGGGGTACATACTCAGGCACACAAACCTCCCATTCCAGCTTATCGCGGTTTGGATGAACCTGGAGCGGTTTGCATAAAGAATCCCCCATGTGCAGCCCAAAGGGTTTCCTGGAGTAGGCGAGAAATGGGCGCTTGGTGGGCCTGGGAGATTCCTCCCCTGGGGCATAGCTTGGAATGAAAACGGTTAACGACAGCATTATTTGTAGAGCAATACCTAGAGTGGTTCCGCCTTGCATCAAGCCTCGAGACTTGGATATATTGACACCTATACGGCAGGTATGTATGGAGGCTTGGCGGAGTATGGCAATCCTTAAACAGTGGCGAGACAGATTTATTAGAGCAGTTGGCCCCTGGTTTATCGAGACTGTCGCGGCTCGCTATAGTTTCGAGGGCCTGGGGAAGACCCTATTGAAATCAAAGGAAGCTATACGCGACCGCATGTTGATAATCATGAACATACCTCAGTATCCTGAGGTAACTCGCCACATGATCGGCATGGAGCTGTGGGGGCAACGGCGGCTCAAAGTAGCTCTGGGTGAATCTTTGCTGGCTGACGGTCATCAGATGTACAGGCCCCCTTGGGATACCTCTTCGGTCACACTGATGTTGCAGTTTGAACGGGCTCGCTTGGACACCGTGGCCTTAATTCCCCTGCTGGAAGCAGCTCAATACAGCGAAAAAATCCCCCACAACGACCTAGGGCCGCTCTCGGTGAAAGGCTGGCTGTATTACCTTTATCTACACGGGTGGCTCGAGTCGCTCAAGTTGAGATCGAGCTGAGCAGGCCGGATGTAAACTGTTTCATGCGTGCCAAAGCAAAATTCTGGCTCGAGACCGACCGTGGCGGATATCTGCTGGGGCCAGGGGCGCTGCGCTTGCTGGTCGCCGTAGAGCAGACCGGCAGCCTTAAGGCTGGAGCCAAAGCCATCGGTCTTAGCTACCGCGGAGCCTGGGAACGGCTCAAAAGAGCCGAGGAAGGCTTGGGGGTTGCCTTATTGGTCTCACATTCTGGTGGTGAGGGCGGCGGGGGCAGTACCCTTTCGCCCTCAGCTCGAGAGTTGGTGCAACGCTATCAGGGCTTTTTAGCTGCTGTGGAAAAAGATGTGGAGCGGCGTTTTCAGGGGGCCTTCGCAGATTGGATGCTCCCCCATCAGGGCCTTCATTGAACGACCCGCTCTATTGGGGTTCTCTACTCAGACTGGCCCAGTACATGAACTTCTTGCGGGAGTCGCCGATAGCCACCTCGGGGACGACCATTCGAGACAGCTCGCACGAAGCCTGATATCCCCAGGTTCATATAAACCGCTCTAATCTGTAGGGCTGGATTTGACTTTGCTCTCCGCCTTGCTCTCACTTTTAGCGTCGGCCTTGGGTTTGGCAGCAGAGCTATCCGACTTGGCCTCAGACCCCTCAGCCTTATCCGGGGATTTAGCTTCGGTTTTAGCCGAGCCTGCTTGACTATCCTTGGCGTACCAGCCCGAGCCCTTGAAAATCACGGCTGGTGCGAAGATAAGCCGTTTGACCGGTTCGCCATTTAGGGGATGATGGGTATAGGCGGCATCGTGAAAACTCTGCTCGAGCTCGTAGTGTTCGCCGGTGTTTAGGTTTTGGTAGACGTACTTGGGCATCTTAGGGTTCCTCTAACTCCCCAAAGTATAGCTGCCCCGGCAGATTGCGATTGTCAACAAGACCAAAAAGCATATCTCCGGTGAAAGTGACCTTCCTTCCCCCTTGCGGATGGGGACACCGCAGGGAGTATAGTTTTTCGCCGAAAAGCACCTTGGGGGGTGCAGCCCAGCCCCGACCCTGCTTTGAACCACGAGCTTAGCCAGGGTTTTTAGCCCCCCATGCTAAGGCAGGTAGGGGGATTGAAGCGCTATCGTGGTTCTCTGCTTAGATGGGCACAGCAAATAGGCCCAGGCCACCCCAAGGCTCTTTGCGAAAACCGCTCTTAATGGGTGGCTACGGCATTTCTCACCATCAGCGAGAGGTCGTCGAACTGGCACTCCTTGCCGCTATCTTGCAAATACACCACCGCCCAGATGGTGTCCGTGGGCAGTATCTGGGTGAGGCTTTTGTGCTCCCAGGCACTACCGGTAAAATTGATGCGATTATTAAAGAGCAAAACTCCCCCGCCCTTACCCCCCAAAAAGCCTAGCTTGCAAACCGCCCCGCTGAGGGAGCGGCCCCAACCCTCGAGGGCATAAGTTGCCCCAGCCTCCACCGACGACACAGGTAGGGGCTGCTCTACCCAGGCGTTCATCACCTTGACTGCTCGAGCGTGTCCAGGATGGCCTGGGCTGACGACGGCGAAGATTTTGCCGTAGAGTTTCCAGGCCGATGTGCCGCTTTCAAAACGGGGATTGCTAATCAGGTTCTGACCCACCGGCGCAGCCGAGCTGCTCGAGACCAGAGTTACCCCCTGCAACTTGGAATCAGATCCAGCCGCACTGCTCGAGGGCTTTGCAGGGGTATCTCCCACGGTAGTAGGTTGTGTGGAAACAACGGTTTTTGGCGCAGAAGCTAAATCGCTCTGCACCGCTGAGGTGGTAGCCGAGGGCTGAGCGGTTTGCCCGCTTTCAGCGCGTGGAGCGGTGGTGAGAAACACGATATATGCCAAAGACACTACCAGCAGACCCCAAAATACCAACCCCATTCCCTTTAGCCTCAGCTTCATAACCCCCCTGCCGAACCCAACCTCATATAATCGCTCAGGTATCTATAATCTTTCCCCCAAGTATATCCACCAAATACGCAAACAATCCAGTTGCTCACGGGCTTTGGCGTGGCTGAAGTGTTATCTCACAAATGGCCCTTTGGAACTCCCTTGGCGACAACTTGTTATGCCTCGAGGTGGACAATTACGCAGGCATAACGACCCCACATAACGGGCTCGAGCAAGCCCCTCTTCCGTAGTAGGAGAGGGGTGGCTGTCTTGCTCGAGAAGGAGGCTACGAGGCCCTCTTCTCCCAGGATCACCTGTTTTGGTAAGTCAGCGGGGCCTACCAGAGGCTCAGACACCCTCATCCCCACCCTTCTCCCAGGAGGAGAAGGGCTCTGTTACAAGCTCATGTATACGATTTGGGCTACTGAGGGCACGCCGTTGTTATCCAGCACGAACAAGAAGTAGTAGCCAGGAGGAGCGTAGTTGTAAGTGCTGGGGGCGTTCACGGTGAGGGTGCTGCCGCTACGCCCGGTGACGGTTAGCTCGTTGAAGTTCTGGCCGGTGTTGAAGGCATGGGTAGTCGAGCCCAGCTTCATGAAGGTAACGCGGGCGCTGCTGAGGTTGCTGGCGGGTTGGTCGGTGGTGATGGTGATGCTGATATTGCCTGCCTTGAACTGGGGATTGCCCTGGGCATCGGTTCCGCTGGGGCTGCTCACGCTCAGGATGCTAAGGCGGGGGGCCAGGGTTCCATCCGGCTTGAACAAATAGGGCGGGTAGTAGATTTCGGCGTTGAACTGGTTGATGCCGCAGGTCAGGCCCGCCGTAGGTGTGCCGGTGGAATCTGCTGCTGTGCAGTCGGGAGTGCCGCCGGTGCTGTCGTTGCCGTTGCCGCCGCCGCCCACCGTGAGCACCGTGCCATCTTGCATGAGGGTGGCGGTGGAGTGGTAGATACGGGGCTGTTGGGCCGTGGCCGAGGGGGTAAAGGCCAGTGTATTCGGGTTCCACATATCGCTTTGGAATATGGCTTTGGCATAGAGGTCGGAAACAGAGGGAAATGTATTTCCGTCAGTGTTACCGCCGTTCACCCAGACATTTCCGTTGGGCAGAACAGTGGCATCGGTGTGGGTGCGCCCACCCACCATTGTGCTCGAGAGTTGGGTTACGGCCACACTGTTGCCACTGGTGGGAAGTTGCAATAGGGTTGCTGTATTCAGAGAGGGAGTTGGAGGGTTGACAAACCCACCACCTCCCACCAGCAAAATCTTCCCTGGTTGATACATAGCCGCGCTCCCGTAATGGCGATAGAACCCGGAGCTTATCATGCTTGACCAAGACCCGGAGCCAGTCACATCCAGGTATCCAATGCTGGTTGCACCTCCCGCCATAAAAGCCCGATTGGGGTTATAGGGGTCTTGGAACATCCAGGGATAGTAATGGTCGTAGTCAGGTACGTTGGTGTCCATACGGGCACCCGTTAGCTGGGTAAGAGTGTTGGTGGTGGTGTCCCAGACCTCGGGAATCACGTTGTCACCAAAGGGAGGGGTTGAAAGTTTAGGCAGTCCATCGTCGGGAAGACTATTAACACCAGACGATTGATACCACTGAGTAGTCAAATTGCTTTTGTAGGGGTTGCTGAAATAGCCCAAGCCACCATTGATGAGCAGCTTGCCGGTGCTGAGAGTAATCACGCTGGGATACCAGCGCCCGCCCAAGTTTTTGTTGGGCTGCCCATCTACCACACCGTTAATCAGAGCCGCTTTTGCATATAGGGGGTTGCTGGAGGTAGAAGTAGCCGGGGTGTAGGGATAGTTAGGGTCGCCGTGCATATTCGGCCCGGCTGTCCAGGTTTTGGTGCGCCAGTCGTAGATGTTGGTCATGTAGCTGCCGGGATACCAACCGCCGTTGGAGCCGAAGTTGCCCCCTGCCGAGTAGAAGCGTCCATCCGGGCCAATCACCTGCCCGGCACAGAAGAGGTCGGTGAGGTTGTTGTCTACTCGCACGAAAGCGCTATCGCTTTGAGCGCCGCTGGGTGTTCCGACGTTCGGATTAAAGTTGATTTTCCGACCCTTGGCCGGGTTCCAGACCACCGCGTAGGAAGAGCCGTGCTTGGAGAGGTCTAGATAGTTGTTGAATACCTGTGCTCCTGACTGGTCGGCAGAGTACCAGGCCAGGAAGGTTCCGTCGGGCTGCAAGCCGCCAAAGGTGGCAACCAGGGGGAACTGGAAGGGTGCGCCAAAGCAGCCGGTGGAGGCGGTGGTGGTAGTATTTGGCCCGCTGGCATTGCACAGCCCAGGAATGCTACCCACAATCGTAGTTACGGGTGCGCTTGAGCCTCCCGCCCCTACCGCCGTAAGCCGGTAGGTTGCGTTGATGCTGCTCGAGCTCGAGATGCCGTTGGCCGAGAGGTCGGCGTATTTGAGGGTGGTGGGGGTAAGCCCGCTGGACAGGGTGGTATAGGTGGTTCCGCCGTCGGTGCTGCGCTCGAGCTTGTACGAGGTTACGGGGCTGCCACTGGTGGGGGCCGTCCAGGTTAGGGTGATGACGCTCGAGGTGCCCGTGACCAGCGTGCCGCTAAAGCTGCCGGGGCTGCCTGGAACCGTGGCGGCGCTGCTGGTGGTTCCGTTGGCGGTGGCGGGGCTGCTCGAGCCTGCCGCGTTGGTGGCAACCAGTTGGTAGTAATACTTGGTGCCGGCCGCCAGGCTGTTGTCGGTGTAGGGGCTGCCGGTGGGGGCTGGGGATACCACCGAAAAGTTGGTGTTGTCGGTGCTGCGCTTCAGGCTGTAGCCGGTGGCTCCGGCGGGGGCTGTCCAGGTTAGGGTCAGGCTGTTGGCGGTGGGGCTGCCTGCGGCGAAGTTGTTGGGGCTCGAGGGGGGTTGCTGGGTTCCGGGGGTGGTGACGGGGTTGGAAACCGTAGGATTGCTGCTGCCTCCGGCGTTGGTGGCCTTAATGCGGTAGGTGTAGGTGGTTCCGGCCACTACCGTAGTGTCGCTGAAATTGGTGCCGGTTCCGCTGGGGCCGGAGGTGAGGGCCGCGAAGCTGCTGCTGCCGGTCTGGCGCTCGAGCACGTAGCCGGTGGCTCCGCTCGAGGCGGCCCAGCTCAGGTTGATGCTGGTAGAAGAAGTTGCTGTCGCGGTGAGGCTGGCGGGGGCGGCGGGGGGCGTAGTAATGGGGGTTGAGTTGACAAAAGCACTGCTTCCAGCACTATTTGCTGCTTGTAGGCGATAAGTATAAATAACCGCAGGCTGAATACTTGTATCGCTATAGAACGTGCCACTGAAGTTAGATGCTAGAGGAAGAGCGCTGAAATTAGTGCCATCACTGCTGCGCTGCAATACATAATAGGTGGCTCCAGCAACTGCAGTCCAACTCAGGTTGATATTGGGAGCGGCATAAGTCGCGCTAAACCCGGTGGGCGGGGTGGGAGGTTGGGAGGTGGGAGCTGGGTTACAAGCTGCCACCAATACGAGCAACAAGCCGCCGATAATCTTCATCCAATGCTTCATCTATCCACTCCTGCCCTTCTTCGTGTGCTCCTCAGCGTTTGCTGCCACCATTACCAAAGCATTACCACCTGAAAAGCCGCGTACACCTAATTAAAGTAGCCTAAACCTTGGTGAGATTAGGCTCAGATAAACTTCGGGGCTGTTACGTATAGAATCGCCCTCCAGGGCGAGAAAGTGAGCCGGGCGTAAAGCTGGGCTATTCTCATAATAGGCTATTAACGCAAAACGTTATCTCGAGCTGGAGTTGCTACAAGAAATCAGCAAGCCGCCCCCAAGGTCTCGAGGAAACTTTTATAGTGGAAGCAAATGAGGGAGGCCAAGTGAAAACAGCGTTTATCGGTCTGGGGGCGATGGGCTATCCCATCGCCGGGCATATCGCCAAAAAGTTCGAGACCCTGGTATACAACCGCACCTTTGCCAAGGCCCAGGCCCACGCCGCCGAGTTTGGCTCGAGGGCGGTAGGGCTCGAGCAGACCGCCGAGGCCCAGGTGCTCTTTACCTGCGTGCCGATTTCCAAAGACGTAGACGAGTTGGCCCGACAACTGTTGCCCCATCTGCGCTCTGGCGCAGTCTGGGTAGACCACACCTCCGGCGAACCCGCACTCGCCAAGGAAACCGCAGCCCTGCTCGCCACCAAGGGCGTGACCTATCTCGATGCCCCGCTTTCGGGCGGGGTGGCAGGGGCCAAAAATGCCAAGGCTACCGTGATGGTAGGTGGGGACAAAGCGGCTTTCGAGCGGGTTAAGCCGGTAATGGAAACCTACGCTGCCAAGATTGTCCAGGTGGGGCCGCTGGGCGCGGGCCACGCCGTCAAGGCCGTCAACAACGCGCTGTTGGCAGTGAATTTGTGGGCCTTGAGCGAGGGCATGGTGGCTCTGGTGCAGCAGGGGGTAGATGCCGGGCTGGCCCTCGAGGTGATTAACGCTTCCTCGGGCCGCTCCAACGTCTCAGAGAACCTGTTTGGTAGCCGGGTGGTGAGCCGGGCCTTTCCCAATACCTTCGCGCTGGGCCTGCTGGCAAAGGACTTGGGCATCGCCAATCAGGTCTTCCAGGAGGCCGGTACGCCCGCCCCTTTGCTGCGGCAGTTGCGCGAGTTTTTCGAGATAGCCAAGCTCGAGATAGGCTCCACCGACGTGGATCACACGGCAGTAGCACGGCTGCTCGAGCGATGGGCCGGGGTAGAGATTCATTGAGCACAGAGTCAAAAACTAAAAGTCGAAGGTCGAAAGGCGAGAGGCTAAAAAGCTACACCAGGACAGTCCAATTGCTCTATCGAGAAACCCCCTTCGGGACGAGGTTTGTGTTTTTGGGTTTTTTTTGGCCTTTGGCTTTCAGCGTTTTGCGTTTTGCATCTAGCTCTCGGCTCTCAGCCCTCTGCGCCCCTTGCCAAAAGCCTGTTCAAGTTCATACGGTCTTCACACGTGGGTTCTACAGTTGTAGCGATGTGGCGCGTACGTCTGGCGGTTTTCCTTTTGTTGCTGGTCGCGGTAGAAGCGGTTTATTTCTGGCTCGAGCCCGGTGCTCGCCAAGCCCTTAACAATTCCTTTGCCTCGATTCCGGCGGCCTTCAAGATAGGTAGTAGCGCGGTGGGTCTGGGGCCTCGGCTCGAGGAGCCCATGAACCTGCTGTTGATGGGCGAGGACATCTCCTATTCCGGCCCCGCTACCCCGGCTTATGGCTGGCAGGGCAACACCGACACCATGATTCTGGCGCGTTTCGACCCCGTCGCCAAACAGGTGGCTGTGCTCTCCCTGCCACGTGATACCTACGCCGAAATTCCCGGTCATGGCTTTTTCAAGATTAATGCCGCCAACCCCTACGGTGGCCCCGAGCTAGCCGTACAAACCATCAACAAACTGCTCAACCTCAATATCAACTACTATGCTCTGGTCAATGTTTTTGCGGTGCGCGACCTGGTAAACCAGCTCGGCGGAGTCGAAGTCTATGTGCCCGAAGCCATGAACTACGACGACAACGCGGCCAAGCTACACATCCACTTCAAAGTAGGCCAGCAAACCATGAACGGCGACCAGGCCATGGCCTATCTGCGCTTCCGCCACGATGCCATCGGGGATATTGGCCGGGTGCAGCGCCAGCAAGCCTTTATGGAGTCCCTGCTGGCTAAGGGCAAAGACCCGGCTACCTGGCTACGGGCTCCCCAGCTTTTCGCCACCTTTAGCAACAACGTCCACACCGATCTTTCCAAGGACGATCTGGCGAAACTGGCGGGTTTTATGGCCCAAAAGCCCCAAGTGGTGCGCCTGCTGCTACCGGGCACCTTCTGGACGAGCGATGGCATCAGCTTCTGGCGCATGGATGAGGCCAAAACCCAGACCCTGCTCAACCAATTCTTCCTGCCTGCCCTGCAAACCCAAGACACCGCCCCGGCCCCTAGCCGCGCTCTTCCCAGCCTGGCCCTGCGGGGCAAGCCCCAGTATGTAGAGCCGGTGCTGCAAGCTTTGCGCAAGCAGGGCTATAACGCCTATGCTGAGCATTATCAAGTTGAAAATATTCCCCAGACCTGCCTGGTGACCAATGGCGATGTGGCCGGAGCCAAAGCGGTTGCCGCCAAACTGGGCCTCAACTGTGTCGAGGTGAGCGGCACCGGTAGTCTCTATGCCGATTACACCCTGCTGGTAGGGGCCAATGGTTTACCCTTGCCCAAACCAAGTGGCACAGCCAACCAGTAGAAGCGGGCTATCCCCCCACGTGAACGATGGGCCTGCGCCCCTCTTTGGGTTCGGCCTGGCGCAATACTTCGTGGGTCATGGTGGGCACATCTCCTTCACCCAGAATCACGAATTGCAGCGCCGCTTGGATGGGGCTGGTGTCGCCCCACTCGAAATAAATATGCGGCAGTTTGCCGGTCTTGTCGCGGATATACAGCAAAATCGCGGCAATGGCGTTGGGCACCGAGGGGCTCTGCATTCGCAGGATGCGGTGTTCGCCCACTTCTACCCCCCGCACTTTGAGCACCCCCGAAAAGTCTGAGGCATCGGGAACGGTGACTTCCAGAAAAGCCACCGGGTCTTTGGGGGGCATATGGGTGCGCGTACGCACAGCCTCGGCTTTGGCGTTGTACTCGAAAGCATTGCCGGTTTGACGGTGGTTGGCGATCAGGCGGATTTCCCCTTGGGCCAGGTTGTCCAGGATTTCTTGGGCCTCGCTATCTAGCTCGATGCGCTCCACGCGCAGCTCGGTGGAGCGGAAGACCCTCGAGACCACGCTGATCACCACCACTCCCAATATGAACAGTGAGGCAATCTGAAGCCCGCTGGGATGCTCGGATACGTTGACCACTAGCGTATACAAAAACACCAGGCTCACTAGGCCAAACCAGAAGGCGGCCGGGGTCTGGCGTTTGTGCAGTGCCGAGAGCGTGACCGCCACTGCTGCCGAACCCATCAAAACCAGCACCCCGGTGGCATAGGCCGCTGCCTGCGCGTCCACGCTGGCCTTGAAGACCAGCGTCACCACCAAGCAAATCGCGGTGTAGATGAGCACCAGGGGGCGCGTAGCCCTGGCCCAGTCGGGGGCCATGCCGTAGCGTGGCAGATAGCGCGGCACGATGTTCAGCAGCCCGGCCATAGCGCTGGCTCCGGCAAACCACAAAATGGTGATGGTGCTGAGATCGTAGGCCGTGCCAAAAATGTTCCCTAAATACTTATGGGCCATATAGGCCAAGGCTCGACCATTGGCGCTGCCCCCTTCCTTGAAGGCTTCGGGTGGAATTAGCAAAGTGGTGACGACCGCGCTGGTCAGGAGCATCACGCTCATGATCAAGGCCGCCCCGCTCAGGAGCTTACGCGAGTTTCGGATGCGGCCCTGGGGGTGTTCGGGGTTGTCCTGTGGATCGCCCTTGACCAAAGGCATCACTACCACCCCCGTTTCAAAACCAGATAGGCCCAGAGCCAGACTGGGAAAGACCAGCAGGGTGGTAATGAGCATCTGCGAGATGCTGGGGTAAGAGCCCCGCAATAGCTGTGCCCAGTCGCCGATCACGCCGGGGTTTTGAGCCACTTGAATAAATCCGGTAACTACCACCACCAGGCTCAGGCCGATGTAGACCACTACCAAGACCACCGCGATACCGATAGCTTCCTTGAAGCCCTTGAGAAACACCGCCCCCAAGAGTCCAATCAGCAGCAAAGTAATAGGAATGGGCAAGTCGAGCGCTTTGGGCCAGAGCGGGTTTTGGATGACGTGGGCGCTGGCATCGGCTGCCGAGAGGGTGATGGTGATAACAAAACCCGTGGCCACGAAGCCCAGCAGCATCAACACCACGAACTTGCCCGTCCAGCCTTCCAGCAATCGCTCGAGCATCGAGATCGAGCCGTCGCCGTGGGGACTTTCCCCGGCTACCCGGCGATACATCGGCAGTGCCCCAAAAAGCGTGAGCAGCACCAACACCAAAGTAGCGATGGGGGAGAGCACGCCTGCGGCCACCGCCGCGATACTGGGTTGATAGCCCAGGCTCGAGAAGTAATCTACCCCGGTCAGACACATCACCCGCCACCAGGGATGGGTCTGGTGCCGAACTTTTTCTTGCTGATAAAAGCCCTCGGTGGGCTTTTGGCTTCCCTCCAGGAGCCATTGGCGGAACTTGCTGCGGGCCCAGCGTGAATACGTTTGCTTTCGGGTCATGTCGTAGCCTTAACAGGGAGTTAGTGTACTCTCCCTGGCTGAGTTTGCCACAAAGGGTACGGATGTTTGTTAACTGAGAACTTGCAGTTATGCAGAAGGATTGAAAAGAGCGTCCTTGTGCCCTGAAGCTGGGGCTTGCGATGAACAAGAACGCTCAGGGAGTATTCTTGCTGGTTTTGGCGATGATGCCGTAGCGCCGAACATAGCCGAAGCGGCCCTATCCACCGAGTTGGCCCTCAATGTCCTAACCCACGACACACAAATACAAACCCTAACCGGGATACGCTATGACCGCAAACTCCTGGACGTAGGCATAAATAAGCGTCCCGCCTGCAACCTCGAATAGTCTAACAATCTCAATCGGAACAGTCTCATTCAGCTTGGGCTCGAGAAAAAGCGGTATCCAATCCTCTTCAGTCATTAGCCCAACGCTGCCATCAATACGCGAACGTTTACCAAAAACAGACAAAACCTCATCCTGTTGTCGCCACTTCAGCACAGTGATTTGCTTGAATCCAAGCTCGCTCATGTTGGAAGTTTAAAACCGCTCGGTGACGCTTTTCATCTGCATGAAGTTGAGCAAATAATCTGGCCCACCGGCCTTGGTGTCGGTTCCTGAGAGGTTGAACCCACCGAAGGGCTGTACACCCACCAATGCGCCGGTAATCTTGCGATTGAAGTACAAGTTGCCTACGTGGAAATCGCGGCGGGCCCGCTCGAGGCGCTCACGGTTGCGCGAGAATACCCCGCCGGTGAGGCCGAAGCGGGTGGAGTTTGCCACCTCGAGGGCTGTGTCGAAGTCGGGCACACGAATTACCGAGAGCACCGGCCCGAAAATCTCCTCCTGGGCCAGCCGTGCGTCGGGAGCGATGTGCTCGAAAACGGTGGGGGCGATAAAATAGCCACTGCCTTCCAAGCGTCGTCCACCGACGGCTAGTTTGCCCTCGCCCTGCCCAATGTCCATGTAGGAGAGCACGGTGTTCTCCTGCTGGGCGCTGGCGACTGGCCCCAGGTCGGGGTTTTCCTCGGCGGGGCCGACTACCAGGCTCTCGGCGCGGCCCACGATTTTTTCCATCAAATGGTCATGAACCTGGTCTACGATAATCAAGCGGCTGGCTGCTGAGCATTTTTGTCCCTGGAAGCCGAAGGCACTCTGTACGGCGGCCTGACCTGCGGCCTCGAGGTCGGCGGTTTCGTCTACGATCAGGCCGTCCTTGCCGCCTAGCTCGAGGAAAGCCCGCTTGAGCCAGACCTGACCGGGGGCCAGCTTGGCGGCGGCCTCGTTGATGCGCAGGCCCACCTCGAGCGAGCCCGTGAAGTTGATGAAGCGGGTGCGGGGATGCTGCACCAGATAGGCTCCAACCTCGGCCCCGTCGCCCGGCAGAAAGTTGGCTACCCCTGCGGGCAGACCCGCTTCCTCGAGGATTTCAAACAGCTTGGCTGCTATGACCACGGTGTCTTCGGCAGGCTTAGCCACCACGCAGTTGCCCACCGCGATGGGTGCGGTGACCATCCCCGCCAGAATCGCTAGTGGGAAGTTCCAGGGTGCGATGACCACTCCCACCCCGAGCGGGATGTAGAAGGCGGCGTTGTCCTCGCCGGGATAGGCCACTACCGGGGCTCCATCCTTATACTTGAGGGCGGAAATCGCGTAGTAGCGGATAAAGTCAATGGCTTCGGCTACGTCGGCAGCGGCCTCTCCCCAGCTTTTGCCGATTTCGTAGACCAACCAGGCCTCGAGTTCGCGCTGGCGGCGCTTCATGATGTGCGCGGCCTTGAGCAGAAGGCGGCTGCGGTGTTCCTGGGGCCAGTTTTTCCAACTCTGAAAAGCCTTCCAGGCGGCCTCTAAAGCAGCATCGGCCTCGGGAGGCTTGGCCTTGGAGGTATAACCCACCACCTGGGCTGGGTCAGAGGGGTTGGTGGAGGCGATTTTCTCACCGGTCTCGACCTTCTCCCCGCCGATAATGAGCGGATAGTGGCGGCCAAACTGCCCCCGTACTTCGGCCAGCGCCTTGCGCATAGCCTCGAAGGCTTCGATATTGAAGAAGGTTTCGACGGGTTCGGGGCGGTAGGGCTCGGGGTTCATAAAAGCTCCTTTTCAAACCAGCAGAGAGCAGAGAGCTTAGAGCTTCTGATTTTAGCCCTCTGCCCTGTGCGCTGTTTCTGCCGTCTCAACTTCATGTCCTGCTGATTCTAAGGCTTTGAGGGCTACCTCGAGGCTGTCTCGCTTCACCAACACGTAGTCGGTGTTGTAGGTCGAGAGGGCAAAGATGCCGATTTTGGCCTGGGCCAAGGGGTTGAGCAGCGAGGCCAGGATGCCGGTGAGGGCGAAGTCGAAGGGCCCCTCGAGCTTCAAAGCCAGCCAGCCCCGCTCGGCCCTGGTTCCGGCAGGAACGCGATTTTCCAAACAAACAAGCGAGAGCTCGTCGGCGCTACGGCTGATATTGACCAAGCCCTGGCCGTGAACCCAATGGGGAATGGGGGAGATTGGCTCGAGCTGACAGACCGCGTAAAGTCCCTCGAGAACACGTAACTTGAGGCTCACCCCTGCACCAAGCTCCGGGCCACAAAGAGAATGTTTTCGGGTCGCTCGGCGATGCGGCGGGAGAGGTAGGGATACCAGTCGGTGCCGTAGGGGACATAAGCCCGCACAGTATAGCCCTCAGCAGCCAGCCGACGCTGCTCGTCGCGGCGGATGCCGTAGAGCAGTTGGAACTCAAACTTGTCCTTGCCGATGCCCTTTGCTGCCGTCCAGCGCTTTATTTCCTCGAGGATATAGGGGTCATGCGAGGCAATGGCGGTATAGAGGCCGTTTTCCAGGGCTTTTTTTGCCAGCACCAGATACTGCCCGTCTATCAGGCGCTTGTCCTGGAAGGCCACTTCGGCAGTCTCTTTGTAGGCTCCTTTGACGATGCGCACGGCGGGCTTCAGGGGCAGAAGTTCTTCCAAGTCTCGCTCGGTGCGCTTGAGGTAGCTTTGCAGCACTACGCCAGTGTTCTGGTAACCAGCTTCGCGCAGCCGCCGGTAAACCCGCAGGGTGGCCTCTACTCGAGGGGAATCTTCCATGTCAATTCGCACGAAGCAATCGGCCTTCTTGGCCTCGTCCAAAATCCCGGTCATCAGCGTGAAAGCCAGGGTTTCATCCAAATCCAGCCCAACTTGGGTCAGTTTGAGGGCGATGTAGCGCGGGTAGGGCGACTGGTCAAAACTTCCTCGCCCCCCCTCTCCCGACCAATTTTTGGTGGGGGAGGGGGTTGGGG
>JADMIM010000184.1 GCA_015478585.1 Thermaceae bacterium | reverse complement strand
GCTAGTTCCTCCGCTGGTGGTCGGCCTGGCCGCCATCGCCGGGCCGGTGTACGGGTGGATCCGCTATCTGCTCTGGCTGCTCTTTCACCTCCCTTAGGGCAGGGTTCGCATTTAGAGCAAGGAACTGGACAGAAATATTTTGGCTTGCAGGCAGGATAGCAGGCCGCAGGGGAGCTAAGACCTCATAAGCCCTTGGTCGGCAGTTCAAATCTGCCCCTCGCCACAAAGAGGGGCGTTATGGCCGATCGACGTGTACACAGAGCAAAGGACTGGCAAGTGTAGCGGTCGATCGGCCTTTTTGGTGTGTAGCTCGTCGGTACAGAGCAAGGAACTGGAATGTCTCAGATCGAGAGTATGGCGGCATCGTTTCGTCGATCGCTGCTGGCAGAGAATAAGGCAAAGAGCACAGTGGTGGCTTATATGAGGCCTGTGCTGGCGCTGGCGGGATACCTGGCGGATTGTGGCAAGCCTGAGAGTGTGAAGGGGATCAAGCGGGGGGACATCGAGGGATATCTGAGTTACCTGCGGGAGCGTGACGGTATCAGGAATGGGGTATCTACCGGGCAGAAAGTAAGCGATGCGTACTTGCTGAAGCACTACAAGGGGCTGAAGAGCTTTTTTGATTGGGCAGTGGCGGAGGAGGAGATCGAGCGGTCGCCTATGGAGCGGATGAAACCGCCTAGTGTGGCGGTAAAGCCGGTGCCTGTGTTGACTGAAGAGGAGCTACGGCGGCTGTTGAAGGGGTGTGAGGGGCGGGACTTCTATGCGCGGCGTGACATGGCGATCATCCGCCTCTTGATAGACACAGGCATGAGGCGGGCTGAGATCGGGATGCTGAGGGTGGAAGACGTCGACTTTGAGGCGGGTGTGGTGTATGTGATCGGCAAGGGGAACCGGCCAAGGGCGTGCCCGTTCGGGCGCAAGACAGCGCAAGCGCTGGACCGCTATCTACGAGCTCGTGGTGAGTATTCGGGGGCGGCTGTGGAGCCGGCGTTATGGTTGGGCCGGGCGGGGGCGATGGGACCGTGGGGGATCGGGCAGGTTATAGAGGGGCGAGCCACGCAAGTTGGGTTGGTGGGGGTACACCCCCACATGTTCAGGCACACGTTTGCTCACCGGTGGCTGGCTGATGGTGGTCAGGAAGGGGACTTGATGAGGCTGGCGGGTTGGAGATCTCGGACGATGTTAGGGCGGTATGGAGCGTCGGCTGCTGACGAGCGGGCGCGTGAGGCGCATCGGAGGATGGCGCCAGGGGACAAGTTATAGATAGGGGAGGGTGATCTGAGGTGCCGGCCTCAGGACCAGGGAGCGGAACGGAGCGCGGGCGGGCGGCGGAGGCCGTGCCGGAGCCGGGGCCCCGCCCGCGCGGAGTGGAGCGGAGGGTGCAGCGCAAAGCAAAAATAAGGAGGCATCCTTATGGGGTGCCTCCTTATTTGCCGATAAATATTGCTATCGCTTCTTCTTCCGGGGCTGTGGTCGCGCTGCCGTGCTGGGGTTACAGATAGGGCAGAGCCTGGGCATCTGGTGAGAGTTCTTGAGCTTGCGCTCGTCGTTGCGAGTGGCGCCGGGCCATCGGCGTACGCAAACCCAATTGATATTATTTTCCTTGATTACTTCCATAAGGCGAGCGCCCTGGCCGGCTGCATGGTGCTTCAGCCTGTCGTCGATATCGTTTGCGTAGCCGGTGTAATGTCGAGCGTGCTTGTAGGGGGTCAGGAAGTGGATCAGATATACGCCTCGCATTGGGGGACCTCCTGAGTAGGGGACGGCGCTCCGCGCCGTCCCCGGTTGTTTAGCGAGTAAAGACCTCGATAGGGGTAGGCTGGGTGGTGGCCGCGTACCACTTTTGGATCACACGAACGATGCGGCCATAGAGCCGGGAGTTGTCTCCGACGAGGGCCTGGGTGCGGGCGCGTTCGAGGATATGGATTTGGTCGTCGAGGCTGCCATTGATGGTGCGGAGGAAGCGCAGGCAGATATCTGTGTAATCTTCGGAAGCAACGGAGCCGGAGGCGTTGAGCTGCGATCCGTATTGCTCAAAGATGGCGGCGAGGTCGGCGTGCCAGCACCGAGAGGATGTGTTGAGGGAAGCGCCCCAGCGGCAATCACAGGACCAGCGCCCGGCCAGGATGTCGAACGTGGTGGAGTAGAAGCGGCCTTCTTCGTTGGCCGAGGGAACGGCCCAGAGGCCGGCGTCATGTTGGTGGACCAGCGGTGTGTAAGAGTTGCACAG
>JADMIM010000183.1 GCA_015478585.1 Thermaceae bacterium | reverse complement strand
GACTCCGCCCTCGGGTAGCCGCAGAGCGGCTATCGGCCTGGGGCCGACTCCGCCCCGGATGACAGAGTTTATGAAAATCGCGCTAGGGCTTCGTATTCTTGTATAGCCTTGGCGAAGCTTTACCAAATCCTTACCTTAGAGCATTAAGTTGCGTAAGATAAGGAGGAAGTACCATGCGAATTTTGCTCGTTGAGGACGATCCCCGGCTGGCTGAACTGGTTATCGAGGGACTGGCTGACGATGGCCTGATTGTCGAGCACGCCCCCACCGCCACCATCGGAGATGCCATGAGCGAGTTGCAGACCTTCGACCTGATTTTGCTCGATGTCATGTTACCCGAGGGCAGGCAGGCCGGGTTTGAGCTTGCTAAGACCCTGCGCTCGCGGCGCGACACCACCCCGATTATGTTTCTGACTGCCAGGGCCGATATAGACAGCAGGCTCGAGGGCCTCGAGGGGGGCGGCGACGACTACCTGGGCAAGCCTTTCGATTTCCGCGAGTTGCGGGCGCGTATCCGGGCCCTGGTGCGGCGGGCCAAGGGGGGTTCTTCCAATGTGGTCGCCTTACCTCTGGGCTATGCCCTGGACATTGCTGCCCACGAGGTAAGCAAGGAAGGTCAGCCGGTAGGGCTCACCCCGCGTGAGTACGCCTTGATCGAATGTTTCGCCCTCAACCCCGGACGGGCCTACTCCCGCAACAGCCTGATCGAGCGGGTCTGGCCCGAGGAAAGCGATGTAGACACCAAGGTGGTGGACGTATATGTCTCCACCGTGCGGCGCAAGCTGGGTGAGGGCATCATCGAAACCGTGCGGGGTATGGGCTACCGCTTGGGGCGCTTGGAGGCGGCGGGTTGAGCCTACGCTGGAAACTGACTCTGTATTACTCGGCGGTATCGGCCTTGATACTGCTGATGGGTGGCATGGGTTTTTATCTAGTGCTGCGGCAAAACCTGCGCGCTGCGCTGGATGATTCGCTGCGTGAGGCGGCGACCCTGGCCGCTTCGCAACTCGGGGGCGACGAGCAAAAACCACAGTTTTCGGCAGCCGAGACCGATACCTTGCTCCAGCGCTTGCCGGGAGCTACGGTGCTGCTGGTGTTCAATGCCAAAGGTCAACTGGTAGACCAGATTGGCACCTCAAGGACTCGAGCCCCACTGGTGGAGGGTTTTACCACCTTTGGCGACACCCGCGTATTTACCTTGAAACTACCTAACGGCGACCAAATCCAGGCCCAGCGACCCCAACTAGAGACCCTCGAGGCCCTGAGCCGAGTACAGCGCTTGCTGCTTTATGGTTTGCCGGTTTTGCTGCTGTTGGGAGTGGGAGCAGGTTATTTTTTGGCCGACCATGCCCTCAGGCCGGTAGACGCAGTTGCCCGGCTGGCCCAAGCCATCGCTTCTTCTGGGCGTTATCGGGAGCGGGTTCCCGAAGCCTCCGGCAAAGACGAGATGGCCCGGCTGACCCAGACTGTAAACGCCATGCTCTTGCGCCTCGAGCAGACCATCGAGCGTGAGAAAGCCTTTGCCCTAGCTGCTGCTCACGAGTTGCGTACCCCGCTTACCCTGCTGCAAGGCCGAGCCAGCTTGACCCTGGAAAAAGACCGCAGCCCAGAGCAGTATCGCCAAGCCCTACAGAAGATAAACCGCGATAGCCACGAACTCACGGCGCTGGTAGAAAGCCTCTTGGCCCTGGCCCGCACCAATCAGTCTCCGCGTCAGGATGTGGTAAACCTGGGGGATGTGGCCCTGGAAGGGGTAGAGCTTTTATCCAGCGATGCCAGCGCCAGGGGTGTGGGTGTCGAACTGCATACCCAAACTGCCCTGACCCTGGGCGATGCTCCAGCCTTACGCCTGGTGGCGGTAAACCTGTTACAAAATGCCCTCAAGTACGGGAGCAAGCAGGTCTGGGTGCGCACCGGAGCCAGGAATAATCTGGCTTTTCTCGAGGTTTGCGACAATGGGCCGGGCATTCCGGCAGAGGAAATCCAGCGCCTCCTGCAACCTTTCCAGCGCGGTTCCGCTCTCCAGGGCAATGGGGCTGGGCTGGGCCTGGCCCTAGCTTCCGCAGTCGCCAAGCAGCACGGAGGCCGACTCGAGCTAATGCCCGCAGAAGCAGGCGGCCTCAAAGCCACCCTATACCTACCGCTGGAGTAATATCGCGTTTCCCACCCTTATGGCCCATGTGGAGTCAAGGGCCAGAGGCCCCCCGCAACGCGGGCACTGGAGTCAAGGGCCAGA
>JADMIM010000079.1 GCA_015478585.1 Thermaceae bacterium | reverse complement strand
CCACAATAGATTTGCGCTTTAGGGGGTTCCCCGAATCTGACGCTCGCGCCTTCAGGAACGGGCCTTTACCAAGTCATTGAACTGCGGATATAGCACTAGTCAGACTGGGGGGTACTTAGCTTTATGGCCGCGCTCTGAGGTTTTGGGTCTGGCCGCCCCAGGCCCACCAACCCCGTATACTGTAGAGGTTTTTATGCTCGAGGCTCTCAACTTACACAAGCGGTTTCATCAGGGCGAAAGCGATATTGTCGCGGTGGATCATTTCAGCTACCGCTTCCCGCCGGGCCTCAGTGCCATCGTGGGGCCGTCTGGTTCGGGCAAAACCACCCTTTTGAACCTGTTGGCGGGCTTCGACGTGCCCAGCGAGGGCGAGGTACACCTGGACGCTACAGTGCTCTCGAAGCAGTCCGAGGATGCCCGCTCCGGGCTGCGCCTGCGCTACATGGGCTTCGTTTTCCAGCAGTGGAACCTGATTCCCACCCTGACCGCGCTCGAGAACGTGGCTTTCCCCATGATGCTCTCGGGCAAGGGTCTGCGCGAGCGTCAGGAACGCGCCATGAGCCTACTTCGGGCCATGGGCATGGATAACCGTGCTCACCACCTGCCTTTCAAACTCTCCGGCGGCGAGCAGCAGCGGGTTGCGATTGCTCGAGCCCTGGCGCTGAACCCACCCATCCTCTTCGCCGATGAACCCACCGGCAACCTGGATTCGGTTTCGGGGGGCAAAGTGGTGGAATTGCTTTTGGCTCAGGCCAAAGAAGGCCGCACGGTGATTCTGGTCACGCACGACCTCGAGCTGGCCCGCAAAGCTGAGCGCATCCTGTACTTGAGGGATGGTCGGTTGGTGCGCGAAGAAGTGGTGCAGAAGGTCTGATACTGAGCGAATACGGTTGGTGCGGCCTAATGGATTGGTGAAAATCCCTGTCCGCTCCTTGGAAAACTAGAGCGGTATCCGGTATTTGCGGGATGAACCACACTGGACATCCAAGCCTCTGTGCAAAGGTGTGGGGTAATGCGACATGCGTATTCCACCGCTCACTGCGAACTCGACCTTCCCGACTACCATCCTTTTCCCAAATACAAATACCGGGGGGTGGCCGAGGCCCTCAAAGGCCGGCTCGAGGTGCGCCCTGCCCCCGCGATTGCCTGGGAGGCCCTGGCCCTGGCCCACGATTTCGAGTATCTGCACAAGTTGCAAAGCCAGGGGCTATCCCACCAGGAGTCACACAAGGTTGGGCTGCCCTGGACGCAAAGTCTGTTGACCAGGGCCCTGCACGCCTCGGGCGGGACGCTGGCAGCCACCAGGGATGCCCTACAAACCGGTTTGGGGATGAACTTAGCCGGTGGAACCCACCACGCCTATCCGGGCCGGGCCGAAGGTTACTGCCTCTTCAACGACGTGGCCGTAGCTACCCGCAACCTGCGGGCCGAAGGCTGGAAGGGCCGCGTGCTGGTGGTGGATTTGGATGCCCACCAGGGCAATGGGACGGCGGTGTGTTTTGAGAGCGACCCTTCGGTATTTACGCTCTCCGTCCACGCCGAGCGAAACTATCCCTTGAAGAAAGAACAAAGTGACCTGGACGTGGGCCTGAGCGATAAGGCCACAGACCAAGAGTATCTCCAGGCACTCGAGCCCGCTCTGGACACAGCTTTTGCCCCCAAACCGGATTTGGTCTTCTACAACGCGGGGGTGGATATCTTGCACAATGACCGCTTCGGGCGGCTGGCGGTGAGCCTCGAGGGGCTTGCAGAACGTGACCAACAAGTTTTCGAGCGAGTTAAAGCGGCCAATGTTCCGCTCGTCATCGTGATGGGCGGGGGCTACAACCGCGACCCTCACGTGACGGTGAGCGGTCACGCCCAGACGTACCGATTGGCGCTCGAGACCTTCTCTTAATTCCCTCTCCCACCAGGGGAGAGGGAACTTAACGCTATGGTGGATTGATTTCTACTTGCCAAACCCGACCAGCTCTTCGGAGACTTTCCACAGCCGCTCGGCATGCTGGGGGTCGCGGGCGTAGGGCATATAGCCCGAGTAAGGCCGCGCGGGGTCTGAGGGCAGGGCTTCCTGGCAGTCCTCGAGGTACAACCCGCCGACTCCATCCAACTCCTTCCCCACCGCCGCCCACACCGAGGTCGCGGCCCCCTGCTCGACGCTTTTGAAGCGCGGGTCAATGTTGCCCTGTGCGTCTACCCAGCCCATCGCCCGCTGCTCGTCCTGGGGGATGTATTTCTGCAAACCCGTGCTGATGCCTCCCGGATGCACCGCGTTGGCGGTGATGCCCTCACTGCCATAAAGCTGGGTCAGGCCCACCGCGAACAAGGCATTGGCGGTTTTGGACTGCCCGTAGGCTTCCCATTTTTCGTAGGGCCGCACCTTATAGTTCAAGTCGTCGAAATGCACGTCCGAGCGGCGGTGGCCGATGGAAGAAAGGGCTACCACCCTCGAGGGAGCCCCCGCCCGCAGCGCCGGAATCAGGAGTGTGCTGAACAGAAAATGCCCCAGGTGGTTGGTGCCGAACTGCATCTCGAAGCCCTCGAGAGTGTGCTCGAAGGGGGTCGCCATCACCCCCGCGTTGTTGATGAGGATATCGAGGCCAGGCCAGCGCGAAAGCACGTGCTCGGCGGCGCGGCGTACCGACTCGAGCGAGGACAGGTTCAGCTCGATTACATGGGCTTTGCTGTTGCCCGTGGACTGGCGCAACTCTTGGGCAACCCTTTCGCCTTTTTGGGTGTCACGCACGGCAAGAATTACCTCGGCCCCGGCGGATAGAAGAGCCCTGGCGGTTTCTACGCCGATACCCGAACTGCCTCCAGTAACAACTGCGGTTTTACCGCCTAAATCGTGACCGGCAACGACCTCGAGGGCCGTAGAACGGTAGCCAAATGGGGAAGTGATGGGCATAGAAATCTCCTTTAGGCGGTTTTTCTGCCGCTCTTGCGGTAGCCGTCTATCTTTTTGTGGATGACCGCCAGGGCCTCTCGCAGCTCGGCAATGCGGGCCTCGACTCGAGCCGCCTGAGCCTCGAGCAGCCGCTGCCGCTGGGCCTGAGTGGCCTCGCCCTGCTGGTAAAGATGTATGTACTGGTGGATTTCGGCCAGCGGCATTCCAGTAGAGCGCAGTTTGGTCACGAAATCAATCCAGGCCAGGTCTCGCTCGCTGTAACGGCGGTGGCGGCTGGAGGCATCGCGGCTGGGAGCCAGCAGGCCAATGCGCTCGTAATAACGCAGGGTGTCTATGCTCAAACCGGTTTCCTGGGCAGTCTGTTGGATGCTGAGGCTGGGCATAAGAGCACCTTACAACCTCGAGTTCACTCCAGGTCAAGCCCGATTCTCACAAGGCGCAGCGCCAAAAGCTGAACGCAACAGCAAAAGACAAAGGGCCTTAAAGCTACACCAGGACGGCATAATTGCCCTATCAAGAAACCCCGTTTGGGACGCAGTTGGTGTTTTTAGGTTTTTGACTTTTAGGTTTTGGCCTTCGACCTTCGACAAGTTTTTAGCGTCTTACCCTCCGCCCTGCGCCCCTACCTATTCTTGCTGCGGGAAAGCGCGAATCTGGGTGGGGGTCGGCGAGCCTCCCATCTTCTCCTCGGTGATGTGGACTATTGGGTAACCCTGGGGCATGTTGAAAGCAATCAGGCCCCCCCGGTAGGTGTTCAGGCCCACGTGGTCGGTCTGGTTGACTCCCCACAGCTGGTAGGTCTTGCCGGGTGGAGGTGGGGGGAGCTGTGTCCAGACCAGGGTGCGTCCGCCCGGTAACAGGATAGCCCGGCCTACGGGCTGGTTTTTCTCGTTAACCAGGGTTTCCATCTTGGCCTGGGGATTACGGGCGGCTCGAGCCCACTCCATCCAAGGGTAGACCTGCACTCCACCCCAGACCAACAGCAATACTGCTGCCACAGCAGCAAAACTGGCAGCCCAGCGCGACCACAGGACCCGAGGCTGGCTGGGCAGGGTCAGCACTCGAGGCTCCACAGCCTTTGGCAGCGAGGTCGGGCTAGAGCGCACTCGAGCCAGCACTTTAGCCTTCAGGTCTGCATCGGCGGCTCGCTCTGGAACCGCGTAGGTCAGGTCGGCGGCGGTTGCTTGCAGGGCTTTTAGCTCGGGCCAGAGTTCGGGATAGGCTTGCAAAGCCTGCTCGAGCTGGCCCACTTCGTCTTCGGGCAGGGCGTGCAGGGCGTACAGCGGCAGAAGTTCGCGGGCTTCTTCAAGCCTCATGCAGCACCTCCCGCAGCTTGGACATGGCCTTGCTCAGTCTAGCCTTCAGCGTTCCCAAGGGCAGCTTCAGATGCTCGGCGGCTTCGGGATAGGTGTAGCCCTGATAGTGCAGAGCCTCGACAATTGAACGCTCGTCGGGGCTAAGGGCGTGCAGGGCTTTGCGAATGCGAATCCGGTTCAAGGTATTTTCTTCGTCCAGGCCAGGGCCGGGCAGATCGAAAGCCTCGTCTTCTTCGTCCTGGATGGGCTCGAGCGCTTTGGGCCTACTCGCATCCGAACGCACCCGATCCACACAATAATGATGCCCCACCGCAAGAATCCAACTGCGGCCAGTAGCCTTTTTGGGGTCGAAGGAGGAGGCCCGGCTCCAGATGCGGAAGAAGATTTCCTGCACACAGTCACCTTGGGCTTCCTTATCGAAGCCCATGCGATAGGCTAGCCCGGTCATGGCCGAGGCATAGCGGTCGTACAGGATGCTCAACGCTTCTTCCTCCCCTCGAGCAACGAGGGCCAGGAGGGCTTCGTCGGGGAACCCGTCCAAGCTCATCGCGCTCATCCTACTGTACGGAGATGAAGGCATAACCGGATGGAGTTAGCAATGGGCAATGAGCATAGAGCCCAAGGTTCCAAGTCAAAAATATAAACCACGTCCCAGACAGTATTTTTTATAGGGCAATTATGCCGTCCTGGTGTAGCCTTTAAGGCCCTTTGTCTTTAGTTTTTGGCTCTATGCCCTCTGCGTCTTCCTCATGGCTTATATCAACAACCGCGCCAGGCTCGGCAACCCCTCGCCCAGGGCCGGGTGGATATGTACCGAGCGCTCGAGGACACGCCAACTGCTGCCCGCTTCCATGTGGGCCAGCAGGGTGTGAACCACCTCGGCAGCCTCGTAGCCGACCAGCGTCGCGCCCAAAATCTTTTCCGATTCCTCATCTACCACCAGCCGGAAAAAGCCGTTCATCTCGTCGAGTTCCCAGGCCCGGGCAACTCTTTCTAGCGGCAGCGTGACCGCTCTGGCCTTGTGGCCCGCTTTCTGGGCCTGCTCGAGGGTCAGACCCACCCGTCCCAGTTGGGGGTCGGTGAAGGCCGCATAACCCAGCACCCGGTCGTCCTTAGTACGATTTTCGCCTTTCAAGATGGCCTTGAGGCGGCGATAGTCCTCCCAGGAGACATGGGTGAAAGCAGGCTGACCGGCCACGTCCCCGATGGCGAAAACTCCGGGGGCAGAGCTGCGAAACTGGGGGTCAATCTGGATGTAACCTCGCTCGTCCAGGCGCACACCCGAACGCTCGAGGTCGAGGGCTTGCACATTGGCTCTGCGCCCAGTAGCGACCAGCAACCCTTCACCCTCGAGCCTTTCCCCGTTTTCCAGGTGTAAGGTAAAAACCCCGTCATATTCGACTTTCACTGTTTTAGCCTGGAGGTGGATTTTAGCCCCGTCCCCTTCCAGGGCTTTTTTCAGGGCGGCCCCCACCTCCGGCTCCTCTCGAGCCATCAGGCGCTGGTTGGGGTCTATGATGTGGACTTCCGAGCCCAGCCGGGTCATGCCCTGACCCAGCTCGAGGCCGATATACCCTCCGCCCAGCACCAGAAAGCGCCGGGGCTGCTGGCGCAGGCTCCAAAAGGTGTCGCTGGTCAGGAACGGGGTTCCTGCCAGACCGGGAATAGCCGGAACTACCGGTGTGCCCCCGGTGTTGATGACCACCGTCTCGGCCCGGATTTCCACATCCCCCCCCCGCACCGTGCGCTCACCCACGAAGCGGGCCTCGGCCCCCACCAGCCGAACCCCAGCTTGGCTCATGCGCCGTTCGCCGCCCGTGCTCGAGCTATCCCGGTAGCCCTGCACCCGCTCCATCACCGCCGGGAAATCCACCCTGACCTGGGCATCAACCCCCAAGCGCCCGGCCAGCTTGGCCCGTCCTGCGGCGTGGGCCGAGGCTAGAAAAGCCTTGGAAGGGGTGCAGCCATAGTTCACGCAGGTTCCGCCGAAGCGCCCTCGCTCGAACAAAACCACTTTTTTGCCCTCCTGGGCAAAATCCACCGCTAGTGGAACTCCCCCCTGCCCACTGCCAATCACGATGATGTCAGCCTGTTCCATGCAGCCCATTGTGCCGGTTCGTGGAGGCCGCTGGGTCAGGTAGCTTACAGCCCACAGGTCTCACGAAATAGACCGATTGCTCATAGGTCTCATGATGTGATAGGCTTCTAGCAGAGAAAACCCATTCGTCTAGAGCAGTTTGCCCACCCAACAGTGTAATTCCACATCCAGCCAGGGGACATTGCAGATGGTATTTCTTGCCACCAGGATTGGTAAAGCCGCACTACACCAGGAAGTGTGGGCAGGGCAAACTTACGGAAAGCTAGGCTATGGCAGACCCTGAGTCGGCATCGCGTCCTTTATTGGCAGAGAAGCTGGCTGCCCGGCGGCGTAAGCGTTTTGTGGGGCGAGAGCAGGAAAAAAGCCTTTTCCTTTCGGCCCTTTCGGCGGCAGAACCGCCCTTCGTGGTGCTACATATCTATGGGCCAGGGGGCGTGGGCAAAACCAGCCTGGTTTCCGAGCTGATGCACCTGGCCCAAGAGGCCGGGGTCACGCCGGTTCGCCTGGATGGGCGCGATATCGAAGCCTCTCCCGAGGGGTTTTTATTGACCCTCAGGCTGGCCCTGGGTATTGAGACAAATCGCTCCCCGCTCGAGGTCATCGCCACCTATCCCCGCAGCGTGTTGTTTCTCGACACCTACGAATCCCTGAACCCCCTGGATGGCTGGTTGCGCGAGCAGTTTTTGCCGCTGCTGCCAGGGAATACCCTGGTGGTTCTGGCCGGGCGCAACCCGCTTTCCGGCCCTTGGCGCAGCGACCCCGGCTGGCGCGAACTGGTATACAGCGTGTCCCTGCGCAACCTGCGCCCCGAAGAAAGCCGCGAATACCTGAGCCGCCAGGGCATTCCCCAAGCCCAGCACCCGGCGGTGCTGGAGTTTACCCACGGGCATCCGCTAGCGCTGGCGCTGGTGGTGGAGGTGCTGGAGCGTGAGGCCAGCTATGCCTTTCGCCCCGATGCCGCGCCCGACGTGGTGCGCAGCCTGCTCGAGCGCTTCGTGCAGCAGGTTCCCAGCCCCACCCACCGCGCAGCCCTCGAGGCCAGCGCGCTGGTAAGCACCCTGACCGAGCCCCTGCTGGCAGTCGTGCTGCAACTCGAGGATGCCAATCCCTACTTTGCCTGGCTGCGGGGGTTGTCATTCATGGAGGCTGGGCCGCAGGGTTTGTTTCCCCACGACCTGGCCCGAGAAGCCCTGGACGCTGACCTGCGCTGGCGCAATCCCGATGGATACACCGAACTGCACCGCCGGGCGCGGGGTTACTACACCCAAAAGCTGCAAGAAACCCGGGGACTGGAACAGCAACGCATCCTCGCCGACGACGTATACCTGCACCGCCACAATCCGCTGGTCAAGCCTTTCCTCGAGTGGAAACAACTGGGCAGCGTGTTTGGGGAACGGGGCCGTCCCCAGGATCACCCGGCAGTGCTCGAGATTATCCAGCAACACGAAGGTGCGGCTGCCGCACAGATAGCTGCCCACTGGCTACAGCGCCAGCCCCAGGGTCTGACGGTTTACCGCAGTGTCGCAGACCAACCCGCAGGCTTGATGCTGGTGGTGGGGCTACACCAGACCAGCCCTCAAGACCGGCAGGCCGACTTGGTTGTCCAGCGGGCTTGGGACTATCTCCAGCGCCACCCTATGCGCCCCGGCGAGGAAGCCCTGCTGTTTCGCTTCTGGATGGCAAAAGACTCTTATCAGGCGGTTTCGCCTGTGCAGAGCCTGGTTTTCCTCAACGCGGTGCAGCACTATATCAGCAATATCCGTCTGGCCTGGACTTTTTTCCCCATCTCCAACTTCGAGTTTTGGATACCGGCCTTTTTGTACATGAACCTCTTCCACGCCGCAGAGTTGGACTATAGTTCCGGGCCACACCTGATGGGGGTATTTGCCCACGACTGGCGGCAACAGCCCGCCACAGCCTGGCTCGAGATGCTGGGAGAGCGTGAACTGGCTACCCTCGACCCAGCCCAGCTCGAGGCCGAACGACCCCAGCCCCTGCTGGTGCTTTCGCAGCCGGAGTTCGAGGAAGCCGTCAAAAGCGCCCTGCGCGACTTCAATCGTCCCGAGGTGCTGGCCCAGAGCCTCCTGCTGCGCTCGAGGCTCTTGCCCGAAGCCAGTACCAAAGCCCTGCGGACGCTCCTGTGGGAAACCGCCCAGACCCTCAAGGTTCACCCCAAGACCGAAAAACTCTATCGCGCCCTCGAGCGTACCTATCTCGAGCCTGCCGCCACCCAGGAGTTAGCCGCCGAACTGCTCGACCTACCTTTCTCTACCTACCGGCGGCATCTGGTGGGGGCTACTCAGCGCCTGATAGAAATCCTGTGGCAGCTCGAGCTAGGCGAAAAGTGAAGCCTTTTTGCCCTGGTCAGTGAGCACCCCCAGGCCTACCCTGTAAGCTGGAGCGGTTTTAGGAAAGATGCTGGGGTATATGGCCCAAGGGTTGATGCAAAGGCAGTTCCTGAATTCCCCAGGCCACATCCCAAACCGCTCTGAAAGACCCCCGATAGGAGTTTCCCCTTGAGCGATGCCCCCTTTTCTCCGCTGCCAGACAACCTCGAGCGCTGCTACTGGTGCGCCGGACTGTTGCTCAACTTTGTGGCCGAAACCGCAGATACAGCAGGCCGCTATACCCTCATTGACAGCGTAGTTCGCCGGGGAACCGAACCCCCGCCCCACCTGCACACCTACGAGGACGAAGAATTGCTGCTGCTGGAGGGCCAACTGCACTACCGCTTGGGTCAGAGTGAGGGCCTGTTAAACCCCGGTGAATATCTGTGGATGCCGCGCCGTCAGGCGCATCACTTCGAGTGCCTCACCCCTCAGGTGCGGTTGCTGGTACGGCTATCGCCGGGAGGGCTCGAGGAGGGCTTCAAAGCCTTTGGGGTGGCGGTCAAGGACTCGCTGTTGCCTCCACCCCGCGAGGGGGTGCCCGCATTCGAGAGCATTGTCCAGATATTTGCCGAGCACGGGGTGTATTTCCTGCACAACCCTGAGCAGTGAACAGGTTTTGGTCTGGGAAATGAGCAGTTTCTCCTGGCACAGTGTGGGGCGTACCAACCCCAGCATTCCAGGAGACCCGCATGAATAAAATTGGCAAGCAAGCTATCGTTATCGGCGCAAGCATGGGCGGACTATTGGCAGCCAGGGTACTGGCCGACCACTACGGGCAGGTGACGGTGCTCGAGCGCGACCATTTTCCAGCAGCAGGCGAAAACCGCAAGGGCGTGCCGCAGGGCCGCCATGCCCACGGGCTTCTGGCCCAGGGGTTGCGCATTATGGAGGGCTTTTTTCCAGGTCTGACCCAAGATTTGGTGCAGCAAGGTGCGCGTCAAGGCGACATCATCGGCAACAGTTATTGGTATCAGAATGGCGGCTTCCACGCCCAGTTCGACAGCGGGCTAGTGGGTTTGCTGCTGAGCCGCCCTTTGCTCGAGGGCTACATCCGCCAGCGCCTGTTCGCCCTGCCCAACGTACACGCCTTGCCCGGTGTAAAAGTGGAGGGATTGCTGAGCGAAAACGGGCGAGTAACCGGGGTTCGGCTCGATGCCGACAGCCTGGGTGAGTTGCAAGCCGACTTGGTGGTAGATGCCAGTGGGCGCGGCTCTCAGGCTCCCAAATGGCTCGAGGCTGTGGGGTTCGAGCGGCCCCAGGAGGAGATGGTCAAGGTTGACCTGGCCTATGCCACTCGCATCTACCGCCGCCGCTCACAGGATTTTGGCGGCAAGGATGCTTTTATCATCGGCTCCAACGCTCCCGAGCCGCGCGGTGGGGTGGCGCTCTATATCGAAGGAGACCGCTGGATCGTCAGCCTGGCGGGCTTTCTGGGCGACCATCCGCCCACCGACGAGCGGGGCTTTCTGGAGTTTGCCCGGAGCCTGCCGGTATCCGACCTCTACGACCTGATCAAGGAGGCCCAGCCACTCTCGGACATTCTGGCCTACAAATTCCCCGGCAGTCAGCGCCGCCGCTACGAGCGCCTGAACCGCTTCCCTGAAGGCTTGCTGGTCACGGGCGATGCTATTTGCAGCTTCAATCCCGTCTTCGGGCAGGGCATGACGGTAGCCGCCGCCGAGGCCGAGGCGCTATCCGAATGCCTCAGCGTGGGTCTCCCAAATTTGGCCGGGCGCTTCTTCAAGAGGGCCTCGAGCCTGGTGGACAGCCCCTGGGGCATCGCGGTAGGGGCCGACCTGCGCTACCCTCAAGTCGAGGGGCCGCGCAGTCCGATGGTGAACTTCATCAACTGGTACGTCGCCAAGTTGCACGTGGCCGCCCGCCGTGACCCGGCGGTGGTGCTGGCCTTCCAGAAGGTCGCCAACCTGATGGCCCCCCCACCCAGCATTCTCTCTCCAGGCATCGCCCTGCGGGTGTTGTGGGGCAACTTATTTATCCGTAGAGTCGCACAGACCCGCTCGAGCCGCCAGTTGCAGAGGGCAGGCTAAAGATCCTACGTCTTAGAGCGAAAGCAAAAAGCTACACCAGGACGGCATAATTGCTCTATCAAAGAATGCTGTTCTGGACGCAAGATGCTTTGAAAGCTGTAGTGGGTTTTCCCAGGAGGCCAGCGATGCTGCCCTACCCAATTCAAATAGCCCCACCTGCTTGGCCCCAAGCACGATCTCTGGATTTCTTACCGCCTTTTGACTGGCTGGATGAGCCCTTTCCCGGCTGTGGTGAATATTTTGCCGCCCTGCGGGCCAAATCGCCGCGCAGACCCACCAGCAAACAGGGGAACCGGGGTCAACGTCCAGGGGTAGAATTGAGTCCAGCAAAGGGGTGAAGCATGCCCAGCAACGAATACCATTTCATCACCCACTGGCGGGTACAAAGCACCTGTCAGGAAATCTCGGATATTTTGGGCAACGCCCAGGATTTGCCCCGCTGGTGGCCCTCGGTATATCTCGAGGTAGAAACTTTGGAGCCCGGCCAGCCCAGCGGCCTGGGCAAGGTGATTGGCCTCTACACCAAGGGCTGGCTGCCCTACACCCTGCGCTGGTGTTTCCGGGTGAGCGAGGTCAATACCCCACACGGTTTCGCCCTCGAGGCCTTCGGCGACTTCGTGGGGCGGGGCATCTGGACTTTCCGACAGAACGGCGCGTTGGTGGACATCACCTATGACTGGAAAATCAATGCTGAAAAGCCACTGCTGCGCAACCTTTCCTTTATTTTCAAGCCCATTTTTGCCGCCAACCACCAGTGGGCCATGCGCAAGGGACTGGAAAGCCTCGAGCTAGAACTGGCCCGCCGCCAGGCCCGCACCTCCGAGGAGCGCTCGAGGATCCCGGCTCCCCCGCCACCCACCTTTGTCCGCCCCAGTTCAGTACGGCAATCCCAAGGGTCGTGAAGCATCACCCCAGATGGAAAGGTTGTGTGATTGGGCAGCTTCGGGCGTTTTGTTTTTGGCGTTCGGCATAACGCCAAGTTCACCTGGAAAGTATTTCTGTAGCCGGTGGGATGGCCTAAAATCCGCCCATCCAGCCCCGACCCAGCTTGGAACCATAACCTCAGTGAGGTGGTTTAGCCCCCCTTAGTAAGGGGGTAGGGGGGATTGAAGTGGATGCCCTGTAGCTTCTATCTATCCGAAGCCGGTATCAGACCCTCGACATCCTCGGTAAAGAAGACCTTAGCCTGGATGTATCCGAGATAGAGCTGGGATGCGTACAGTAAACACAGAGGTGATGGGAATGAAGCGCGGCGACTGGATATGGGGCATCGTAGCGGGAATCGGGCTGGGAGTTCTGGGTTTCGGGCTGCGGGGGCATGGAGTTGGCTGGCCTTTGGAGGGTATGTTTGCCCAAATTACTTACTGGCTCGGCGTGCCTGCCATGTTCAACTTGATTCACAAGCTGCTGGGCTTTAGCGACCTTGCCAAAAATCTGGCCTTTATAGGTACGGCTCTTTTATGGCTGTTTATCCACCCGTTTTTGTTGACTGCTCTGCGGCGCTGGTTCTGGGCCGGGCTGGCGGTGGCCTTGGCGTTCTACGGAGCCTTTGGGGGCTGGTTGCTGGGCATGAGCCCGGAAGGTTGGCTGGCGGCGGCTATCAACACCGTGCTGGTAGGGGCTCTGGCTTGGGCAGTGCGCCCTAGAGGGCAAAAATCGGCGATACCCGTAGCCCCTGCCGATTCGACCCGCCGCGAAAGCATCAAAACCCTGGCCCTGGTAGCCGTAGGGCTGGCCCTGTGGCAGACCACTAAAGCCAAGGCCCAGAGTGCGGTAAAGGTCGTGTGGGACAAAATCACCGGGCTTTCCCCGGAGCAGACCGGGCAAAAAGACCTCTACTACGTTTCCAAAAACATCGAACTCCTCGACCCCAGGTTGCAGGGCGGAGCCTACAAGCTCGAGATTGGTGGGCTGGTGGACAAACCCCTCACCCTCAGCCTGAGCGACCTCAAAGCCTTGCCCAAGGTCGAGTTGATGAACACCCTGACCTGCATCTCCAACGAGGTGGGGGGCCCCTTGATTGGTAGTGCCAAGTGGCAGGGGGTTGCACTCAAAACCCTGCTCGAGAAGGCTGGGGTCAAGGCCGAGGCTAAATTTCTGGTCTGGGAAGCCGCTGACCGCTACATGGAGTCCATCCCCATCGGGGAGGTTCCAGCCGAGACCATGCTGGCCTACGCTATCGAAAACCCCACTACCGGCAAACCCGAAGACTTGCAAACCCAACACGGCTACCCCACCCGCCTTTTAATTCCGGGTCGCTACGGCATGAAGCAGCCCAAATGGCTGACCAAAATCAGCCTTTCGGCCTCCGAGGTTTCGGGCTACTGGGCACAGCGCGGCTGGAGCCGAGATGCGGTGATTCGCACCATGAGCCGTATTGACACTCCCCAAAACCACGCTCAGCTCAAAGCGGGCCAGGAAACCTTCGTTGCGGGCATCACCTACGCCGGTGGGCGGGCCTTGGAGCGGGTGGAGGTCTCGACTGATGGTGGCAAAACCTGGCAAAAAGCCGACCTCAAGCCCCCCAAATCCAAGTTTGCCTGGCAGCTTTGGGCCTTCCCCTGGAAGCCCGCCGCAGGCAACTACGACCTGCTGGTGCGGGCCGTCGAGGTGGGCGAAAAAATACAAGACCCCACTCCCCGCGACCCGCTGCCCGACGGGGCTACCGGGTATCACCGCATCAGCGTACGGGTGGGATGAGAGAACGTTGACCGTTGACCGAAAAATCGTCACAGGTTTTGTGCCTCAGGCCAAAGACAAAGTTTTGACTTGCGACCTGAGATTTGTGACCAACAGCAAGCAGTAGACCCGCAGGGTTCCCCTCTTTTGCCCGCCGACCTGCGACAACGTTGTTGCGGTCAACGGTTGACGTTATGCTGTCTCTCATGAGCCTAGACTTCAACTTGCTCAAGCAACTCTCCGAGGTGGCAGGGGTTCCCGGCTGGGAAGACCGCGTGCGCGATCTGGTACACGCTCAGCTCGAGGGCCTGGTGGATGAAGTTCGCACCGATGCCATGGGCAACCTAATCGCCCACAAAAAGGGCCCTGGTAAGCGGGTGATGGTGGCCGCCCACCTCGACGAGATTGGTTTTTATGTCCGGCATGTGGATGATAAGGGCTTCCTGCGGGTGCAGAACGTGGGTGGCTTTGATACCCGCAATCTGTTCGCTCGCCAAGTGCTGGTTCATGCCAGCGGTGGCGACCTTCCCGGCGTGATGAACCCTTCGGGTAAACCCATCCACATCTCCACTTCCGAGGAACGCAAGAAAATCCCCGAGGTAGCAGAGTTTTTTGTAGATTTGGGGCTTTCTGGAGCCGAAGCCAAAAAGCGCGTGCGTATAGGCGACCCGGTGACGCTGAAGCAGGAGGCCGGGATGCTGGGTAATTTTTTTACTGGCAAGGCCATGGACGACCGCGCATCGGTGTTCGTTCTGCTCGAGGCCCTGAAGCGCCTCAAGGGCAAAAAACTCGGCTGTGACCTCTACGCAGTCTTCACCACCCAGGAAGAAGTGGGGCTGCGCGGGGCTTTGACCAGTGGTTACGGGGTTGAGCCTGAAATTGGAATTGCATTGGACGTGACCCTGGCGGTGGATATCCCCGAAGTGCTGCCCCACTTAGCCGTCACCGAGGCCGGAAAGGGCGTGGGCATCAAGGTGATGGACTCCTCCGCCATCAGCCAGCGCTGGCTGGTGCAGGAGTTCGTGGCCCTGGCCGAGAAGAAAAAAATCCCCTATCAAATGGAAATCTTGCCCCTAGGTGGTACCGATGCCGGAGCCATCCAACAAAGCCGGGCTGGGGTGCCCAGCATCACCCTCTCGATTCCCACCCGCTACATCCACACCGTCACCGAGTCGGTGCATGTGAACGACCTCGAGGCCACCGTCGCGCTGCTGAGCGCCTACTTGCTCGGGAAATAACTACCCGCAGCGCTTGCTGCGAATATCCCCTACCCGACGTAGGGGATATTGCGCTCCCCTCCGGGAGCGTAAATGCTGCTACTTCAGGCCCAGTGTTTTGCGCAGATCATAAACCTGGGCAGCGGTGAGCTTTTTGTCGCGGAAGGCTTTCACGTCGTCGGCAGTAAAAGCCTTATGGTCGGCGGGTAGCATTTTATCGTTGCCCCACTGGGTCGCAATATGGTTGAGCACTGCCGCAATCTGTTCGTCCTTGAGCTGGGCGAAGGCGGGCATCACCCCATTGTACTTGGCACCACCGACGGTAATCTCGCCCTGGAGGCCATATAACAGGAGCTGGATGATGTAGTCGCGCCCGCCTTTGGCACTCAGGATTTCGGAGACGTGCCCCGCGAGTGGCGGGAATGCTCCAGCCAACCCAGTTCCACCGCTCTGGTGGCAACCCGCACACTGGTTGTAGACGCTCGAGGGCTGGGCCAATAGCCCCAACAATTTTCAAAAACTTACGACGATCTACACCCATGACAGCCTCCTTCACGAAAGGCTTGATACACGAGAAAAGCGTCTACCTTGGGACTTTGCCCTCCTTCCGCCGCCCCGAGGCGGCATGGCTTAATTTATGACCAACGGGTCAATGGTAACTCTACCCGCTCGGCCCCGTCAAACAGCGTCTCGAGCTATCCAGATCTCGACTTTTAGCGCCAGAAGCCTTCGTGTACGGCTGCGGCCTCGTCTTCCACCAGAGGCCCCACCACCTGGATAGCTTTTTGTCCGCTTCCCAGCACCACGCGGCAGGGCAGGTGCAGCGTCGGGTTGGCGGGGTTGTCGCCAGTGAGCTTCAGCAAGCCCGCCTCGCTCAGGCCGTAGACCACCCGGCGCACGTTGCCCCAGTAAATGGCCCCCGAGCACATCGCACAGGGCTCGGTGCTGGTATAAAGCGTGCAGGTCGCCAGAAAGTCGGCGGTGTACTGCCTCGAGGCCAGCCGCATCAGGTTGAGTTCGGCGTGCCCGGTGCAATCGCGCTCGGTCTCGACGGTGTTCTCGGCCTCGAGCAGCACTTTTCCGTGGCTATCTACCAAAATAGCACCAAAGGGATGGTTTCCATGCTGGCGGGCAACACCGGCCACCTCGAGGGCTCGGCGCAGAAAGTCCAGGTCGGAAGGATTCACCCCACCAGCATAATTGAGATAGTGGTTGAGACAAAAACTGTGACCTCTAAAGACCGCGATAAGCAAACTATCGCGGTTTCCGCTATTTTGGCCGCTACTCATGGCGGCAAAAGGCGCTGGGTACGGTCTTTCTAGCGGAGTAGACTGCCGTTTTCTTTCTGAAAACCGCTCTAGGCTGCGATAAAATCTGGCTCGTGGAACTCCTCAACGAGACCGAGGTGCGCGTCCTGGGCACCCTCATCGAAAAACAGTATGCCACCCCCGACTACTATCCCATGACCGAGAACGCCCTGCGGCTGGGAGCCAACCAGAAAAACAACCGCAACCCCGTCAGCAATCTGGGCGAGGACGAGGTGCGCGAAACCCTGGATTCCTTGCAACGCAAGCGGCTTTCTGGGATGTTCCGCGAGCACAACGCCAGGGCACCCAAGTACCGGCAGTTCCTCGACCGGGAGTTCAAGCTCGAGCCCCCCGCCACCATCCTTATGGCCGTGCTGATGCTGCGCGGCCCACAAACCTTGGGTGAACTCAAGGCCAGAGCCGAGTCCATGAACCAGAAATTCGCCAGCACCGCCGAAGTGGAGGCCATTCTCGAGATGTTGATCAATCTCGGCCCCAACCCCCTGGCAACCCGGCTCGAGCGCCAGCCCGGCGAGCGCGAGGTGCGCTACGCCCACCTGCTCGCGGGAACCCCCGCGCCCGTGCTGCGAGTCGAGGAGAAAAGCGAACTCGAGGCCAGAGTGGAAGCCCTCGAGGCCGAGCTGCACGAGCTGCGGGCGGCAGTAACGGAACTGAAGCAAGCACTCGGAGGATGAGGCTACAGGGCATCGTCTTCCAAAGCATCGAAGCCGAAAGCAAAGCTGATGGCCTCGTGCACCTCGAGCATCCGCTCTTTACTCAAGGTAGTGATGTGATCTCCAAAACGGCTCTTGGCAATAGTTTGAATTGAATCGAGGTTAACGGAACACTCCGTAGGCATTCCGTCCTCTTCATCCAACAGAACAAACGATCTGATCTCTCGAACCGACCGGGTAACAGGAGCGACACTGAGGGAATTGAGCAGCCGAACGCCTGCATTGCGGGTCAGAATGACCACCGGTCGCTTTCTATCCGGCTCCTTAAGGTCACACCAATACACATCCCCTTGCTTCACCAGTCATCTCCCCAATCGCGGGCAACTTCATCAATTTCGTACTCTTCAGGCTGTTGAGGCTGTTTGGTATAGCTCTCAATATACTTGCGCTCTGCTTCGCGTATCCGGTGTTTCTTGATAGCCGCTTGCAGGGCCGAGCGCACGAAGGCCGAACGGGTGGTCTCGAGCTGCGCGGTGAGCTTGTCCACGTCCTCGAGCAGTTTGTCATCAATGGTCATCTGGATGGTCTTCATAGCTATAACTATCCACATGATAACCCACATGTTTATGTGGGAGGCTCGAGGCCTAATGACACGATTTTGATACGACTAAGAGCTGATTCGATGGTGAGTCGAGATGGGGGCTCGAGCGGCCCGGAGCGCAGATTACGAACCAGAGGGTGTAGGGGATGTTCGGGGTTTCACCGGTAACGGCGGCGCGGGGTTTGGAGGGGCAGGTGGTGCGGCAGGGGAAGGGGCGGGGGACGAAACGTGCGGGGGTGAGAGCTTCGATTGTTCAAAAGCACTACCAAGAAACATTTTGTATGGAAATATTTTTCCAAATATGACTAATCTTGTAGATGTCCAGTCTGGCATTGATATTTTTTATATTGACGAATCTTGTGACAAGGATTTTTATGCTATGACGGCCATAGCGATTCCATTTGTTCGTTTTACTGAATCAGGCTGCCAGATTGTTTGGAATCATTATTTTGAAAGTGCTCAAAGGCTACGCAAGGACATGCGTTTAAGGTATGACCTCTCAACACAAAAGGAATTAAAGGGGAGCCTCTTACTTTCTGGTCACGGAAATTACAAGATCCGTAACCAAGGATTTACTAAAGCTCAAGCAGTTCAAATATATAAAGACTTGCTAAGCGGTCTTAGTTTTCTACCTGCAAGTAGCGTAATTTCTGTTGTGGGAACTGCATCCACCCAGCTATATGGTTATAAGAGCCTTCTTGCAGTCCTATATGCTTTGCTTCAAAGAATGCGTAGGACTTGCCGAACCTGTCAGCGAGTAGGAATGGTTTTCTTTGATGAAGGCCACAATGAATACCGAAAACTGTATAGGCAGTCCCAGAAGTATTTACCAACAGGTTCAAATCTTGGAACTTGGGAAACGGGCCGTAGGATAAAGAATCTACACTTGGACAATTTTGTCAAAGATGGAAACATAAAGGACTCAAAGCAATCTTCCTTTATTCAGTTTGCAGACCTTGTTAGTTTTGCAGCTTTACTCGAGACTAGAAGCAAGATGGATGTACTAACTCAGTGGCAAAAGCAAATACAAGCTGGAGACTTATACTTACAAATCCCATCCAGCGTCTTAAATTT
>JADMIM010000078.1 GCA_015478585.1 Thermaceae bacterium | reverse complement strand
GGTAAGGGCTGCATCGAAGCTGAATCCAGCACCAGCATATCCAGCTCCCAGGCCCAGCATGAATCCCCCATTGTACCCTAGCCCGGCCCGCAGCCGCAGTTCCCCAAGCTGATACTCACCGCCCAAATGGGTGTACAAGCTTCCCTCGAGACCCAAATCTCCACCCACGATTACGCTGCCGACCTCGAGGGCTACTTTGGTGGCGGCATTGAGAAAGATTGCCGGGGCCACCCCGAAACTACTGCGGTCACTGGCCTGGCTGGTCACTTGACCACTTTCGTCAATGCTCACCTCGGTGCCTGTCCAGCGGGCAAACCCTAACACGTTACGCAGCCCCAAACCCACCGTGCTGCCCTGGCCTTCCAGGGCTACCCCCAGGTCGGCCCGCAGTCCGATTCCACTGCCATTGCCAGGGCTGGTATAAAACACCTTTCCACTGTAGGCTGCGCTGCTGGGCTGGCTGTTGTTATCAGTATGGATTCTGGCCGTACCGGTTCCCTCGAGGTAGGCCAGACCATAAAATCCCTCGCCCCGGCCCCCCACATATACGTTGGTCACAGTAGATTCCAGCAGGGGCACGCGGGGTAGTACCCAGGCATAGGACAGCCCCAGGCTCACCCCAGCCTGGGCGCTGGCCTTGGCCGAGAGGCTGTAATCGGTATTGGGCTGAAGCGTTTGGCTAGCCACGGCCTGCTGAAGGTTGGCGTTGGGGCTGAGGCCCAGTCCGACTCCCCCGGCAAACACCCCTATATCAGCCGATAAACCCAGGCTCAGGGGGATGGGTAAACGAAAAAAGGGCTCCGGCGTGAGGGCTTTGTTGCTACTCACCCCCGAGGGACTGCCCACACTAAAGTTGAGGTCGATGGGTCGCCCCTGACTATCGGTGATACGAACACCGCTCTGGCCTACATTGATTATGATTTCCGGGTTGCCAGTAACCGGGTTGATGAAAGCATTGGAGGAAGCTGGGTTAATCAAAAATTCGTTGGGGTGGGTGAACTGGTCGTAGGCCGAAAGCAGGTCGAACGGACTGTTGGCGCTGCCAATATTGCCAAAAGGGCTGGTTTGGGGGTTTAAAAGCAGGGCCATGAGGCCCACCGGGAGGGGGAAATCAGCGCTCGAGCCGTACATATTTGCGGGGAAAGCAGCATAGGCCGGGTTCAGATAGCTAGCATTGGGGCCAGGTAACACCAAGCCGCCCATGCCCAGGCTGCGAACGCTCTGTCCTAGGGCGATATTGCCGACTATAAGACCGAGAAAGAGGGCCAGAAGGGCTCGCTTCATGCTTTAACCATGATAGGGGAGAAGACTCAAGTACGCTGTGCAAGTCCCACTACCCGGCTAAAAAAGCAGTGGGTGAGGGCAATTGCCAGCGCATCAGCCAGGTGGGTGGGTTTGGGGGTGGCTTTGAGGTTCAGGATTGCCCGAACCATAAAAGCTACCTGGTCTTTGTCGGCGTGGCCGTAGCCTACCAGGGCCTGCTTGACCTTGGGTGGGCCATAGCCAAAAAGGGGAATGTTCTGCTGGTCGGCTACCAAAAACACTGCTCCCATGGCCCATCCGACCTTGTAAGCTAGTTCGTTCTGGCGGTAGAAGAACTGCTCCTCCACCGCGATAGCGTCAGGCTTAAACGCTGCCGCAACCTCGTACACGGCGCGGTAGAGCTGCCCTACCCGCTTGGGCGCGGGGTCTTCGTGGATGGTGCGCACTACCTCGGCGTGGAGCATTTGGGTTTTTTGCCCAATTTGCTCTACTACCCCAACCCCCAAGTTGGTGATGCCGGGGTCAATACCGAGGACAATCATGGCTGAAGGCTCAAAGCTGAAGGCCGAAGGCTGAGCTGAAATGCTTTTAGCCTTCGGCCTTCAGCTTTCGGCTAATTCCCCCGTTTGGGCGGGTAATCGCCGTCGCCGTAGCGGATAAAGGCCGGAATCTCGAAGTTGGAGGTGTCTACGGTGGTGGTGGGAAAATCCATCAAGCGACCTCCGGGTTTGGCAACCACCGCATTTTCATTAAACCCCGCTGCAATTACGATGACCCGCATCTCGTCTTGGGCGCGGTTGTCGTAGGTCAGACCGTAGAGCACATCCACGTCTTCCATGCCGGTGGCCTCGCGGATTTGCTCGACTACCGTGCTGGCTTCCATCAGCGAGATGTCCTCATCGCCGACCACATTCACCAGCAAACGACGGGCTCCCTCGATAGAGTGGTTGAGCAAAGGGCTCTGAATCGCCGACTGGGCCGCCTCGAAGACCTTGTTTTCGCCCCGGCCTGCCCCGATACCCATCAAGACCTGTCCGGCATTGGTCAACAAAGTACGCACGTCGGCAAAATCTAGGTTAATCTGCCCTGGCAGGTGAATTACGTCGGTGATACCTTTTACCCCGTGGTAGAGGATGCGGTCGGCGATGAGGAAAGCGTCTTTGGCCGAGACTTTTTTATCCAGAGCGGTAATCAGGCGGTCGTTGGAGACCACCACCATCGCATCTACCTGCTCGCGCAGGCGTTTGATGCCCTCGTCAGCGGCCCGGGTGCGGCGGGGGCCTTCCCAGTTGAAGGGGCGAGTGACTACGCCCACGGTGAGGGCTCCCAGGCGCTTGGCGACCTCAGCGACGATGGGGGCACTGCCGGTTCCGGTTCCACCGCCCATCCCGGCGGTGATGAAAACCATATCGGCTCCCTCGAGGTACTCCCCAATCAGGTCTTCCGCTTCCTGGGCGGCTTTCTCGCCAATCTCGGGGTTGGCCCCGGCTCCCAGCCCACGGGTCAGCTTGTCGCCCAGTTGAATGCGCACGTCGGCCAGGCTGGTTGCCAATACTTGAGCATCGGTGTTGCCAGCGATAAACTCTACGCCCGAAAGCCCCGACTCAATCATGCGGTTGACCGCGTTGTTGCCTGCCCCACCCAAGCCGATGACCTTGATTTCCACGTCGCCCATGTCACTCTCCTCGACCCGCGCCGCTGCGGGTTTGGTACAAAATGTTGACTGTCAAGTGTTCATCGTTAACCGCAAGCCCGCCTTTGCAGTCAGCGGTCAACGGTGAACGGTCAGCCTTGATGCTCGTTAACTTCATACCGTAAATGCTCCTTTAGAAGAAATTCTTGAACATCCCCTTGATGCGTTCCCACAGGCCGTTGGCTGCGTTTAGGGTCTCTTCGGTATTGACCACCGGAGTTCTGGGGGCGGCTTTGGCCCTCGAGGGCCGCGCGGTACGGGTTTGGGGTTGGTGAGCTGCGAAAGTGGCGGCATGGCGCACCAAGCCCACTGCGGTGGCGTGGGTCGGGGAAGCCACCACATCGGTGAGACCTTGCACACCCAAAGGCTTGCCCAGCCGCACCGGCAGGTTGAATTGCTTGCGGGCGAGTTCTTCCAGGCCCCGCACCATTGCCGTGCCGCCGGTAAGAATCACCTTACCCACGGTAATTTCCAGTGGCCCTAAGGCCTCATCTACGCTTTGGCGGGCCAGATGCAAAATCTCGCGCAAACGCGGGCGGATGATGCGGGCCAGTTCGGGAGCCTGGTAGGAAATCTGGGCGCTGCCCTCCTGACTGACTTCCAAGACCAGCTCGGGGTCGGCCAACTCGGGCAGGGCCGCGCCGTATTTCTTGGCCACCCGCTCGGCCTCCTCGACGGGGATTTGCAGCAGCTTGGCGATGTCTTGGGCTACGTGGTCGCCGCCCAGGGGAATTACCGCTGAATGGGCTAGCCGTCCCTGGCGGAACACCGCTACGTCGGTAGTGCCACCGCCGATGTCTACCAGCATTACGGTCATGGTGGTTTCTTCCGGTGAGAGCACCGCCAGACCGGAGGCATAGGCTTGCAAGACCAGACCCTCAACCTCGAGGCCCGCGTCCTCGACGGCTTTGCGCAGGTTGGTCAGGGGGCCTTTAGAGCCTGCAACCAGATGCACGTCTACCTCCAGACGCACCCCGGCCATGCCAATAGGGTCGCGGATGCCCTCCTGCCCGTCTACACGATATTCCAGGGGTAGGGCATGGATGAGTTCGTAGTCTCCGTCGAAGGGATAGGCTTTGGCCTGCTCTATAGAGCGCTCCACGTCGGCAGAGGTAATCTGCTGACCCCGGCGAATCGCCGCCAGACCGTGACTGGTCACGCTCTTGACGTGCGAACCGGCCACGCCCACCCAGACCCGCTCGACCTTCACGCCCGCCACTCGTTCGGCCTGAAATATAGCCTGACGGATGGCCTCGCTGGTGCGCTCGAGGTTGGTCACTACGCCCCGCCGCATACCCTGGGAGGGTACAGTTCCTTCACCGATGATGTCCAGAATACCGTCGGAGGACAATTCACCGATAACCGCCGTTACTTTTGTGGTTCCCACATCCAATCCAACCAGGATCATCGGCTTGCGCTCACCCCCCATGAATACAAACTCACACGGCTCACCGACGCTTTGGCATCGGGGTGCGCAGGTGCGGTCATCGCCGTGCCGCCTGGGGCGGTTTGCGGTTGCGGCCTCGCTGCCTCACTTTGGCCTATTCTGCTGATTTTAGCCCAATCTTGCAACTCCCTGACATTGCTGCTCCAAACATTAAGATTTGGCCCGGTGATGAGATACCCCGCAGCATCGGCGTGGATGAGCTGAGCTTGGGGGAAAATCTTGACCAACTCGAGCACCTCGCGGTAGTTGACTCCAGTGGCGGCCTCGATCAGCGGGGTCTGCGGGGCTGCGCCGGGAAGCAGTACCCCGTCGGCGCTCAGGCCCACTTGGCTTGATCCTTGGGCCACGCTGGCCACCGCAGTGCGCTCCTGGAGGACGATGCGCACCTGAGCGGTCTTGGGCTTGTAGAGCCGCGCCGAGACGATCCAGGGGTTTTTTTGCAGCCAGGCCAGTTTGTAGGGCCAGACCCACAACCAGGGCACACCCACCTCGAGGCCCGTTGCCGCGCGCACCTCGGCCTCGGTGAGATGCCGATTGCCCACCACCTCGACTTTCTGTACCGGCAAGAGCACCCGGCTGGCAACCCCCAGGGTTGCCAGCAATAACAGCACCAGCCCCACGCGAATCACCTGACCACCTCCCATCGCCCAAGGCCAGTGGAGGCGTATAAGTGCAAATATGAATTCATATGACCTCCTGCCCAACCTTGGCCTCGAGCCGACCCCAGATTTCCCACTCCACCTCTAAGGGCAGCACCGCCTGCACCCGTTTGATCAATGCATAGATATCCTCTGCGGTCGCACCTCCCAGGTTGACGATAAAATTGCCATGCTCGAGACTGATCATGGCTTTGCCGATGGTGGTTCCCTTGAGCCCTTTCTGGTCTATTAGGCGACCGGCTGAGTCGTGGGCGGGATTTTTGAAGGCACAACCCGCGCTCTTACGCTTGGGCTGGCCTTTGCGGGCTGCGTCTACCAGGGCAATTTTCCCGCGCACGGCTTCTTCTGCAAGGGGCTCGAGGTCGAGCTTAACCCTGGTGACTATACCCCCTTCGGGTAACTGGGAGTGGCGATAGCCAAAGCCCAACTCGCTGGGGGAGTAGTGCTGCACGGCCCCGTTGTGAAAGATTTCGACAGCTTTCAGCGCACCGGCCATCTCGCCAAAGCGGGTTCCAGCGTTCATCTTGACAGCCCCGCCGACCTGAGCTGGAACCCCGTGCAACCCCTCGAGGCCGCTCAATCCCAGCCGAGCCGAGGCCTGCAGCAGGGTCGGAACCAGCACTCCCGCCCCGATCCAGCCGCCGAGGTCGGAATCCCACAGAGCAAACTCACCGCCCAGCCGAATCACCCGCTCGCTCACGCCTGAATCGGCCACCAGCAGGTTGGAGCCGTTGCCCAGCACTCGGTAGGGAGCCTGGGTTGCTCTGGCGAGGTCGGCAGGGGTTTCTATCGTCCAAACCTCGGCCTCTCCCCCCACCCCCAGGGTGGTGAGTTTAGCTAGGGGAAGACGCTCTACTTTCATACCGCTTCCTTTGGGCCTACCAAAGCCCGGCCTAGCTGCGATATATTGCCCGCGCCAATGGTCAAAATTAGGTCGCCGGGGGCAGCGGTCTGTTGTAGATGCAGGGAAATCTCCTCCCAGCTTCCATAGCGGGCTGGATGCCCCTGGTGCTGGAGGTGGGATACCAGATTGTGGGCAATCTGTGCGCTGGTGAGGTTGACAGGCTCTTCCCCGGCAGCGTATACGTCGAGAATCAGTGCCTCATCGGCCTGCTCGAGAGCCCGTGCGTACAGCGGCCATTCCTGCTCGCTGCGCCCATAGCGGTGGGGCTGGAACACTGCCCGCACCCGCAGGCCGGTGTTTTTGGCTGCCGCCAGCAAGGCCCATAGCTTGGTGGCGTTGTGGGCATAGTCGTCTACCACCACCGCCCCATGCAACTCGCCCACCTTTTCAAAACGCCGCCCTGCACCGACGTACTGAGATAATCCGGCTCCAATCGCTGCCAACGGCAAGCCTGCAACGAGTGCCGCCGCCGCCGCCGCGAGGGCGTTGGCGACGTTGTGTTGGCCAGGAACTTGCAACTCCATGAAGCCTAGAGTTTGACCCCGCCAGACCAGCTCGAAGCGACTGCCAAAGGGCCTCAGCTCGAGGCCCGCCGCGTGGCAATCCCCTTGCTCGAGCCCGAAGCTGACCCGGTTGGTGCCCTGGGTAAGTTCATCCAACAACCAGCGCTCCTCGCCGTTGTACACCACCGTGGCAGCATTGGCGGCAAAAGAATGCACGGCTTTTTGGAGAGCCTGGAAGGAAGCGTGGTAGTTGGGCCGAGCCAGACCATCCGGCGAAACGTGGTCGGCCTCGAGGTTGGTGATGATGCCCACGTCCAGCTCGAGAAACTGGAACAGCGGGTCGGACTCGTCAATCTCGGCCAGGCGGAAATGGCCATGCGCGGCTCTGGAGCTACCCCCAATCAAGCCCAGTTGGGCCCCTAGCAGCACCGTGGGGTCGGCCTCGGCGGCCATCAAGATGCTTGCCAGCATGGCGGTGGTGGTGGTTTTGCCATGCGATCCTGTCACGCCCAGACTATATCCACCGCGCAAAATCTCACCCACCACCTGAATGCGCCGCCATACCGGAATACCCAGGGTGCGGGCGGCTGCCAGTTCCGGCTCAGTTTCTTGGATAGCTGTGGAGGCTACCAGCACGTCTACTTCATGTAGGTGTTGGGGGCTGTGCCCCGGCCAGACCGCGATGCCCTCGCGCTCGAGGCCACCAGTAATTTCGCTCAAGCAGTTATCGCAGCCGCTCACGCGGTTGCCGTCCTTACGCAAAATATGGGCCAGACCGCTCATGCCGATCCCGCCGATGCCCATCAGGTGATAATGCTTCTGTGTCCCGGTGAAACCGGGTCGCTCATGCGATTTCACGCCGCCTCCAAAACGATATTCGCCAGGCGCTGGGCTGCCCCGGCTGGCGACAACCTCCTGAGTCTATCGCGCATCTCGACACGGATGGAAGGGGTCAAGAAAGCATTAAGGTAGCGGGCAAAATCTTCCCATGAAGCCATCATCTGGGCGGCATCCTGCTCGGCGTAAAAGGTCACGTTGGCCCGCTGGGCTCCGCCGTCGAGTTCGGCAGGAAGCGGCACGCCCAGCACCGGAACCCCGTGGTAGGCGGCCTCGGCCATGGTGCCCGCACCCCCACGGGTAATGGCAAAGTCGGCAGCACTCCAGGCCAGCGCAGTGTCGAGATAGCCACGCAGGAAATAGTGGGGCTGCTCCTTGGGCTTCATCTCCGCTTCCCAGCGCGTTCCGCACTGGTGCAGCACTTGCCACTCAGACAACAGCGGATACAGCCGCTGGGGAAGGTTGTCGTTGAGCTCCTTGCTACCCTGTGAGCCGCCCAGCACCAGTATGGTGGGGCGGCCCGCCTCGAGCCCTAAGCGCTGTCTGGCCTCGGCCTGGGCAAAATGCTCTTCGCGCACAGGAAATCCCACCACCTGCGTTTTGGCCTCGAGGGCTGCACCTAAGGGCATCGGCGTGGAAAGCGTGACCCGCTTCGCCAGCCGCGCCAGCATCCGGTTGGCTAAGCCCAGCTTGGCGTTTTGCTCGTGAATCACCAATGGGATGCCCCCCAAACTCGCCATAAAAGCTGCCGGAAAGCCGGCATAGCCGCCCATGCTGAGCACTGCCCTGGGCCGCAATTCGCTCAAAACTTCTCGAGCCGCCCACAGCCCCCGCAACACCTTAAAGCCTTCAGCCGTGCGCAGGGCTTCACGCGAGAGCTTGCCTGCCGGGATGATGCGAAAAGGCAGCTTGGAGTCGGGCAGAACCCGCTCCTCCAGCCCCCCCTGGGCCCCTACATAAGTAACCGGTTCGCCTGCCGCCAGAATAGCTCTAGCCACCGCGATACCGGGGTAGAGATGCCCGCCGGTTCCACCGCCGGTGACGATGACCATCACCTCGAGCCTCCAGCGCGGAAGGTAGGCCAACCAGGGTCGGGGATTGGGAAAGGCCCAGAATACAGAGCGAAGAGCACAGGTTTGGCCCTCTGCGCGGTGCTCACTGCTCTTTGCATCATGTTTTCACCTTCTCCGGCAGGGTCTGGGCCTCGTCCCGCCGGGCCAGGGCTGCTTCCCTCGAGAGCGCGTGCAGTAGGCCCATGGCCACACCTGCTACCAGCATTGAACTGCCGCCATAGCTGACCATCGGCAGTGGCGAGCCAGACACCGGCAAAAACCCGATAACCACCCCGATATTGAGCGCGGCCTGGAGCACCAGATAGCCGGTCAGGCCCACCGCCATCACGCTGCTGCTGCCCCCAGTGTTGGAGGCGATTTGCAAGCCCCTGGCGAGGATGAGGGCGAAAACCAGGAGAATCATAAGGCCAGCCAGCCAGCCCCCGGCCCAGATTACCGAGGCGAACACCATATCGTTGTGGGCTTCGGGTAGATGGTGGGGCATGGGGGCTCCCACGCCCTGCCCGAACAACCCAGCCTTGATCATCAGCTTGTGGCCTTGCGAAATCTGATACAGCGCGTCCAGATTGGAGAAGTCTCCCCGGTGATAGGCCAGCCAGTTGTCGAAGCGCACCCGCACGTACTTGAAGCGCTCGAGGTAGAGCCCCGAGAACGACAGCACCAGTAGCCAAGCTGTAGCCCCAATTGCCAGCAAACGCCGCCAGGGTACGCCAATCATCACCAGGGTAAAGCCTGCCAACAGCAAGATGGTCAGGCCGGTGTCGAAGTCAGGTTCGATGATGACCAGCCCAGCGCCCAAGCTCACCGCGATCACCGGCCCCAGAATGGGATAGTCGGTGGGCTTGTTGTGGAAGAAAGCTGCCAGGTACAAAATTACTGCCAGCTTCATGAACTCCGAGGGCTGTAGGTCGAAGCTACCCGGAAGGTTGATCCAACGCCGCACCCCGGCCGGGCCATAACCGATAATCAGCACCACCACACACAACAGTAGGGCTATCACGAAGAAAATCTTGGCTCCCCGTGCAGCCCAGGGAGGCCTGATTCTCGAGACCGCGAAGGTGATTGCCAGGGCGATGAGGATGCGAATGAGGTGGTGTCCTAAATGGCCCGCTCCGGCCCCCGGCATCGAGTCGGAGCTTGCCACCCCCAGTGCCGAGAGGCCAAACAGGAGGAGTTGCGAGAGCAGCAGGATGGGATCCATTAGCGGCCTCCAGAAGGGTTGACCGTTGACCGTTGACCGTTCACCGCAAAAATGGGTTTCTGTAGGGACGCACGGCCGTGCGTCCAGCGCGGGTCTCGAGAAACAATCACAAAATGACTTCCCTGAGCGGGGTTGCTGGAGGCGGGGATGATGGGGACGGTCATTTCACACCTGCTTCTTTTTGGGCCTGGCGCACTACCTCACGAAATACCTGGGAGCGCTCCTTGTAGTCTTTGAACTGGTCGAAGGAAGTCGCTAGCGGGGCCAACAGCACGCTGCCCTTGTCAAGCCGCCGTAGTGCTTCTTGCACCCCGTGCTCGAGGGCTTTGCGCCCCTGGGCTTCTGGCAGGTCTATGACCTCGGTGGAGCCCCGAAAGGCATCGGCCATGCGGGGGCCATCTTTGCCCACCGTTAAAATCACCCGAACCTTGCGCCCTACGACCTCGAGCAATTCCTCCACCGGAGCCCCCTTGTCCACCCCACCCAGAATCCAGGCCACTGGCGCGCGGGCGGCTTCCAAGGCCATGCGCACCGAGTCAATGCGCGTAGCGATGGAGTCGTCAATAAAAACCACCTGGCCGATTTGGGCGAACACCTCGAAGCGTCCTGGAGGGCGGGGGGCGCTGTCCCAGGCTTTGTGGAGGGCCTGGCGGCTGGGGGTCTGGCCCATCAGCTCGGCATAAGCCAGGGCGGCTTGTTCGGCGGCGCGGAGATTGGTCTCGCGCGGATTGTCGGCGGGCTCGAAGGGATAAGGTTTGGCGGGACTACGGGCGATACCGGCGACAATTTTAGAATCTTTGGCGTTGTAGACCAGCGCATCACTAGAGGTCAGATTTTTGATCAAGTTGAGCTTGGCGGCATGATACGCCTCCACAGTGCCGTGGCGGTCGAGGTGGTCTATGCCCAGCAGCAGTAAAACCGCCACGCGGGGATGGAAATGGACGATGCGCTCGAGCTGGAAGCTGCTCAGCTCGGTTGCTACCACTTCCGCATCATCGGCTACGCTTGCCAGGGGAGGGTCAATGTTCCCGCCCACCACCGCTTTGAAACCCAGGGCTTGTAGAAAATGCGCGGTGAACAGGGTGCAACTGGTTTTTCCAGCGGTTCCGGTGATGCCGATGAGCGGGGTGTTGGAGTGGCGGTACACCAGCTCGGCCTCGCCGATGATTTCTGCTCCTCCCTGGCGCAGGGCCTCGAGTTGGGGATGGTTTATGGGTACACCGGGTGCGGCAATCACTTGGTCGTAGGCTCCGGCTCGAGGACTGGGGTCGGGCTGGAATCCGAGGACTTGGGCCTCGCGGGCATCTTCGGCGGTGAGGTTGTTGTCGTAAAAGTGTGCCATCATCCCATGACGTTTCAGATAGCCCAGTACGCCCAAACCACTGCGGCTCAGCCCGTACACCAGTCGCCTGGCCCCAGCAACAGCCGGGGTGCCGCCAGGTATATCGGCCCGGCTCACCGTACCCCCCACAGGCCCACGGCAAGCGCTGTGCAGAGTGCAGTGACCACGGTAAAGCGAAACACCACCTTGCTCTCGGGCCAGCCCGAAAGCTCGAAATGGTGGTGCAGAGGACTCATCCTGAAGAAGCGTCGCCCGGTGCGGCGGAAATACGTGACCTGAATCAAGACCGATAGCACCTCGAGCACCGGGATTAGCGCTACCAAGGGCAGATACCACAGTTTGCCCTCGAGGATAAACAACCCACCTACCAGGGCTCCCAGGGCCATGCTGCCGGTGTCGCCCATAAACACGCTGGCCTTGGGCGAGTTGTGCCACAAAAAGCCCAGCAGCGCACCAACCATGGTCTGGGCCAAGGGCAAGCCCACGAAGGGCAGCATCATCACCACGGTCAGACTCGCCAACAGCCCATCCACCCCATCGGTGAAATTGAAGGCGTTGCTAGTGGCCATTAGCACCAGCGTGAAGATAAGGATGTCCAGTACCGGGTAGGGGGTGTAGTGCACTTGGCGGCTGGCCCACACCGCAAAGACCAGGCTCATCAGCACCTGCACCGCCAGTTTTTCCCTGGCTTTGAGGGGCCGCCGCAGCGAACCCGCCAGGTCGTCGGTTAGGCCCAGCAGGGCCAAGCCCAGCATCAGTAACCACAGCCCAGCCAGTTTGTCCGTCCCGATCAGGGCGTAGACCAGGGCCGCCGCCAGCAAAAACCCCACCCCCCCCATGCTGGGCGTGCCGGTTTTGGACAAATGGCTCTGGGGGCCGTCGGAGCGCACTTGCTTACCCATGCGCAAGCTCTGCATCAAGGTAATCCAGAGGCCCACCAAGAACCAGGAGAGCAGCCCAGCAGCCACGAGGTTTCTCATCGCACCCCCGCTGCTAGGGTGACAGGTGACGGGTGACGGGTATCGGGCGAAAAGGTCAACTCCCAACCCATCCTTGAGCACTGTAGGGTGTGCTGTGCGCAACCTACGCCGTTGCTTCCCGCTTCCCGCTTCCCGCTTCCCGCCTTTCCCGGCCCCCGCTTCATGGCAGCACCTCGAGGTTCAAGGACAGTTTGACCAGGTTGCCGTTTTGTAGGGTATAGAGGGTGTTGGAATCGGCCTTGAGGCCCTCGAAGCTGCCCTGGATAAAGCTGAGTTGCAGACCCTCGGGGCTCAGCTTGTAGATGGCGCTGTCGGTCAGTACGTATAAGTTGTCCAGCACTACCGCCGCCTTGACCGGAGCCGGTAGCGGTAGGTGCAACTGATCGGGCAGCCGCAGAGCATCGCCAGAGAAAGCATAGGCCCACTGGCTGCCTGCTGCCAGAAAGCGAAACTTGCCCTCGGCAAGGCGCTGCTGGTTCAGGTTGAGGCCCTTGTCATCGAGCCAGAACAAACCGTAGCGGGTGTTTACTGCGTCCGTAGCCTTGTAACCATAGCTGCCCTGTCCGGGAACATATAAGCGGTCTTCGGTGCCCACCACTGTCAGCGGCTTGCTGTGCACGAAGCGGGGCACGCCGGGCAGGGGCTGACTATCGCGCAGGAAGCCATTTTGATAAATGAGAAGCTGGAAAGGATAGGCTGCATAGAGGGTGTCACCGTTGCGAGAAATTGCCAACGGGGCCGAGGGTAGGGCCAGGTTCAGCCCGGCGGCTTGCACCACCCGGCCCTCCACCAGGCCCCCTTCGATGAGCTGGGGTGGGCTATCTGCCGTGCCCAAGGTGGTCTGGTTTTGCGGCATACAGGCCGTGAGTCCCAGCAAAGCCAGCAAACTCCATCTCATGCCCGCTCCTCCTGCCAGAGGCCCAGAAGGGCCTCGAGGCCCACGCTACGGCTGGCCTTGAGATAGACCAAATCGCCTGGTTGCACCAACTGGCGCAGCCTTTGGGCGGCTTCCTGGATCGTCTGCACCGGGATTCCTCCCACGGCTGCGGCTTGCTCCTGGGCATACTCGCCGATAAACAGCAGATGGGGACTGACCAGCGCGGCCAGATGTGCGGCCTCGAGGTGATGCCGATAGGCCTCGTGGCCCAGTTCGGCCATGCGTCCCAGTACCAGCCACTTCCTGCCGGGTTGGGTTTGCAGAAACTCCATCCCGGCCTTGAAGGAGAGTGGGTTGGAGTTGTAGGCATCGTTGATGAAAGTGATGCCACCACGCTCCTGGCGCTCCATCCGGCCCGGTGGCAACCGCAGATGGGCCAAACGCTCAACGGTCTCGCTCAGGGGTTTATCCAACATCTCCGAAGCCGCCAGGGCAGCCACCGCGCCCAGCACCGGCCCCAGGCCAGGGTAGGGCAGGGTGACATGGTAACTGCCGTAGGTGAAGCGCGACTGGCTCAGGCTGAACTCGAGGTTCTTGGCTTGGAAATCACCGGCCTCGAGGCCGTAGGTTTTGAGACCCGCCAGGTGAACCATTTCCCCCGCCTGAACACTGGCAAGCCGAACTGGGCTGACCTGTAAGAGCCAACTTTCCTCGCGGGCGATATTCTCGAGGCTTCCCAAACCGTCTAAATGTTCCACGCCAAGGCTGGTCAACACAGCAAAATCGGGCCGGGCCAGATAGGCCAGTTCGGCCATCTCCAAGAGACGGTCAATACCCAGCTCCACCACGCTTCCAGGGGCTTGCTTCAGATGCAAAAAGAAGCGGGCCAAGCCGGGGGCATTGTTCAAGTTTCCTTCCGGTGCGGGCCAGTCGAGCCCCTGGGCCAAGCATTCTTTGGTGGTGGTTTTGCCAGAACTGCCGCCCACCGCCAGCACCTGACCTTTGAAGTGCTCACGCAAGGCCCGGCCTACACTCAGCAGCGCCTGCTCGGGGCGGCTGACCTCCACTGCTCCGGGTAAAGCGCTGTCTGTAACGACAAAATTCGCCCCCGCGTTTAAGGCTTGCTGGACGTACTCTCTGCCGTGAACGGTATTTCCTGGAAGAGCAAAAAAAGCTACTCCAGGAGAGATTTTTCGTGAATCCCAGTGCAGGTCGTAAGCGGGTCGGGTCGGGGGGTGTAGTTTTCCGCCGGTCAGGTGGGCTACCCACTCCGGTGTGAGAGTAATATCCCCATTTAGCGTTTCGTGTGTATCATGCACAACATCCTCGCTAATGGCCCAGTGTACCGTTTTTATTCTGAGATTCCAGCATCGGGTTGGGGGGAATGCCCCACAAGGCATAGAGTCCAGCGGCGATTTCCTTGAACACCGGAGCACAGATATAAGCCCCGTGAATGCGGGGGCCTTTGGGCTTATAAAACACCACCACCACCGTCACTTTGGGCTTGTCGGCGGGAATAAACCCGGCGTAGAGGGCCGTGAACACGTCGGGCGAATAGCGGCCCTTGATCACCACCTGGGCGGTGCCGGTTTTGCCGCCCACGTAGTATCCGGGCAGCCAGGCATCCCTGGCGATTTTCTCGGCGTTGTCACCCAGGGCTTTGCGAAGTTGCTGGGCTACTTCGGGTCGGAAGATGCGCTCCGCACGGGGAGTCTGGCCCTCGAGCAGGGTGGGGGAGAGGTAGACCCCGTCGTTGGCGATGGCGTTGTAGGCCGCGGTGAGATGCAGTGGGGTGATGAGGAAGCCCTGCCCGAAGGTAGCATTGGCGTATTCGATGGCCCCCCATTCTGGCAAAGGCCGTAGCTTGGGCTCGGCCACGCTCACCCCAGGCAGCAGGCGGTTGTCGGCGAAGTGCAGTTTTTTCATGTAGGTATATAGAAAGTCTGGGGGCAGCCGCTCGGCCAGCAGGCTCATGCCGACGTTGGAGGAATACTCCAGCACCTGGGTCAGGGTCAGCTTTTTGGGGTGGTCTATCACGTCGCCGATAGTCCAGCCGCCGATCTGACGGGTCATGCCAGCGTCTACTTGGGTGTCCAGGGTGACCGCGTTTTCCTGCATCAAAACCGCAGCCGTGAGGGTCTTCATGGTGCTGCCGGGCTCGAGCGCCACCGCGAAGGCATGGTTGCGCCAGGCGATATCGGTCTGGGGATTGCCCCGCTTGGCGGTAGGGTCAAACTGGGGAGCGTTGGCGACAGCCAGCAGTTTGCCGGTTTTGCTGTCCATCACCAAGGCCGTGCCCCACTGTGACCCCGAGATTTGCAGCCATTTCCATAGCGACTGCTCGGCGATGGCCTGAATGTTGGGGTCTAGGGTCAGGCGCACTGACCTTCCGCTGGAGAGGGTGGGCTCGAGGTCGTGCTCGAGGCCAGAAAGCCCCTTGCCGTTGGCCCGCTCCCCAAAACCAATCACCTGGCTCATGGAAAGGCCCAGGGGGTGCAGCCGCACCTGGTCGGGGGTGCTGGTGGCGATAGGAGTCCCGTCAGCAGCCTCTAAAGTGCCGCGCAGGGGTGGCACATCCACGTTGGCAGCATTGGCCCTAGCCAGCAGGCCAGGAGCGTTGTGGTACAGCGTGTATAGCCCGTAGCCGAGCCCTGCGGCAAACAGCAGACTGGCCAGGGAAACCACCCAAGTACGCGACAAGGTGGCTTGGGTCATGGTTGTTTCCCCCACTTGGCCAGGCTCATGGGGGTGTAGCCGTTGGCCTCGGCCCACTGCCGCAGGGCCAGCGGCGAAAGCAGGTCGAAACGCTGGAGGGTGAGCTGGGTCTGGCGCTTTTGCAGGTCGCTGATGCGTTGCTGCAAGTTTTCGAGGTGGACTGCACGGCGCTGGTTGTAGTACCCAAATGCCGTGAGAGCACTCATTAGCGTCAGATAAACCCCGGCCCAGCGCCACAGTGTGTTCATGCCCTACCCCCTATCCGCTCAGCGGCCCGCAACTTGGCGCTACGGGCTCGTGGGTTTTCGCGTTGCTCGGCCTCTTCGGGTAGTACAGGTTTTTTGGTCAGCACCTCGAGCACCCTGCTGTCGCGCAAAAAATGCTTGACCAGCCGGTCTTCGAGGGAGTGAAAGCTGATGACCACCAGCCGCCCACCCGGTTTGAGGACTCCCTCGGAAGCCTCGAGCAAATCCTCAAGGGCTCCCAACTCGTCGTTTACATAGATTCTCAAAGCCTGAAAAGTCCGTCTGGCTGGATGCCCGGCCTTGCGGAATCCGGTGGCTTTGCGCACCACTTCGGCCAGCCGGGTGGTGGTGTTAATGGGCCTCGAGTCCACGATGGCCCGCGCGATGCGGCCCGGACGCTGCTCCTCGCCGTATTTGCGCAAAATATCGGCGATATCCTCCACCTCGAAGCTATTCACCACGTCGGCAGCACTCAACTCGCCTTGGCCCATACGCATGTCCAGCGGGCCTTCCATGCGGTAGCTAAAGCCCCGCTCGGGGTCGTCAAAGTGAAAGCTCGAGACCCCCAAATCGGCCAGAATCCCGTCCACCGCTTCGATTCCTAGCTCGTGGAGCTGATCCCTGAGTTCCCGGAAATTAGCCTGCACCAGCGTCAAATTGGGGATGTTCAGAGCGCGGGCGCGAGATATGGCCTCGGGATCCTGGTCAAACCCCAGCACTTTCCCACCACGCCCCACAATGGCCTGAGTGTGGCCCGCCCCGCCCAAGGTGGCATCCACGTAGAGACCTCCAGGGCGGATGTTCAGCCATTCCAGGGCCTCCTCGAGAAGCACCGCAGTATGGCTCAGCGACACAGCCGAGCCTCCTTCCCCTTCCCGCTGGGGGAAAAGGTCGGAATGAGGGGATAAAGTCGGGGCATTCATCGTTCCTATCCCACTAAAGTGCGCAAGGCTTCCGGTGCGGGCGGGCTTTCCAGGATCTTGTTGATGCTCTCCCACCAACGCTTCTCACTCCACAGCTCCAAGCGGGTCGGCGCGCCCGCCACCACCACGTCGTTTTCGTCCTCCATCCCGGCGAACTTGCGCAGGGGCGGGGGAACTGAGACCCTCGAGGCGTTGTCCATCTGGGTTTTGAAGGCCCCCGAGTAAAAGAAGCGTACGAACTTCTGCGCTTCAAGGTCGGTCAAGGGCAGGTTTAGCAATTGGCGTTCGATGTTCGACCAGGACACCACCGGGAACAGATACAGACAGCCTTCGATGCCACGGGTGATGACCACGCCATCTTCGACAAAGGTGCGGAAGGATTGTGGGATCACCACCCTTCCCTTGTCATCGAGGCTATACTGGAATTCACCGAACGGCATCGCTTATCTAATCTCCTATCGTCCCGTTCCCCACTCCTAGATGGTGTTTTCGAGCGATCTCCCACCGAAACTGCTGTTCTGTGACTCACCTTACCACAATTCCACCCAGTTTTACCACTACCTCCCACCTCTACCCCACCTCTGTACCACCCAGATTTGGGAGAGAGGTGAAAAGCTGGGCGGGCTCGAGCTGAATTGAAGGAGACTCGAGCGTCAATACGTCCTGCACGGCAACTCTGATATAGTGTTATGTTCTACGTTCTCTGTCACAACTGAAACGAGCGGAACGGAGTGGAAACGATTTGAATAAAGCGCGAGCGCCGTTCTAACCACGTGGCCTGGCGGGCCTGAGCCTGAAACACGTCTGGGTCGGAGTTATGAGAGACCTTTAGCTTCAAAGTAAAATGATTAAGATTTTCGAGTTGTGCCAAATAGCGTAGCGCATTTGTGCCGAATAGCATGGAGCATGACATTAGCCCCTTCCCCTGGATCGGGGAGGCTGGCACTAGGCCCACGGGCCGGGCTTTGCCCGTGCTGGGTGGGGGTGGCGATCCTCGGCTTTCGATTTGCTGCAAAAGGCCGTTCTTTATAGCAACCTACACGCTCAATGGCCGCGTCCCCCCCCACTCTCCCCTCCCTCGCAAGGGGGAGGATTTACTGGTGCGCTGAGGGATGGCTCTTTGCTTGGACACAGTAAAAACCCCAGACCGAAGTCTGGGGCGTTTCCCTCACCCCTCGGCCCCCTCTCCCAAAAAGAGGAGAGGGGATGGGTGATGATTGATCAAATTGGGAAGAGGTGTAAGCCGGGTTCTGTTTCCACGGTCATCTCTCTGGGATGGCTGTCGCCAGCCACCTCGAGCGTCTCTGCCGTAGGTTCAAGCGGTTCGGGCTAAACCTCCCTGATCGGACTTACGGACTTGCAGCAGATGGGGTTTGCCTAGCTCCCCCTGTCTCCAGGGGCACTGGTGGGCTCTTACCCCACCGTTTCACCCTTACCATCCCCCCCACCCTGACCCTCCCCCACAAGGGGAGAGGGAAGTAAGAGGGAGGCGGTTTGCTTTCTGTTGCACTATTCCGTCGGGTTGCCCCGCCCAGCCGTTAGCTGGCATCCTGCCCTGTGCAGCCCGGACTTTCCTCTGCCGCCTTGCGGAGCAGCGACCGTGCCCTCTTCCCAAAATAATAGTTTAGCTCAAAAACCCCAGTTCGCTCAGGATGGGCTTGGCCCGGAGCAAGGTGATAACCGCGCCCGCA
>JADMIM010000077.1 GCA_015478585.1 Thermaceae bacterium | reverse complement strand
GATAAGGTTAAAGGCAACCTCGAGCAGCGCGTAAAAGCCCTGACTATGGGCGATAAAATTTATCAAGTGCTCATTCCCACCGAAGAAGTAATCGAGCACCGCGATGGCGGCAAAAAAGACGTGGTGCGCCGCAAGCTCTATCCGGGCTATATCTATGTTCTGGTGGACTTAGGTGACGACCTCGGCGAGGTCAATGAAGCCTGGGAAGTGGTGCGCAATACCCCCGGTGTGACTGGCTTCGTGGGTACGGCCACTCGCCCAGTTCCTCTAACCCCCGACGAGGTGCAACACCTGCTGGAAATTTCCGGTCTAGCAGGCAAGAAAGAAGCTCCCAAACCCCAAGTCTCTTTCAAGGAGGGCGACGTGGTGCGGGTGTCCTCTGGCCCCTTCGCCGACTTTACTGGCGTGGTGGGTGAAGTGAACCTGGAGCGTCAGAAGGTCAAGGTGTTGGTGAGCATCTTCGGGCGCGAGACCCCTGTCGAGTTGGAGTTCTCGCAAGTAGTACGATCATAGGTTCAACGTCGAATGCCTAAAGTCTTTTGACCTTTAGACCTTCGACTTTAGACAGCGCGAAAGCGCTTTAGGCGATAAAACCACGAAGTTCGTGGGAGCCTGAAAGGGAAAAAGGAGAAAAAGCAATGAAAAAAGTCGCTGCTATGGTCAAATTGCAGCTTCCGGCGGCCAAAGCTACACCCGCGCCCCCGGTCGGCCCGGCCCTCGGTCAACATGGGGCCAATATCATGGAGTTTGTGAAGGCGTTTAACGCAGCCTCGGCGAACATGGGGGATGCCATCGTCCCGGTGGAAATCACCATCTACTCCGACCGCAGCTTCACCTTCATTACCAAGACCCCACCTGCCTCATATCTGATTCGCAAAGCCGCGGGCATCGAAAAGGGCTCGGGTAAGGCGGGCCGTGAGAAGGCCGGTAAGCTCACTTGGGAGCAGTGCTTGAGCATTGCCAAGCAAAAGATGCCCGATATGAACGCCAACGACCTCGAGCACGCTGCTCACATGATTGCTGGTTCAGCCCGTTCGATGGGCGTAGAAGTAACGGGGGTGCCCAATGCCTAAGCCCGGAAAGCGCTACCGAGCCCTGCTCGAGAAGGTGGACTTGAACAAGGTCTATAGCGTCGAGGAGGCCGCCGCCCTGATTCCCCAAATCAAGTCGGCCCGCTTTGACGAGACGGTTGAAGTTCATGTCAAGCTCGGCATTGATGCCAAAAAGTCCGACCAAAACGTGCGTTCTACCGTAGCCCTGCCCCACGGCACGGGCCGTAGCGTGCGGGTGCTGGCCATCGCCAAGGGCGACAAGATTGCCGAGGCCAAAGAAGCCGGAGCCGATATCGCTGCTGGGGAAGAGATTATCCAGGAGATACTGGATGGTCGCTCCGACTATGACGCAGTAATCGCCACCCCTGATGTGATGGGCGCGGTGGGCTCCAAGCTGGGCCGGGTGCTTGGCCCCAAGGGAATGCTGCCTAATCCCAAGGCTGGTACGGTGGGTCTCAATATCGGTGACATCGTGCGCGAGATTAAGGCTGGGCGTATCGAGTTCCGCAACGATAAAACCGGTGTGGTGCATGGGCCGGTGGGTAAGGCTAGCTTTACCCCGGAAAAGATTGCTGAGAACGTGCGGGCTTTTATCCGCGCCGTCGAAGGGGCCAAGCCCGACGGGGCTAAGGGCACCTACCTACGCTCGGTGTATCTCACCACCACGATGGGGCCAAGCATCAAGGTTAGCCTAGCTGCACAGCAGTAAGACCGACTTGTTTATTGGCGGCCCCTCATGTACAAGGGGCCGCTATAGTTTTGTTAGAGCGGTTTTGGGGCCAACGTGCGCCAGACTTGAAGCCTGAGCCAATCTCCACTACACTACTTCCGGTGCTACGCGGCTATGTAGCTCAGTTGGTTAGAGCGAACGACTCATAATCGTTAGGTCGGCAGTTCAAATCTGCCCATAGCCACCAAAAAAAGCACAGCCAGTACCGCCGCGATGTGGAGCTTTACCTGGCCCAGGAATCTCCCATTGCACCGCTCATCCCGCGTCTCAGCTTTATCTGCGACAAGACTCACTGGGGCTAGGTGCTCCGCTTGGGACACCTGTAGATTCCCGAGGCCGATTTCATTATTGGAGTGGTAGCAAATGGGCTGAATCGGTACGATTATCATCACTGTGCACCCCCTCGAGGGCCTAGTAGTCCTTTACTGGGATGAGCGGCAAAAATAGCTAAAACGGCGATAGGCCCACAAACTTTCGGCAGTAAACTGTGTTCATGGAAATTCGCAGAATTGGTGTGATTGGTGCGGGACAGATGGGAGCTGGAATCGCTCAGGTAGCGGCCCAGGCGGGTTACGAGGTAGCGCTCAGAGACCTGAAGCAGAACTTTCTCGAGCGCGGCCTTTCAGGTATCCGCCGGAGCATGGGCAGGCTCTTGGAAAAAGGCAAACTCGACCAATCTACCCACGATGCCTCGCTGGGGCGTATTCACAGCACCTTGGATTTGGGCGATTTGTCCGACTGCGACCTGGTAATCGAAGCCATTGTCGAGCACGAACCCACCAAGGCTGAGCTGTTGCGCGAATTGGACGTGCTGCTCAGGCCGGAGGCGATTCTGGCTTCCAACACCTCCTCGATTCCCATCACCCGCCTTGCTGCCACCACCCAGCGCCCCGAGCGCTTTATCGGGATGCACTTCATGAACCCAGTTCCCCTGATGGAACTCGTCGAGGTGATTCGCGGCTACTTGACGAGCGAGGCGACCTCTGGCGCAGTCGTAGCCGCCGCCAAAGCGATGGGGAAGACCCCTGTTGAGGTCAACGACTATCCAGGCTTTGTCGCCAATCGGATCTTGCTGCCGATGCTCAACGAGGCCGTGCAGTGTGTGATGGAGGGTGTAGCCGAGCCCGAGGCCATAGACAGCATCATGAAGCTCGGGATGAATCACCCCATGGGGCCACTAACACTGGCTGATTTCATTGGCCTGGACACCTGCTTGAGTGTAATGGAGGTGTTACACCAGGGCTTGGGCGACGATAAATACCGGCCCTCACCCCTGCTGCGCAAGATGGTGCAGGCTGGGCTCTATGGGCGCAAGAGCGGGCGCGGCTTTTACAAGTACGACGAAAAAGGGAATAAGCTCGAGTAGGGCAGTTTTCATGAATAATACCAAGTTCGGGTAGACAGTAGACCTCCGGCGAAAGTCATAGCGGCTGAGCAAGCTGAAGGTCAGCGTTGTACAAACCAGCGATAAGGTTGAGGCCCAGGCCGAATCTACGGCGGCGATGGCGATAGGTCTCCTGGAGGAGGCGGAAGACTTTCAGCTTGCAGATGACGGGCTCAGCTATCACCCGCTGGCTGGCCAAGGCTCGGTTATACGCTTTCGCTTTCTGGGCGCGGGTCAAAGGCTTCCTCTTGTACCGTTTATGGGGTGTACGGCTGTTGGGGTGTACGCTCTCACCCCTCCAGTCTGACAGACCCCCTACTTTCGCCCGAGGTCTAGTCTTCACCCTTACTAAGGGGGGTAGGAGGGAAGATTAGCCCTCGAGGGCTTGTTTGAGTTGAGGCATCTGCTTCAAGACTAAATAGCGAATTACCCCGCTACCACCTGAGCCCCGTACGATCATCGCCAAGGCTGCATTGTCGGAAATACGGTTGACCAACACGCTCTTACCGAGATACTCCAGGCTCAGGCTCTGCAGTGGCGAGAGCCGGTGTTTATCGCCCAACACGCCCGAAATCGAGAGTAGGGTGCGTAGGTACACCGCGAAGGTCGCATCGTCTTCGACAGGGTTGCCCGCTGAAGCCAGGAGGTGGCCCTCGGCGTTCATCACCAACACCGTTTCGACTTCGGGTTTGTCCAGGAAAGGGCGCAACTCTCCTACCAGTCGCTCAGACGATACTGGAGCGGTTGAAGAGGGCGGGGTGGTGGGGTCGGCGGTGGGGTGGGGTGCTGGGGCTGCGGTAGGAACCACTTGGGTTGCCAGGGCGCGCTCTACTTTGGGAAACAGATCGTCGGGGGTGAAAGGTTTGGAAACCACCGCCACAGCTCCAGCTTCCTTGGCCTGGGCCATCACCCCGTCGTTGATGATGCCCGAAATCAGGATCACCGGCATATCCTGGGTGCGCTTGTTGAGTTTGAGTAACTGGCACAGCTCGAAACCGCTCATACCCGGCATCACCACATCGGCGATGATCAAGTTGGGCTGTGAGCGATTGACCAGCTCGAGGCCCTGCTCGGCGCTCTCGGCGCTGAACACCTGCATCCCTTTGCTGGCGAGCAGGCGCTCTAAGACCTTGCGAACGCTGGTACTGTCGTCTACGACTAAAACCTTGGCTCCTTGCATATCTCCCCTAGTTGATTCTGTGAGGTTAGGCGCTGTGGGCACCCCCTTAGGTTAGCTCAGGTAGCGGCTCCACCGCACAGAGCCACTATGCGCGATGCGCGTCTCCTCGCTGCTGATGATCCATTTGCACGGCCAACGAAAGCAACAACTGGTCGGTGGACTTGCGGATGGTGATGGGCTCGAGAAAAAAGTCGGCTTCGCTGAGGGGCTCAAACAAGAAGTACCCCCCGCTTTTGTCGGGATTGTGCCGTTTGGCTTCGGCCTGAATGAGTAGGTTCAGCACGGCATCTTCGCCGCTGCGATTGGCATATTCGGCGTGGATGAGCTGACCACTGGAAAACAGCCAAGAGCCCTCCTCGAGACCCATCTGCACGATCAGCCGCCCGGTTTTGGCCGATCTGGCGAGCCACTGGGCCAACTCGAACAGGCTAATTTCAGCCAGCTTGCCCTGGATGCCTCCTTTGGGGGTGACTCCTTCGGGAGATAGTTCGACGGTTTTACGGGTTAGCTCGAGAACCAACCGATAAGCCGTGCGTACGATCTCGGGGTTAAGGGTGTCGGGGGGTAGAATGCGGTCTAGGTCGCCTAACTCAGCAGGCCCTCGGGGGGCTAGCAGCAGAAACGGAACCATGGCCAGGTGGTGGTCGGCCCGTACCAGCTCATAAAAATCCAGCCCGCTCATCTCGGAGAGCATCTCGTTGCTGACGATGATGTCGGGGCGGCTGCGCTCGAGTAGGGTCATGGCGTAGAGGGCGCTGCTTTCCACTTGCACCTCGAAACCCGAAAGGGCAAAGCTCTCCCTTAATGCCTTGCCATGCTCGGTTTGTGCAGTGAGGATCAGCACTTTCATCTATACTCCGCTCAAGAACCGGCCTAATTCTACCTCGTCGGCGGGCTTGGTCAGGTAGGCTTTGGCCCCTAGCTCTACCGCCAGGTCGCGGTGTTTGCTCGAGGCTCGTGTGGTCAGAACTGCTACGGACAAGTGGGAAAGATGTGGACGGCGGCGCACTTCTTCTAGCAGCTCAAAGCCCGACATACGCGGCATCTCGAGGTCGGTCAGCACTGCGCGGTAGTTGCCGGTCTCGAGCAGCTCGAGGGCTTCTTGGCCGTCGGAAGCCGTGACCACCTGGTATCCAGCCTTGCGCAACATCTGTCCGACAATCTTGCGCACCGAAAGGGAGTCGTCCACCAGCAACAAGGGTGCACGTTCAGCGATGAAAGCTTCCACCCTGGTGGCAGCTATAGACCCCAAGCCCATGGAGAGCAAACCGGAAGGGCTCAAGACCAGAACTACCTCGCCTGTAGCCGAAACAGTAGCTCCGAGTAGGTGGGGCAACTCGGAAAGGGGAGCCGCCAGGGGTTTCACCAGGGCCTGCTCGAGGCCCAAGAAGCGGTCGGCGGCCAGGGCGACCAACCCGCCCTGGCTCTCCACCACCGCCAGCGAAAATTCGTCGGTTTGCACTTTAGGCAAGCCCAGCAAGGTTGAAAGGGTCTTGATGCCCACCTGGGCTTCGTCGTACTCCACGCTTTGCTGGTTGGCGGGGGCGGTCAGAAGCGTGACCAAGGACTCTCTGGGCAGGGCAATCTTCTGTCCACCGACCTCGAGCATCAGCAAATCGCTGACCACCAAGCTCTGGGGGATACGCAAGCGGAAAGTAGTGCCCAGACCGGCCCAGCTTTCCACGCTGAGTTCGCCCCTCAGGCGGCGCACGGTGTTTGCCACCGCGTCCATGCCCACCCCGCGCCCAGCCACATCGGAGAGGGTTTTGGCCGTGGACAGGCCGGGTAAGAAAATCAGGCGGGTGGCTTCTTCTGCGGTCATGCCGTCCACCTCAGCTGGGGTTTTGAGACCGCGCTCTACAGCCTGTTGTTTGAGGGCCTCGAGGTTGAGACCCGCACCGTCGTCGCTAATCTCCAAGATCAGGGTGCTGCGCTCCTGGCGGGTGCGCAGGGACAGGTGGCCCTCGGGGCTTTTGCCTCTGAGAAGGCGCTCGTGGGGAGCCTCGAGGCCGTGGATGATGGCGTTGTTGACCAAATGCAGCAGGGCCTCGGAAAGCCCGTCCAGCAAAACGCTGTCAATCTCGATAGTTTCGCCAGCTAGCTCGAGGCGCACCTCTTTCTGGCCCCCAACTTGCTGTACCTGGCGCTGCAAGCGGGTGTAGAAGCGACCAATCGGCACCAACCGGGCCCGGCTGACCTCCGAGCGCAGGTTTTGCGAGAGTTTGCCAAAGCCTTCAGTTTCCTGCTGAAAGGCTTTGATCTGCTCACCGAGGGCGCTACGCACCTCGGTGAGGTCGTTGGTCATCTCGGCAATAGAGCGAGCCAGGATATTGAGGTCGTCGTAGCGGTCGAACTCGAGTTCGCTAAACAGTTCCTGCACGGTCTTACCCACGCTGCTGGGGGTTTCGGCAGGCGTGCTTTCGGGCGACTCCAGGGAGAGGCGTGGGTTGAGATAGCGGGCCTCGAAATCGCTGGTAGTACGCAGCAAGCGGGCTCGAGCGGTTTCCAGCACGGTGTCGAGTTCTTGAAAACCTTGGGCCAATAGCTCGAGACGCGAACGGGTGGTGAGGGTCTCCCCGGCCAGGTTGAGCAGGGCATCCAAGCGATCCAGGCTGACCCGTACCGAACCACGCCCAGGCTGAGCTGTGGTGGGAGTAGGGATAGGCAGGGGGGGTTCGACGGGGGGCGTGGGCTGGCCTGGACTGGCCTGACCCAGCGCTACCCCCAGGCGATTTTCCAGAGCCTGGAGTTTTTGTGGCAGGGTTGCGGGGTTGGGATATTTGCCCTCGGCTATTGCCAGCATAGCCCCAATCGTCTCGAGGCCCTCGGCGATAATTCCCGCCAGCGCAGCCTCCCAGGGCTTATTTCCCTCGCGCACCTCCACCAACAAGTCTTCAAGGCGGTGAGCCAGGGCTCCGATGGGTTTGCAGCCCACCGAGTAGGCCGCTCCCTTGACGGTATGCATGGCCCGGAACAAGGCTTGCAGGTGCATTCCCTGGGGGTCGCCGTTGATCAGGGCGCTCAGGGCCTGACTCCCTGCGTCGAGGTGCTCGTGGGTTTCGGGGGCAAAAAACTCCCAGAAGTCGGCATTCTCGCGGAAGAAGCGCCGAAGTTCTTCTACTACCGAGGTCTGCTCGGGGGTTGTTAGCGCTTCGGGCTCGAGATCTAAGAAGGGTCGGGGAGCCCGCTCTTTGAAGGCATCGGGGTTAGAGAAGGCCAGCTCCTGAATCAGCTCGGCAGCGCCCAAACGGCCCAGCTCGAGACCCACCTGGCTTTCTTTGTTGCTGCTGGCGATGTGCTCGAGGGCCTCACTCAAGACGGCGGTACCCTGCGACATAAACTCGGTGGCCTGGATCCGCTGGTTTTCGCTGTAGTAGGGGGCTCCTTGCAGGATACGCTCCATCAGGGCAGCCAGACGGCTGGTTTGGGGAAAGCCATACAGCCCGGCTGAACCCTTGAGACGGTGAGCCATCACTACCAAGGCTTCGGAGTGTCCAGAGGCCAGAAATTCGGCGGTTTGACCAAAGACCACCACCGATTCCCAGGCTTCGTCCAAGAAGCTCTGCATCATGTCGGGAAGGGGTAGGGTGGACACGAGTTCTCCTTAGGGTAGCTTGAAGCGGCTGAGGTTTTGGCTCAGTGAAATGGACAGCGCCCGCACGGCCTCGGCGGTTTGGCGGCCCTGCGAGCTTTCAGTCTCCACGCTCTGAGCCGCCTGAGCGATTTTCTGCACGGCAGCATCTACCTGTTCGACTACCGGCACCTGAGCCTGGGCTAGGTCGGAAATCTGAGAGGCCAGCCCGGCGGATTGTTCGGCCAGCTTGGCGATTTCCTGCAAGCGGCTGCTTGCGGTATCGGCCACTCGGTAGCCGGTTTCGGCTTCGCGCACACCGTCTTGAGCCTGAGTCACTACAGTCTGGATATCGGTTTGTACCTGACGCACCAGCGAGCCTACACGCTGGGTTTCTTTCGCAGACTCCTCAGCCAGCCTACGAATTTCCTCGGCCACCACCGCGAAGCGCCGTCCTGCCGCACCGGCTCCCGCGGCCTCGAAGGAGGCATTGAGGGCTAGCAGGTTGGTTTGCGAGGCGAAATCCTCGAGGGTTTTGGCGACGCTTTCGATCTGGGCCGAGCGGGTGTTGAGCAGGGTGATGTTCTCGGCGATGCTCTGTATTTCGCCCCGCACCTCGTTCATGCCGATCATCACCTGGGTCACGGCTTCGCGTCCCAGACGGGCCACCTCGAGGGTCTGCCGGGCGGCCTGAGCCGAGTTGCTGGCCCGCTCGGCCATCTGGCGGATACTGCCGGAAACCAAACCGGTCTGGGTGCGGACTTGGGTCACTTCCTGGGCCTGGGCCTGGGCATCTTGGGCAATGCTGCTGGTAAGGAAGTTCATGCGGGCGGCGTTAGAGTTCACCGAATCGGCGGCCTCGCGCACGTTCTTGAGCAGGAGGGCAATTTCTTCTACGGTAAGGTTCACCGCGTCTACCACGCTACCCAGCGCATCCTGGGTAATCTCGCCGCGCTTGGTCAGGTCGCCCCCGGCGATTTCCGTGGCCACCCCCAGAAAGCGACTTACGTTTTCCTGGAGTTGCAAAGCCCGCTGCTGCTCTTGTTGTTGCACTTGGGCGGCCTGGCGAAGCTGGGTTACTGCGTCGTTGAAGGTCTGAGCTAAGGCACCGATCTCGTCACGTCCACTCACCTTCATGACGCTGTTCAGATTTCCCTGACGCAGCGACTGGGCTCCTTGCTCGAGCCTACCCAGGCGGCGGCTGGTTGTCTGAGTTATCCAGACCACCAACAATAGACTCAGCAGCAGAGCCACCCCGAGCACTATCCACATACGCTGTACGGCCTGATTATAGGCAGCTAAGGCGGCATCATCGGAGAGTTTGGCAAACTGGTCGTTTAGGGTAATCAAATCGTTGAGATAGCCCCGTACCCGCAGATAGCCCTCAGCCGCCGCCTGTCCCAGTTGGGGGTCGGGTTTGCCTGCTTGCAGCGAGCGGAAAAAAGCATCCAGGGCTTTACCAGCTTCGGCATGAGCCTGAGTGAGTCCCTTGAGGGTTGCGATTTCTTGCGCTTGCAGGCCCATCTGTCCTTGTTGTTGCAGAATCTGGGTAAAGCCAGGCCGAGCTGTAGAAACCCAATTGTTGGTGTAGTCAGCCACAAAACTATCGCCAGTTTTGTCGGCTTGCTGGGCTAGCGATAGATAAGCTATGCGCACACCGGGGCTGGTTTGGAGATTGCGCATCACCTCTAAGTAGCGTACGAGGTCGGCCAGTGCGGTGTTGGCCTTGTTGATTGAGCTAACCGGAACCAGCGTGTATTGGTAGAGGTCTTTCAGGTGGTAGCGCGTTACTGCCAGGCCAGTCAAGCCTGCCAACACGATCACCAGGGTAGCCAGGGTCAACACGGCTACGATTAGGGCAATTTTCCAACTGAGTCGCAGGTTATCCAGCCAACTACTACGCTCCACGGGCATCCGTGGGTCAGGTGTACCTGCTCGTTTAGGAACCGCCTTAACGGAGCTTTGCATATTTAGCTCCTTAGGCGGGCAACTGGAAGCGGGCCAGGCTCTGTGTAAGCGACTGGGCCAGCTCGCGGAGTTGCCCGGCGACCTCGCGGCCCTTGCGGCTCTCGCTGTCGGTTTGCAGGGCGGTGTCGTAGATGCCCTGCACCGCCTGGGTTACTTCCTGCACACGGTCTACTTGCTCCTGAGTGGTTTGCACCACTTGCCGCACGGCCTGGGCGTTGCGCTCAGCTAGTTGGGCGATTTCCTCGAGCCTCGTACCGGCCTCAGAAGCGATGCGGTAGCCCTGCTCCACTTCTTTAGTACCACCTTCTACCGAAATCACCACGCCCTGAATCTCGGTCTGGATGCCCTTGACCAAAAGACCCACGCGCCCGGCGGCTTTGGCCGAGTCTTCGGCCAGCTTGCGCACCTGGTCGGCTACCACCGCGAAGCGGGCTCCGGCCTCACCGGCTCCCGCTGCCTCGATAGCGGCGTTCAAGGCCAGGAGGTTGGTCTGGCGAGCAATCGTACCGATGGTATCCACCACTTCTGAGATTTCCAGCGAGCGATCCGAGAGGGTTTTGATGTTTTTGGAGATGCTCTGCACCTCGCGGCGGATGTTTTGCATACCCGCCAGAGTGTTTTGCACCGCTACTTGGCCCTGCTGGGCAGCAGCGCGGGCAGCTTCGGAAATCTGCGCGTCCTGGGTCATCTGCTGGGCTACGCTGCGGATGCCGTCGGATACGTCGAGGGCCTCAATACGAGCACGCGCCGAAAGCTCGGCTTGCGACTCGGCCCCTTGTAGCACTGCCTCCGAGGTATTGGTCATGTCGGTAGCGCCCCGGTTCACCGATTCGGCCGCTTGCTGGACCTGTTTGAGCAGGTAGCTAATTTCTTCCACGGTGAGGTTCACTGCGTCTACCACGTTGCCCAGCACGTCCTCGGTGACTCGCCCACGCTTGGTCAGGTTGCCCTGGGCAATGTCCATTGCCACGTTCAAGAACTCGCCGATGTTTTGCTGCATGAGCTGGCTTTTGTGCAGGGTCTCGGCATCGGCTTCGGCCTTGGCCTTGAGCTGCTGCACGGTTTGGTTGAAGGTGCGGCCCAGCGCACCCAGCTCGTCATTGGAGCGCACCGCAACCTGCACGCTCAGGTCGCCCGCGCCGATGCGACGGGCTGCATTGAATAGAGAGTTGACCGGCTGGTTGATGCTCCTGGCTACCGCGCCCACCAGCCCCAGGGTAAAGGCCAGAGCCAAGGCGATGAGGATGAGGTCTATGGCTTGCTGGTTCTGGTCACGCTCGATGCGGGCCTCAAATCGGCTGTGCAGGATGTCGAGAGCTGCTGTGTTGAGGGCGAAGTAGGCATCTATGGTTTTGGTAATCTGATTGAAATAGTCTGTCGAACTCATTTGTACAGACGAAGCATTCAGGATGGAGCTTTGCGCCAGGGCAATGGCTTGATCGGTTTGGGTGGTCGCAACACTCGAGTCTTGTTGCAAAAGGTTTGCCAGTGAGGGTGTGGTATTCACAGCTTCTTTTACGGTGGTTGCTACGGTGGTTGCAGCTTTTTGAATCTGCTTGATTTGCCCAGCGATGAAAATCTTGTCGTTGATGCTGACCTGGCCTCGAGCCAGCACCCCTGCACCGTAGCCGCGCATCTGACCGAGGTCTTCGGTAAGCTGTGGAAGCAAGTTAGTAACCAAACTGACCAGCTCGTTGGTAGTTAGGTCTGTGCTGATAATGAGGTTTGAGCGGATAGCGATATCCGAGATGAGCGGAATAATCTGCTCGTTGATGACCTGAGTATGCAGACGAAAACTTTCCTGAGCAGACATCTGGGCCGAGTTGGCTTTCAAGTTGTTCCAGGCGTTTTGTAGTGCGCTTAGCTCGGTTGTGGTTCCAAGTGCAGCCGCATATAGGCTATCTACTTGGGCCAGTGTCATAAAGCTCTTGTCTATTTCCTGCTCGACTTGCAGGCGTTGTTCTGCTACACCTTTATTCCCATTGAGTAGGGCGTTGGTCAGGCCCCGGTGCTGAGGAATTTTTTCCAGAACCACTTTCAAAGCAATGAGATACTCGAGACCCTTGAACTGCCCCAGGGTTTGGGTAACGGCCTTGTTCTGGGCGGTGGTCACCAGACCCAGTAGGATTCCCAGCGGCAGGCTGAAGGCCAGCACGATTAGCAGGAGCTTCTGCCAAATTTTGAGCGATTCGATCCAACTTCCGCTGCGCCTCTCCGCAGGACGTGGGGCAGGGCGGGGCCTCGAGGACTGGGGAGCAGGCTTTTTCTGGGCGGGAACCATATTACGCTCCTTGGCTGGACTCGGCGATTTCCTCGGAGTTGCCCAGCAGCGAGGTCAGGAACAGCGGTAGGCTGACTACCCCTACCGCTACCAGCAGCAGCAAGTTGACCGAGAGCAGACCGGCATAGGCGCTGGTATGGGTCATGGCGTTAGGGTCGGCGCTAAAATGCGCGGCCAGCATGGCGGTGTAGTGCATCAAAGGAATCGCCAGGCCGGTTACTGTAGCCGCCAGCAGGTTGCGAGCAGGCAGGGCGCTCAGGGCCGGGGTGGTGAGCAGCCAGATGCCAAAAGTGCCCAGTACCACCGCTACCACCACTGAAAGCCCCACCATTGGCAGGCTAAAGTTCAGGTAGGCTTCCATGCGCATGGCGTACATACCGGTGTAGTGCATCACGCCAATCCCTGCACCCAGCGCGGTTCCAGCTCCTAACACTCGAGCAAAACCGACCTGGGGTTGGCGCACCAGATTGAAGGCGATAGCCGCCCCGACGATAGCAAAGACTACCGAAAGCAGGGTAAGGGCTGGGTTGTAGCCGATCAGCACGCCCAGGTTGAGCGCGGTCATGGCAGTGAAGTGCATGGCCCACACTCCCAGACCGAAGGTGATGGCTCCCAGCACCAGCCAACCTTGCCCACCGCCCTGGCGAAGACGGTTGATGGTGGTGAGGGCGGCATAAGCCGTGAAGATGGCGACGATAAACGACAGGGCCACCAGGATGGGGTCGTGGTGGATGGGTAGGTCGGTCATAGAAAACTCCTTTGAGTTTAGGCGGGGCTAAGGGCCGAGAGGGTTTGTTGGTTGAGCAGGGCGATGAGCCCATCCAGGTCGAGCAGGGGGATGTCGGTGTTTTGCCAGGGCAGCCAGCTTGCTATAAAAGGTTGCCCAGAAAGGGCCTGGTTGGGTCTGGTTTTGCTGGACTCCTCGAGCGGGGTATAGAGCCGGAGCACCTCGTGGATGGCTAGGGCCAGGGTTTGCCCATGGTGGGTGATAATTGCCGCCAGGGTGGGTTGACCGGTGGACTGGCCCAGCCACCTCCCCAGGTCTACCAGGGGCAGGATAGCGCCCTGGTTGGCAAGCAGCCCCAGCACGAAAGGCGGGGCCAGGGGCACCGGCGTGAGCCGCGAAACCTCGAGCACTTCCTTGAGCGCACGCGGCTCGAGAGCAAACACCTGCTCTCCCAGACGCATTACCCAAACCTGCAAGGGGATGCTCATGGCTATAGGAGGGTGCTCACTGCCTTGCGCAGGTCTTCCGGGGTGTAGGGCTTGGTCAGGTAGCCTCCTGCCCCCTGGCGCTTGCCCCACTCGATATCGGTGGGCTCACCCTTGGAACTGATGATCAGCACCGGAATATGCTTGGTGCTCTCGCTGCGTTTGAGCGAGCGCAGCACCTCGTAGCCATTACGGCCCGGCATCACCACATCCAAGAGCACCAAATCGGGTTTTTCGGCCTCGATACGCTGTTCGATATTCTCGCTGCCCTGATAGATGCTGATCTGATGAAGGGGGGCTAGGGTGCTTTCCATGAGCTTCAGGTCGGCCAAAGAGTCATCTACCGCCAGTAGTTTTGCCATTGTGTATCCTCCGCTGGAGCGCTGGGTGGCATGAGTGCGTAACACGGCTATGCCCAGACCGAGTAACTCCAAGTTACGTTATAGATTACGAGTTCCCTGTGATATATGAACAGGGCTCGAGGGCTCATGAGAGGCAGGTCAAGGTGGGCTTTATGGGAGACTAATAACCCTGATTCAGGACATATTTTCCGGCGAAGAATCTACCCTACGCAAGGGTCGTTGCGGAGTTGGATAGTGCATCAGATTCTTCGCTTCGTTCAATGATAGGCATCTCTGTGAGGGCTTTTTCGACCCTTCTCAACCCAATTGGGTTTATAGCGCAAACCGCGATAAGCCTTCGGCGGCAGTCGTTTGAGGTTTGGCCTTTTGCGACCTACCTAGCCAAGTTCAGCTTGCGGCTGAGTTCCTGGGCCTCATTGGTCAGGATCTGATTCTGCTCGAGCTGTTCTTCGGCGGCCTTGAGGCTGGTCTCCAGCCGCAGGCAAGGTGCGCGGTACAGGCTAGAAAAGCGATCTTTGCTGTGGGCCAGCTCGTTATTGAGGCTATCGCTGAGGGCGGCCTCGAGCTTTCCCCGCAACTCGGAGAGCCGCTCCCCAAGCCGGGTCTTGGCAGCCTCACGGCGGCGGGCCATGATAGTCAGACCCAGTATGGCCACCAGCAAACCGGCAAAAATACCCAGCAGGTCGAGCAAAATCTTGTTGAAGATCAGCACTAGCCCGGTTCCCAGCCCCACCGCCCCCACCTCGGCCAAGGCGGTGTGCTGTAGGGCGGTCTGGACGTAATCTTTGAGTTGCCGGGCTTCTTCTTCAGGGTTGAACTCGCGCAGGGCGCTCTCGAGGTTGCCCTGGATGGCTTGTCCCTCCTCGCCCTTGCTGATGGCCTGGCGGATGCCCGGAGCCTCGCGCAACAGGTGCAGCGCGTCCTCCAGAAGCTCGCGGTCACGCCGGGCCAGCCAGTTCATGGCTCCCAGCACGTTCCGCTCGATCTCGGCGTTGGCTCCCTTGACCACATTGTCGCTAAAACTCTGTTTGAGTCGGGCCGAGTTGAGCAGGTTGAAAAAGTTAGAGAGCCGAAAGTTTTCCTCCAACCAGGCTTCGCCGCGGGCCCGCACCGCCTCGAGCTGCCCGGTTGCCAGGGCCATCTGGTCGGCAAAATCCGCACGGGTGCGCTCGATATGCCGCGCTGCCAGGATGTCGAGTTCGCGGCAGGTGGTGAGCTGTTCCTCGATGTCCTTGCGGCGGGTCTCGAGCTTGGGCTTAGCCTCGGCGACCAGCCGGGTCAGCACCCCCAGCGGTGAACCCAGCTTGAGCTGGGCGGCTTCGCTAGCCAGGGTTTCGCGGATGTGGGCCTCGAGTTCGGGAACCCGGCTCCCCGGCGCATCTCCCTGCCGCGATGTGCGGGCCGAAACCGCGAAGGTAGGTGGAACCTGACCCAGCGTGGTATCGGCTCCCTTTTTGACGAAATCCAGCACCTGTTGTACTTCGGGCGCACTAAGCAAGTCGGCCTTGTTGACTACCAATACAATTTTTTTGCCCCAAGCCCGAATTAAACGTAGGAAATCGGCCTCTGACTGGGTAAAGGGGCGATCGGCGCTGCTGACAAAGAGAATCAGGTCGGCCCGGGGCAGAAAGCCCTCGGTGAGGGTCTGGTGGTGCTGAAGGATGGCATTGGTTCCCGGTGTATCTACCAGCCGCATATCTTTGAGCAAGGGGTCGGGCAAGTAAATCTGGGCCAGCTCGGGGGAGATGGCCTCGAGCCGGGGCTCTGGCCCGTAGCTAATCAGGTTGATGCGGTCAGTGGTCGGCGTGACCCCTTCCTTGAGGAAATCTGCCCCTAAAAGTGCGTTCAGCAGAGATGATTTCCCACTGTTGAACTCACCCACCACCACCAGCAGGAATGGCCCCTCGAGGTCTAAGAGGGCCTGACGCAAGGGGGAGACATCAATTTGGGCTCTGGCCAGAGCCTCCAAGCCTCGCGTGGTAAGCGAGCGAACATCCTGAGTGAGTTTGAGGGTTTTGGAATCCAACATGACAATGACCTCATGCCATTGTAACAGCGTTTCCACCAATACCCCATAGGGTGGAATACGACTGGTACGAGATAATTTATAAGGGGAGAAATGTTGCAAGGGCTGTCTCGGGGCGAAAGGGTTAAGCCTGTAACTCGAGTGGGATTCGGATAAGGGACTGGTTTAAGGGCCTCCGGCGAATATCCGGCTTAACTAGGATAGATACCGGATATTGCAGGGTTAGTTTCCCCTGCCGCCACAACTCCCGTCCCGGTCTCCGGGCCTACGCCAGAAAGTCGCTCACCCGGTCGTGGCTCATCCCCGCCAGGTGACTATAGGTGTAGTTTCCGGGGCTGTTGGTCAACGGGTAGAACCTTGACCACCATTTTTGTTCGCATACTCAAACCCCCGGCAGCTCGAGTTCCCCCCGGAACACCCGCCCAATTGGCTTCCCACCTTCCCACAAAGTAAGGTCGGCAGGAGCCTCTGGGCCAATCAGGCCATGCTCATTCCACCCAGCAGCAAGAGCCGCACCTCTGGTGTGCGCCCACAGCACTTGCCATGGCGATAAGGACTGGGCCGGAGTGAGGGGATGGTGGGTTGCGGCCTCGAGGTTGAGCCGCACGTCTGGCTCGGCTACCGGAGCATCCGAACCCAAGGCCATGGGCAAACCGGTGTTCCAAAGGTCGAGGAAGCGAAACGCCTCACGCTCCTTACTCGGCAAATGATGTTGCACCAAAACTGTGTCTGCTAGAGCGTGCATCGGCTGCATTGAAATCGCCAGCGGCAGGCCAGCAAACTTGGAGATTTCCTCGTCTCGCACGTGCTGGACATGTTCCATCCGCAAAGGGCGCTGGAGGGCTTGAGTCAGGGGGGCAAGATCACCAAACACCTCTAACAAACCCTTTACGGCCCGCGTCCCGATGGCATGAGCCACCATGCTGAAGCCTGCCTCCAGGGCCCTCTGGCCTTCACTGCGAATGTCTTCCAAAGCATCCAGGGCCATGCCATGGGTTGTGTCTGGGTAGGGCTCGACCATCCAGGCAGTGCGGCTTCCCAGGGCTCCATCCACAAAGAACTTGACCGCTGCCACCTCGAGGCAGTCCCCACGCCAGCCGGGTTGAACCCCCTGCCAATGCGCTCTGTCTAAAGCCCACCACAAGCGCAAGGGAATCTTGTGGGCTTTCGCTAAGGTTTCGGCCAACTCTAGCGAACACAAGCCCATGTGATGAGTAGCGGTGTATCCCCGCCTGGCCAGGTCGCGCAAACCCCGCTCGAGTTCGGTCAGACCGGCCTTAGGCATCACCTCCAGCACCAACCCCTGGGCTTGCTCGAGTAAGTAGCCAGTAGGGCTGCCGCTGGCATCCCGAACTACCACACCCCCCTCGGGATTGGGCGTTTGGGTGTTGATATGGGCCAGGTTTAGGGCCTGCTGGTTCACCCAACACGAATGAAAATCGCGGCTGCGCAAAAAGACCGGATTGTGCGGGGCGGCCTCGTCGAGCAGCACAGAGCTAGGGTAATCCCTAAGCAAGTAGCCCGCCCCACGAACCCACGCTCCAGCAGGCTGGTTTTTGGCGTACCGCGCCACCCGCTCGGCAGCCTCACGGGGGTCAGTGACCCCGGCTAAATCCAGTATCCCCAGCGCCTCGCCCCAGTGCAGCGGATGGGTATGAGCATCGTGCAAACCAGGGGTAATCTGCTCGAAACTGAGTTTCTTGGCTTTAGGGTAACGAGCCGAAAGATCAGCAGCCTGGCCCAAGTCTGCGATCCGATCCCCCTCGAGATAAACCGCCTCGACTTCGGCAGGCTCACTCATGGTCAGCACTTCGCCGGTGAGTATCATGCTTAAGATTATATCCAGTCTGACAGCGTTTTAAGCGAATTCCCCCCACAGTTAAATACGTTGGGTATGCGATCATTTAGCCTCTCCTCCAGGAGCGTAGATGCGGGAAAGGCTTTGGCTTACGCGGCAGCGTCGAGCCCTAATCTTGGTGTAACTGTGATTGCGGGGCTGTCCCCAGTCTTTTACTTGATGACAGCGAAAGGTCGTCCGGTAATAGAAACCTGAGCCTGTTGGATACTGTAAGTTCCGCCAGAACTATTCACGGTCAGCTTGAGGGCGATGCGGAAAGAGCCTTTTTTGATCAAGTCGAGGGCGTTTTTGTTCTCGGTTTGGCTAAGAGGAAGATTGAGCATCACCGAGTCCGGCGCACCGGGAGGAATGTTGAGAGTGGTTGTGCCCAGCGCGAAATCGCCGCCAGAATTGTCATTGATGTTGGTGTCCGAACTTAACCCCATGCGAATCTCGAAATTGCCGGTGAGGGGAGCAGTGCCAGTATTGGTGATGTTCACTTTCACGGTGATATGTCCGCTTTCGATGATGTCAAGCTGAGGGCTAGGAATTTGTTGCCCGGCCTCGCTGGGCACAATTAGCGTCGCAGAGCCCGAAGGAAAGCTGTTGCTGCGGGTGCTGGTGGGGATGAAACCGACCAAGTCGGTATTGATGGTGTAGCGGGTGCGCGAACTGCAACCGGCCAGGAGGGCCAGTGCGAGCAAAAGGAAGGTGAGTTTACGCATAGGTCTCCTAGTAGCTCACTCCAAGTCCTATAGCTAGGCCAAATACCGTGTCCCCCACGATGGGAGCCTGGTGAGTGGTAAGGGCTGCAT
>JADMIM010000076.1 GCA_015478585.1 Thermaceae bacterium | reverse complement strand
CAACCCATCCTTGAGCCATGGGCTTTGCAGATCAATGTTTGGGATGGGGCAGGGGCACATCGGGGTAGTACCCTTGTCCCCGAACATCTCCCATCTGACAGCATATTCCGGCATTAGCCCAGACAGTAACCAGCATGGTTGAACCAGCCCTGAATGTCTTGAAGCATGATCAGGTCTAAGGCTGAGGCGATGGCTTGAGTCAAGGATTCTCGTGTTCTGGCGGCGATACCTCGCAGGATAGCCTTGACTTTAGACCAGCACCCCTCAATCGGATTGAACTCTGGGGAGTAAGGCAGGGTAAATATCACAGTGCAGCCCGCAGCTTCGATGGCTGGCTGCACACCTCTAGTGCGATGCGCGCCGAGATTGTCCATGACGACGATTTGTCCGGGTCGCAGGGTGGGCAGCAAAACCTGGTGGAGGAAGGTCAGGAAGGCGGTCTTATCGGTGGCTCCAGTGAACACCATCGCCGCTTGCATCCCGGTGCAACTCAAGGCTCCGATGGTGGTGAGGTTGAGCCCGAACATGGAAATCCTGGCCCCGCTGCCAAATACCACCGCAGCAGCCTCAGGATCGGCATAGATGTTGAACTCAGCCGCCGCAGTGTGATTGCCCTGATTGGTCGAGCCCCCCATCAGCACGATCTCCTGCAGCAACTCGGGGAGTTGGGGCTCGAGCCGCATCGCCAGGGCCACGTTGGTGAGGGGGGCAATGGCTACCAGGGTAAGTTCGCCAGGGTATGTCTGGGCCGCGCGAATCAGCTCGAGGGCCGCGTGCCCTGGCTCCGAACCCCATGTGGCTGGAGGCAGCCTGCGATCCAGGCTGCCCGGCGCTCCCAAGCCCAAAAGGTTTTCCGCACTCTCGGCATGGCCCAGAATGGGCCGATCACAACCCCCATAGACCGGACGCTCGAGTTGCAAAACCTGGGCCAGCCGCAGCGCATTATCCAGAGTTCGGCTCAGCGGGGCATTCCCCACAACCAGGCCCAAGCCCAGCAAGTTCAGTTCGGGTCGAGCCGCCGCCAGGGTGATGGCTGCCAAATCATCGAACCCTGGATCAGTGTCGATCCACAATGCAAGCACCATACAGCCGCGACACTACCATAACCGCCCGCCAACACTTCTCATGTGGGGGAGATGATTATGGCGTTTCTGCTAGCGGCGCGACCCGGTTTCCCCAATCAGCAGGGTTTCGATCTGCTGGATCAGGCTATTGACCTGTTTTTGTACGGCCAAACTGGGATGATACTTTTTGCTCAACCTGGATAAACGGACCAATGAATCGCTCAGTTGCTTGGCCTTGGGCTTCGGGCTGTGGCGAGTCAACTCGAGTTTGATCTGGCTCAGACTCCAGTCCCCGGCAATGGCTCTCTCGAGCAACGCCCGTCTCCTCCCCTCGTCCTTGACTCGGGCAATGGCCCTGGTTTTGGTGTACTCGAGGCGGCCTTGACGCAGCACCTCGGTCACATCGGTGGGCATCTTCAGCAATGGGAGACGATTGGCTATGAAGGATTGCCAGCTCATCCGAGCAGTTTCTTCAAAAATCTGGGCCACTTCATCTGCTTTTTCATTACCCATAACGTTATGGGTAATCCGCCCTTTGGCGGCATTATCCAGGTGGTTGAGCAAGGAGACCACCTCTCCTCTACCGAGTTTCAACCGCAGTGACAGCAAATCCAGCATCCCTTCGGTCTCTTCATAGGGATTGAGATCTTCGCGCTGGAGGTTCTCGGCCAGAGCGACTTCCTGGGCTTGCTGGTCGTCGAGCTCGCGCACCACGGCTGGGATGTGGGTCAGCTTGGCCTCGAGCGCAGCCCTATAGCGCCTCTCCCCTGCCACGATCTCGAGGGCCCCATCACTGGGCCGTAGCACGATGGGAACCAAAACCCCACTTTTCTTGATCGAAGCGGTGAGAGATTGGTGCTTGGCTAAATCGAAGTAACGGCGTGGTTGGTCTTTACGAATACGAATGCTGCTCAGGGGAACCTGTTCAGCCTGTCCCTTACGGGTAGCCTCCAAAACCGCGGTTATCGGATTGGCGTTGCGCATTGGATGCTGGGTCAAAATGGGATTGACCCGTGGAGGTTTAGGCTTGCTCATGCTCTGACCTCTGCTGAGCTAAGCCGTTGAAATAGGCCATCGGCGATCTCTTGCAAAATACCCACCGCTGGGTGACGCGGGTTGAACAAAGCCAGGGGTTTGGTCTCCACAGTGGCCTTTTTGAAATCTGCGGCTTGTGGTATCGCTGGAAGCACCGGCCCGCGCTGGGTGAGCTGAACGGTTAGAGCCTCTAACACATCGCGGTCGTGCTGGGTTCCACGGGCAAACTGCATGGGCACGAAGCCTATGATCTCGAGCCTGGGGTTCAATTCAGCTCGTACCCCGTCCACGGTTTTAAGTAACTGATCGGTTCCCAGATAGGCTTTGAAATGGGTTTGTACTGGAACCAAGACCTGATCCGCAGCAGCTAACCCCAAAATTGCCAACAACCCCAGGCTAGGAGGGCAATCCACCAGGGCTAAATCATAGGCTGCGCTGACTTCACCCAAAACCTTTTTCAGCCGCGATTCACGGTTGAGTGCGGAGGCTAGCTCAAGTTCAGCTCCGGCCAGCAGGATATTGGCCGGAACTAAATCCATCCCATACAGATTGGTGGAAATAGGCAGGGGGTCACGCTTGAGCAAAGCGTCGTAGATAGTGCTGCTTAGCTCCGAGGGCATCAGGCCCAGAAACGAGGTTAGGGTCGCTTGAGGGTCAAGATCCACCAGCAGCACTTTGAGTCCAAGCTGGGCCAGTTGATAGCCTAAGTTGTAGGTGAGGGTAGTTTTACCCACCCCACCAGCCTGGTTGAACACCGCGATGGTTCGCATGGGGTGCTCCTCGAGAGGCGGTTCAACCACCGGAATCATCCAGTTCCCGCCGCGTTTTTCGGCTCCAGGAAGCTCGCCCGCACCGGCCAGGCGGCGGACGTAGGCTTCGCTATATCCACGAACACTGGCATATTCTTCGGTGGTCAACCATTTTTTTCTCACCAGGTGATTTTTGCACAAACGCAACAAAAAAAGCAAATCAGTTGCGTTTGCGCTACCGCAGGAGGTTGGTTTATCATGAGCAGGTCATGGAGCGGGCTGAGTTGGTGGTGGCTTGTTTACGCTGGCTTTCGAGTAGCCATCCAGGCTGGCTCGAGCGCTTGCCCCTGGCCTTGCAAGCCAAACTCAAACAACGTAAACCGGGCCGTCCCAGCAAAAAAGCTCAGCCCCTGCACCTATTCGAGCAAGAACTCGCCCAGGATGCCAGCCCGGCCCACACCTTCCAACGACTTTTGCAAGAACTCGATGCAATGGACTTCGGCAGGGCAGAGGAAGGGAAAATCGAAGTGTTGACCAACCAAGCCGCCCAAGCTGTGGATCGCGCTTCAAGGGGCTCAGGCTGGCAGGTCAATGCAGAGCAGCAACCGTTTTACACCGATTACCGAGGCAATCTGGTGCGCTACCACGAGGTAGGTGTGGACTTAGATGCCTTGCGCCAACAACTCACCCGGATGACCCCCCGAACCGCCGATGTATGGCGCTTGATTACGGCAAAAGCCCTGAGCCAGTGGTCGGACGATGCCAGCGAACCTGACTCAGTTTGGGTGGATATTCGAGAACTGGTCACCGCGATGGGCTATCGCCGTAAGACCAAAGGCGAATACAACCCTGAAGCATTGCTGCAAGCTGCGCAAGCAGTGACCGATTTGAACCGTCTGTATCTTTCTCTCAGCCTTGGAACCATGGAGCTTCCGCTAGACCCTAAAAGCGGGAAGCGCAAAGCTACCAAAGTCGAGGCTATCCGCGAACGTAAGGTGCTCAACGTAGAGGAACGTGACACGGTACGGGTTGTGTCCAGTGGTGAGTCCTACCACCTGCGTTGGCGCATTCGGCTGGGGCCTTGGATCAAAAACTATCCCAAGCAGTTCGTGCCAATGCAGCGCAAGCTGGTGGAGTTGCCAGCACGCGGCTCAGATGCCTGGGCTAAGGTAACTGGGATGGAATTACTGTTCTTCTTGCGCGAGGGGGCTAATAAAAGCGAGGGCGATATCCGTCGCATTCGTGTACAAACCCTGCTCGAGCGCTCCGGCCTGTGGGACGATGCCCAGAAATTCCAAGAAAACCGCAACGGACGAAGGGTACAGGAATACCTCGAGAAGGCCCTCGACACCCTCAAAAGCCATGCTGTGATTCTGGCTTGGGAATACGACCCCTCGAGCGAGTGGCGTTTTCCCGAAGACCGGCAATTCCCAGGACTTGCCCTGTATGCCGAAACCGTTTTGGTCATTCGTTTCCCTGAATTACTGCTGGGCAGCAAGAGTTCGCCAATACCCCTCTCCAACTGACGCAGATATGGAGTCTGGCCTTCTGCGAATACCCCTCGGCAACTGACGCTGAGAACTTATGGTGTTGCAGCTTTAACTACCCCTGTCTGATTGACGCAAGGACGTTTCACTCCTCACTGACGCGGCTCTACTGTTGATTCTTAGCCCCCTCTTGTTGCCGGACAGCAGCCTCTTTTTGAGCATCGAACGCTACGGGGATTTGGCGAATTTGGCGGGCTTTAGCGTCCAGGCTTTGTATGATGAAATTTCAAAACCACGACCCCTCCCTAACTGACGCAAATTCCACCCTTACCTGACGCATAACCCTCTCCTAACTGACGCAAAACCCACTGCTGACTGACGCATAGCTCTTACAATTATCTCAAAATTACTTTGTTCTGAAAGGTTTTTAGACAAAAAGCCTTCAACCTAATTAGTATTAAAAATTCTCAAATATGTTAACTCAAGCATAGAGGGCGGCAAAACGAAAACCGCCCTCTATGCTTTAAACCATGAATGCTTTGAGCCAATGGCGCAGCGAAATAAAGACCAAAATAGATCTGCGGCAATGGGCAGCGGGATTACCGGGATACCGTAAGGGCAATCCGGCAAAAATCCTCTGCCCCTTTCACCAAGAAAAAACCCCTAGCCTAGCCGTTTATGCCGACCACGCTTTTTGCTTTGGCTCCTGTCAAAAATCCTTTGATGTGTTCGACCTCCTCGAGCAAACCCAGGGCCTAAGTAAGCAGGCAGCCCTGGAAGAAGCCGCAGTCATAGCCGGTATCCCCCTGCCCCAAACCCATAACCAAGCCAGAGCCAAACCTACCCCTCATTCCACCCCGCAAACCTCGATCAACCTCGAGCTGCTAGTTAGCCTTGCCAGCACTGAACTGCATAGTGGAACCTCGAGCATCGCTGAAACGGGGAGACAGTATCTGCTAGAACGCAATCTGGCTACAGTTTCCAAGAGCCTTGCCCTGGGAGTTATCAGCGAAGAGGTGGCCCAGCAAGCAGGAATGAATCACTATCTGATTCGTAAGTTCAAAAACCGGCTGCTGATTCCATATCGCTATGGCGAGCGGGTATACACCTTTACAGCTCGATCACTCACCGATCAAGAACCCAAATACGACCGACCCAGCGGTGAAATTCAAGTGCCTTTCAATGCTCAAGCCATTGACTTAGCCTCACAACAAAGCTGTCTCTTGCTGACCGAGGGTGAACTCGATGCCGGTGCTGCCCTGGTGGCTTTGGGGTCTCAATCTCCGGTGATGGGTTTGCCAGGGGGGAAACTGCCCAAGGGTTGGCTGGATAAACTCAGAGGAATCACCTGCTATTTGGCAATGGACAACGACAACGCGGGTCAACATCATGCCCAGCGCCTCAGCGAAGAGCTGACAGCAGCAGGAATAAAGGTTCGGATTCTAGAGTGGGTAGGGGAGGGGGTCAAAGATCTCAACCAGATGTTGGTTGAGCAGGGGAGTGAGGTGTTGGCCTCTTGGCTCGAGAATCGCATGGCTGAAGCCGAGATACCCTCAGACTTCCGGTATGTAGGAGAGCAGTTTGCTCGGGAATTAGATGCTAGGGCCAACCGACCCATTAATAGCTATGACACCAGTTTGCCCACCTTCGACCGGCTTTTAGAAGGTGGTTTTTCCGAAGGGTTGCATGTCTTGGGAGGCGTAACTGCGAGTGGTAAAACCCTGCTGGCCTTGCAGGTGGCTATTCACAATGCCAGCCGACAACGACCGGTGATTTTTGTCAGCTACGAGCAGAGCAAGTTTGAACTATGGTCGCGGGTGACGGCGCGGCTTACGGGTCTGCCCATCAGTGCCTTCAAGCGGGGGGTATATGCTCAGGGGCAAACCCTGCACCCTTTGAAGGACTATTTGCATCAGCACTACGCCGAGCAACTCGAGCACCTCAAAGAGCTTTCGCGCTATTTCAGGGTGGCTGAGGGGGATGCTGGCATTATTGAGGGTGCGGGTCGCTGGAGTGTTGCTACGATCAAGGCTGAAGCCGAACGCCAAGCTGATGCTTATGGGCTAGCTCCTTTGGTGGTGCTTGATTATCTGCAACGGATGCCCGCACCTGCGGGCAGTGAACGCCGCGAGCTACGTGAGCGAGTAGCGATGGTAGCCTCGAGCCTCCAAGTTGAGCTGGCCCGCGGGCTGGGCTGTCCAGTTTTAGCCATCAGCTCAGTCAACCGGGCCAGTTACGGTGCAGGTCGCAATCGCCTCGAGAACGAAGACATCCTGAGCATGTTCAAAGAATCGGGCGAGGTGGAGTATTCGGCCTATACCGCAAGTATGCTCTATAAGCTCACTGACAAGGAAGCAGTGTTGCAAAATCATGCCTCCAATCCTTTGAGTGGCAACTTCGATCCTTTTGTACTTCATCTGGCTAAACACCGTGAAGGTCGTCCTGGGCGAATTTTGCTACGCCGCTATGGTTCGCGGGGAATTTTTGAGGATAGGGGAGAGGCCAAAAACCTGGAGGAGTTATAGCTCCACTGGATTACCCATAACGTTATGGGTAATCCAGACACTTGAACAGTTCAGGGGATCTTGCGTTTGTTGCCTACTACTCTCCGGCTCGAGCCTCTCCTTGTTTTCTTTTCAGCTCTTGTCTAGTGGATTCTCCTGTGAGAACACACTCAGGAGCCCACTGGGGGCCAGTTCCACCGTGCTGCCCAGAGTGGCCTCGAGGGCTACCACCACATTTCCTAACTTTAGAGCCACCTGGCATAGCTGCTCTCCCCGTCCGGCGTATACCTCGACGACCCTGCCAGGTTCCCCGCCTGCTTGGGGTTGCAGGTTCTCGTAGCGAAAAGCCATTAGACCAAGTCCCTCGCGTATACCCTGAACAGGAATAAATCCACTCCCCCAGGCCACTCGCCCCCCGCTGACCTTCACTGGTAGCAGGTTTAGCCGTCCGAAAGCCTGGGCGGCGGCAAGCGTGGCTGGTTGGGCATAGACCCTGGCCGGATCATCTATCTGCACAACCCTGCCCTGGCTCATCACCGCCACACGGCTGGCAACGGCCAGAGCTTCGTCGGGGTCGTGGGTAACGTGTAGGGCACTCACCCCACGAGCCCTCAGCAAGGAGGCTACCTCCAGCCGCAGTCCCTCGCGCAGCACGGGGTCGAGCGCCGAATACGGCTCGTCGAGCAGAATCAGCCTGGGTTGGGCGGCCAGTGCTCGTGCCAGAGCCACGCGCTGGCGCTGCCCCCCTGAAAGCTGGTGGGGGCGGCGGTTCTCCAGACTCCCCAGACCGACCTGCTCGAGCAGCCCCAGGGCCTCCTTGCGGTTGGCCTGTTTCATGACCAGCAGCAGGTGATCCAAGACGCTCAGGTGCGGCCACAGGGCATGATCCTGAAAGACATAGGCCAGCCGCCGCTGCTCCGGCATCCACTGGGCTATATCCGCCTGGCCCAGGAAGATTTTCCCCCTGTCGGGCCGCAGTACCCCTGCGACCAGATTGAGCAGGGTGGTCTTGCCTGAGCCGGAGGCTCCGAGTACTGCCAGGATCTCCCCCGGGCCCAGCTCGAGGCTAACTTCGGCCACCCCAGTAGTGTCTTTGCCGAAGCCTTTGCTGACCCGCTCCAATCGCAACATTACCCCACCCGCCGCGGTAGGAAAAGCAGTAAAAAAGACAGGAGCATCAGAATTAGCCCTACGGCTGCGGCCTCGCGGAACAGACCCCCGCTGAGGGCTGAAAGTACCGCCACCCCCAGGGTTTCGCTGCCCGGTGCATATAGTAGCGCCGATAAGGTGAGTTCGGATAGGGCTAGGGGCAGCACCAGAAAGGCCCCCGCAGCCAAGTATGGGCGCAGCAGCGGAATACCGATTCTCCACCAGGCCCGCAGGGAAGAAAGCCCGAAGAGTTGCCCAACCTGCACTAAGCGCTCGATGCCACCCCCTAACCCGGCCTCGAGGGTGCGGAGCATCAGGGCGGCGAAGTGCAGCACGTAGGCCAACAACAATATCCAGGGTGTGGCATAGAGGGCTGTCGGGGCTAAAAGCAGGATCAAACCCAGCCCCAGTAAAGTTCCGGGCAACAGGTACGATAAATCTAGCCAGCGTCGCAAAAGTCGCACTGCCCCCGGCCGGGTTGCCAGGGCCAGCCCTAACAGAAGCAGCAGTCCAGTAGTGCTCAGGGATAACCCCAGCGAGTTGAGGAGCCCATGGCGCACCAGGGGCAGTGCCCAAGCCTCGACGAAGGCAGGTTGCCAGACCCCGCTGTAAGGGTTGAACAAAGCCTTGTGCAGCAGGCCTAATAGGGGCAGCAGCACCCCTAGCAGGGCGAAACCACTCAGGCTGGCCTGCGCTAGCCCGACCCGCCTGGGCAACACAGGTCGCAGTGAGGGTTCGCCAGATGTCTCAGGGGTGAGGGCCAGTGCTGGAAGGGCCAGCAGCCCCAACAGCATCCCGATGGCCGCAGCCTCGCCCACTGGGCTCGAGCTGAGCGGTGAAAAAAGCCGCGAGTAAGCCAGGGTTGGCAGGGTATATACCCCTGCTGGGAGTCCCAGCAGGGCGGGAACCCCATAGTTGCCCAGGATTGCCAGGTAGATTATCCCCCAGCTAGCCAGCAGGGCCGGGAATAGCGGCGGTAGCAAAGCCCGAAGCCGCCTAAACCCCGTTACCCGGTGAACCTCGCAGGCCAACAGCAAGGGACCGAGGCGGGTCTCGAAGGTGGGCCGCAGCAGCAAATAGGCCAGCGGGGCATAGTGGCTGACCCATACCAGCACCATCCCACCTACCCCGTAGGGGCGAATGTGTAGCAGCTCGAGGGTGTACAAGAACCCCAATGCGCTCACGAACGGAGGAATCAGATAGGCCGGTAGCAGGAGCGTATCCCATCGGGGGTCGAGCCGTGCCCGAAAAGCCAGCCAGGCCAGACCCGTTCCCACCCCCAGGCATCCCAGGCTAGTGAGGCTGCTAAGCCCCAGCGAATACAAGGCGATGTCCCAGACTCCCAACCACGTGCCCAGATGTCTGGCCCCGCGCCACACCAGCACCAGCAGCGGCAGTGCCATTAACGGACTAAAAGCCAGCCATAGGAGGCTCGAGAGGGGTGGCAGCCGGGCTATCACGGCATTAGCGCAGACCAAACAGGGCGTTGAAGTGAAAGAGGAGTTCGGCAGAGACCCCCTTAGCTTGCATGCTCAAAATCTTCAGGGGGCTTCCTTGCGGCCCCGGTAAACCTGTTAGCACCGGGTAATACCCTCGCTCAACAAAGACCCGCTGGCCCCGATCAGAGAGAAGGAAGCGCAAAAACTTTTCGGCCAGGGCTGGGTTTTTACTCCAAGTGGGGATGCCGATGGGGGTGGGGGCCAGAATTGCCCCATCGCTGGGGTAGACAACGCTGAGCGGGGAACCTTTGGCGATTTCTTGCCGAACCCCGTAGTCGTTGGTGATAGCGAGAGCGTACTCACCCTGTGCGAGCTTCTGCTGCAAAAGGGGGTTGGACTGTTCTACCCGCAAACCATTAGCTTTCAAAGCCTCGAAGTATCCAAAGCCATAGCGCTCGGTCAGGGTTCCTAGAGCGGCCAAGGCGGGCCCAGAGTAGTTGGGGTCAGCCATGACCACCAGGCCTCGGTACTCAGGGTTAGTCAACTCCCGCCAGGAGCTTGGGGGCTTGGGAAGGCGGTTGCGATTGACTGCCAGGATGTTATACAGAAAGCGCACCTCGTAATACTTCCCCCCTTCGTAGGCGAACCGAAGCGGAAAACCGGGCATGGTCGGGGGAACCCTGCGCAAGAGCCCCTTGGTGCTTAACTCCTGGAAGAACTGTGTACCCACCAGCCAGATCAGGTCGGGCTGGGGGTTTCCCGCTTCCAACTCGGCGCGAAGTTTGGTGATCACTTCTCCCGCCCCTGAACGGAACAGCTTGATCTCAACGCCGGGATTTGTGGTCTTGAAGGCCTCCACCAAAGCATTGAGGTCGGGCAGTTGGGCTCCAGCAGCATAGAGAGTGAGACTTTCCTGAGCTTGCCCCAGTTGGAACAGGGCCAGCAGAATTACAATCCATAGGGTCTTTGGCATACTCACCTACTGCTTGAGCCCAAACAGAGCGTTGAAGCGCTCGAGCAAGCTTTGCCGGTTAGCCTGGATGTAGTCACCCGCCGACGGTATCGAGAGCACTTCGCCGCTGAGCCCGTTCGGACGGGGGGCACTGCCGATTACTGGGACATACCCCTGCTGGGAAAACAGCGCCTGGGCTTCTGAGGAAAGCAAGAACTGCTCAAAGCGCTCGGCCAGTTTGGGCTGTTTGCTACTGCTCAGGATACCGATGGGGGTGGGCACTAAAATTGCCCCGTCGCGCGGGTAAATCACCTTGAGCGGAGCACCTTTGCGGATCTCGTCGCGGATGCCAAAATCGGTGATGATAGCCAGCCCGTATTCCCCAGAAGCTAGCTTTTGCTGAAGCACCGGGTTGGATTGCTCGACTTTGAGGCCATTGGCCTTGAGCTGCTCGAAAAAGCCTAATCCCAGCCGTTGAACAAAGGTTCCTACGGTAGACAGTGCAGCCCCCGAGAAGTTCGGGTTGGGCATCCCGATCAGACCCTTGTAGTCGGGTTTAAGCAGGTCGCTCCAGGTTTTGGGTTCGGGTTTACCGCCCAGGGTGCGGGTATTGATGGCAATAGCGTTGTACAGCAGCCTCACTTCGTAATAGCGACCCCCCTGGTAGGCCAGTTTGACCGGGAAGCCTGGATTGGTGACTGGAACTGAACGCAGCAAGTTTTTACTGCTCAGCTCGCGGAAGAAGGTCTCGTCGGCGATCCACAGCAGGTCAGGTTGGGGGTTGCCCGCCTCGAGTTCGGCCCGCAGCTTGGCGATGATTTCACCGGTGCCGCTGCGAAAAACCTGCACCTTTACCCCTGGATTGGCTTGTTGGAACAGCTCGATCATGGGGTTGATGTTTTGCAACACTTCAGAAGTGTAGAGGGTCAGAGTTTGGGCCTGCACCGCTCCCCACACCAGGAGAACTAGGAAGAGTAGTTTACGCATGAATGACCTCGCTTGCTACGGCGCTTGAACCGCTCCACGATTGTTTACCAGGAACTGTCAGCCCAGGGTCATGAAAAAACAGATTGCCACCGAACTTCGCTATGGCTACCGGGGCGGAGTCGGCCCCAGGCCGATACGGGCCCTGCCCGTACCCGGGGCGGAGTGGCGCACAGCGCGATACAGCCGAGCTAGTACCCGAGCGGGGTTATTTAAGCGTTGCTCACACAAAAATCCTGGGAATAAGGGATGCCTGTTCATGGGAGCCGCTCTAGGTGTTTGGGAATGCGCTTTCTCTGGAGTAGATCGCAGCTATGGTCTCGGCTGCCGACTTAACCGCACGGGAGTATTCGTTGCGCCTCCCGGCATCAAGCCGCGCTGCGAAGCCAGCAATGTTGACTGCACCAAAAGCTGAGCCATCATGAACGATCGGAGCCGCCACCGAAAACTCTCCCAGTGCCCAGTCATCCACCGAGACCCGCACGCGGTTTTGGCGCACCCGCTGGAGTTCTTTGCGCAGGGCTTGGGGAGAGCTGAGGGTATGTGGGGTATATCGCTCGAGGGATCCCTTGAGCACCTGGGCCTGTACCTCTGGCAGGGCAAAAGCCAGCAGGGCCACTCCCAGCCCACCCACATGCAGCGGTAGCCGTGAGCCCACCGGCCAGTCCACCCGTAGCGAGTAGCGCCAGGGGTGGCGATCTACTACCATGCGCTCGAGCCCTGGGCGCACTGCCAATAACACCAGTTCCCCGCTTAGCTCACAGAGTGCGTCCAGGTGAGGGGCAGCAGCTTCCACCAACTCGTGGGACCAGCCGGCCCGCTGCCCTAAAAGCGCAACCTGGGGGCCAGGCTGGTAGACCCTTTGTCCGTCTCTGAGGACATATCCCCGGGCTTCCAGGGTCGCTAGCATACGAAAGGTCTGGGTATAAGTTAGCCGGCTCTCCCGCACCAGTTCACTGAGGGAGGCGGCCTCGAGCCCGGCCAGGGTCTCGAGCAGGCTTAGTGCCGAGGCCAACGACTGGATTTCATTGCGCTGGGTAGGGGAGGAGGTTGACATGGGGGTGACACTCGCCGCATAGATTCCCGGTGTCGGCACAGCAGAAATAGATTTCTGCTGTGCCGACACGTCAAGGAGGTAGGGATGAAGAAGTGGTTGGCAATCCTGACGCTGGCCTTGGGCCTAGGGCTGGCTCAGCAGCCCGTGACCATCCAGTATTGGCACATCAACACCGAGACTTTCGGCCTGCCCGCAGTGCGTGATCTGATCGCCGAGTTTCAAAAGCGCAATCCCAACATCAAAGTCGAGGAGCGCTTCAACCAGAACTCCTACACCGGTCTGTTACAAAACCTCCAGGCCGCCCTGGCCGGGGGTAACCCACCCGATGTCACCCAGATCGGCTACCTCTACACCAGCTACGTCTCGGAAAACTTTCCCTACGTTCCCCTGACCGACCTTAGTACCAAGTTCGGGGGCAGCCTCTCGCGTTTCCCAGCCAACGTAATGGCACTGGGCCAGGTGGATGGCAAGCAACTGGGGATGCCTTACGCACTCTCCAGCATCGTCACCTACTACAATGCCGACTTGTTCAAGAAAGCTGGCCTGAACCCCGACCGCCCACCCCAGACCTGGGCCGAATGGCGTGCGGCGGCACAGCAGCTCAAAGAGCGCACGGGCAAGCCCATTTACATCCAACTTCTCGACGACAACTGGAGCCTCGAGTCGCTCATTGCCTCTAACGGCGGCAGCCTGCTGGGCTGCCAGGGTGGACACGCGGTTCCGGCTTTTGCCAGCAAAGAAGCAGTCGAGGCCCTACAGTTCTGGGCCGACTTAGTGAAGGACGGCCTGGCTATCAATGCCCTGTGGAATCAGGGCGAGCAAGCCTTCCTGGCAGGCGAAGCTGGAGCCTACATGACCACCATTGCCAAGCGGGCTGGGCTGCAAACCGCCGCGCAGGGCAAGTTCGAGTTGCACGGCACTCACTTCCCCACCTTTGGCTCCAAGCCCGCCCGGCTGCCAGGCGGTGGCAATGTGCTGGTGGTCTTCTCCAAAGACTCTGCCAAGCAGGAGGCCGCCTGGAAATTCATCCAGTTCCTCACCTCTGACGAGGGTTTTACCCTCTGGACGAAAGGAACCGGCTATGTCCCGCTACTCGACAAGCTGGCTGATGATCCTCGCTACCTCAAGGACTTCATGGCCCAAAACCCCATTCAGCGGGTAGGCCTCCAGCAACTCCCCAATGTCTATCGCTGGACTAGCTTTCCAGGCTCGAACGGCCTGGCTGCTTCGCAGGCACTGTTCAAGGCCACTCAGCGAGCCTTGGGTGGGCAGGCTACGGCCCAGGTCGCCCTGAGTGATGCGGCCCAGGAGGTCAGCGGCTTGATCAAAGGCGAGAAGTGCCTCAGGTAGCTGGCCTGGCCCTTACCTGCCGAGGGTACGGTCACGTATGGCCCTAGCTGCCGGTAAGTCCCCTGCGATCCGCCGGGGTCAGCCCAACAAAGGGCTGACCCCCTACTTGTACCTGGCTCCGGCCCTGCTGGTGTTGCTGCTTTTTGTCTACTACCCGTTGCTGAGCACCTTCTACATCAGCTTCCACGAGTGGAACCTGGTGAGTACCAAGCGCACTTGGGTGGGCCTCGAGAACTACCACACCCTGCTCACCAACCCTGATTTCGGGCGGCTCTTGGTTCAAAGTGGGATGTACGTACTGCTGGCACTTCTTGGCAACTTCCTGCTGCCGGTGGGATTGGCCCTGCTCACCCTGCAAGTGAGAGAACGCGAGGGGGAGGTCTACCAGTCGTTGCTGTTCGCTCCCACGGTGGTAGCAGTCTCGGTAGGGAGCTTGGTCTGGTTGTGGTTCTACCTACCCGCTGGGGGGGTGTTCAACGGCCTGCTAAGCCACCTCGGACTGCCACCACAGACTTGGCTCAGCAACGCAGCAACCGCGCTTCCGGCGGTTTCGTTAGTAGCGGTCTGGAAGTTTCTGGGGTTTCACTATCTGATTGCCCTGGCCGGGCTGCGGGCCATCCCCCGAGACCTGCTCGAGGCCGCCCGTGTGGACGGGGCCTATGGAGTGGTCTTATTGCTGCGGGTGGTGCTGCCCCTGTTTGGGCCTAGTGCCTTGTTCCTTTTTTTGTCCACCGTCATACAGGCGCTCGAGTATGCCTTCATCCCCATTGAAGTGCTCACCGTAGGGGGGCCTTTTGGCAGCACCAGCAACCTCATGTATGCGGTGTACCAGGACGGTTTCAAGTTTTTCCGGGCCGGGCTGGCCTCGGCCCAAGCGGTGTTGATGATGGCCCTGTTCGCGGGGTTTATCCTTTGGCAGTTCCGCTTGCTCGAGCAGGGGGTGCGTTATGAGCGCTAGGAGAGGGGTTTGGCTGGCCCGTGGCCTGCTACTGCTGGCGGTGGCTTTGGTGCTGGCTCCCCTACTCTACCAAGTAGGCCTGAGCCTCAAACCCGCCAATGGGGTCTTGGCCTCGGTGCTGAGCCCCTTCTCCTGGCCGCTGACCCTCGACAACTACCGCATGGTGCTCGAGCGACTCCCTTTTTTTCGCTATCTATTCAACACCCTGGTCTTCGCTCTGGGGGTTACGCTTGGGCAGATCGGGCTGGCGGTACTCGCAGCCTATGCCTTCAGCTTCTACCGTTTCTGGGGGCGCGAAATCCTGTTTGGGCTGGTGCTGGTTAGCCTGATGGTGCCCTTCGTGGTGACGTACCTACCCAACTACCTGCTCCTGGCCAGGTGGAATCTGCTCAACACCCTACCAGGGTTAATTCTGCCCATGCTGGCAGGGGGCTACGGCATCTTTTTGTTGCGCCAGCACTTCCGCAGCTTCCCTCAGAGCATACTCGAGGCCGCCCAAGTAGACGGCGCGGGTTCCTGGCAAACCCTGTGGTGGGTGCTGGTTCCGGCCAACCGGCCCGCCATCTTAGCCCTCGCGGTGTACCTGTTTATCAATGCCTGGAACCAGTTTGTCTGGCCGCTTCTGGTCGCTAACAAGCCCGAAGTGTACGTGCTGACGGTGGCGGTTCAGCGCTTTGCCGGGGGCGAGGGGGTCAACAACTGGGGAGCCATGATGGCGGCGGCTACCCTCTCGACCCTTCCCACCTTGCTGCTCTACCTGGGGATGCGGCGCAGCATCCTCGAGACCTTTACCGAAGGAGCTGTCAAAGGATGACGCAACTACTCTTCATCGGCGATGTCGTGGGTCAGGTCGCGTTGGAGTACTTAGAGGCCGAGCTGCCCAAGGTCATCACCCACCATCAGCCCGATTTCATCATCGCCAACGCCGAGAACCTGGACTTGAGCGGGTTGGGCTTCGGGATGAGGCCACCCAGCCTCGAGCGCCTATTGGCCCTCGGGGTGGACTTGGTGACCGGCGGAAATCATTCCTGGGACGGGCCTTGTGCGGAGGAGGTGCAGCTTCATCCCAGGGTGCTGCGCCCCCTCAACTACAGCCCCGCCGCGCCGGGCAAAGGAGCCCTGGTGGTTGAGAAAAACGGTTATCGACTGGGGGTGATGAACCTGGCGGGTAAGAGCGCCCTGCCCTGGGCCGATGACCCGGTGACGGCATCAGAGAGGCAGCTTGTGGCCTGGGGCGGGGCGGTGGATGGAGTGCTGGTGGACTTCCACGGCGAGTCGGTATTCGAGAAGCTGGGTTTTGCTTTCCTATTCGATGGACGAGTGTCGGCGGTGTTGGGCACCCATACCCACGTGCCTACCCTGGATGCTCGAGTCCTCCCTGGCGGTATGGCTTACATCTCCGATGTCGGGATGACCGGCCCCAGCGGGGGGATGCAGGGCCTCGAGCCAGAACCCCTCATTGCGGGGATGCGCAACCGGTTGTCCCACCGAGCGGAGTTCCGGCTGGCTGGGGGTGGGGTCGAGTTGGGGGCAGTAACGGTTGAGCTTGATCAGGGGAAAGCTCTTGGAATAAAGCGGGTGTGAACTGGATGCTGCCAATAATCAACCACGGTCAGTTTCCCATTGCATCTTCCTGACAATAGGCTCAGGCCAGATAGCTCCAATAGACCTTGTGAGTTGTGTAGCTTTAGCCTTGCCGGGCATGCTTCTGACATGTAAGTAAACTCGACTCCCCAGTAACTCGATAGAAGTGTGCGCGTACGCGCGGGCCACAGAGCTGTTCTGGGTAAGTCGAGGACAGGGGGAGCCATCGCGAAGCTGTGGCTGGCCTGGGGGAGGTTGCAGCTCTTGGTGCCGAAGAAGTTGAACACGAAGGGGTTGGCATCGAGGGCGGTGGTGGGATAAGAGGTGAACTCGTAGGCGCTGGCCCCGTCGAGCTTGACGTTGAACTTGCTGCGATCCCAAGACAGCGCCTTGACGCTGGTGCTCACGGTGGATTTTGCTGCCGACGTTAGTGCAATCCTGCAATGGGCCGTTGTAGGGGGCCTGGAGCGGCTCGACCTTGACCTTAAAGCACTCCATCCGCACCACGAGCGAGCGGAATCGCTGCGCCGCCGGGTCGTTGAAGGCGATGTCAAAGGGAATTATGGTTTTGTCGGTGTAGAGCTTCAGCTCCACCGGATCCACCCCCACGGGCTCGGCAGGACAGGGGGCTCTTCACAGTGATGGTGGCCGTCGCGCCAGCGCTCAGCGTCCCGCTGGTCGGGCTGACCAGGGCGAACCAGGAGGCGGTGGGCACGTCAATCTTGTAACTCATGGGGCCGTCGCCCTCGTTCTTGAAGGTGAAGGTCTCGGTTTTGGACTGCCCAGGGTTGACCTTGACCGCCCTCGGGTTCGGGGTCGGAGCAGCGAGCTGTGGCGCGGGTGGGGTCATCTGGGTAGCCAGGGCAGGCCAATGTCACCACCAGATTCCCCTCGCCCGCTGAAACCTGGGCCGGGGCCGATGGAGACTTTGGTAGACCTACTGTGCGCTCCAGGCCACCGTCCAAAACCCTCACGAACCGGAGTTTATTTGGGGACTCGAGCACGTAGAGCGTCGAACCCATCAGGGCCACCCTGTTGCTTAAGTCACCCGCACCAAGCGCAACAGCCCGCCGCCAGAGCACCTTCCCGTTCTGGACGTTCACCGCGCTGAGCTGTTTGCTCGAGAGCATATAGACATTCTGGTCGTCATCCAAAACTGCGCCGCCCACCGGGTAAGGGGTGCGCCAGTCAGGTGTCAGAAAAGGCACGTTCTGCGCTGCCGAAAGACCGGCACAGCACAGGATGAACAAAAGGGTCGACGCGGTCGTGAGCGGTCTCGGCCTCATGGTCGCAGCTTTGTTTGGGGGTGTAGAAGAACCTAGGCCAAAGAGCATAAACCCTTGAGTTCATCAAAAGGTCAATTGTGTTTCGAGGGATGACTCATCCAGCATCTTGAAACTTCGCACAAGGCTTGAAAAGTGAAGTCTTGGGCGAGATTTTACCTCGGCTGAGACGCTTGAGCCCAGGGAATTGGCTCGAACTTCGTGGTCGAAATGCGAAAGCGAAATTACTCGGGCAAGGGGATGCGGTTCAACCTTTCCACAGCCGAACGGGGGCAGTTTACAGGGATACCCGCTCAGGGGTCGCCCCCCAGCCGCCTTCTCTCCACCAGCGCCTCGCGGGCTTGCTCGAGCTCCCTCGCCAGCCTTGCCTCGTCGGGCAGTTGCAGCTTGTACTCCGCCGCTAATACCTGGTTAGGGAGTCCCTCGCCTTGTCCCTGGAGAGCACCAGTCGCTGGTAGAACTGCGCGTTGATCTGGCGCTCGAGCTGCCGCACCGACCATCCCCCGCGCAGGGCCTCGGCGTGGTAGAAAGCCCTCGCTTCTTCACTTCGTACCCGCCGCACCAGCAGCACGTAGTGCGACCAGGACAGGGGGAAGGGCGATTCCCGAGACACCGTCTCGGATATCTGCGCACCGGGAAAGGCCAGGAAGAAGCGGCGCATGGTCTCGAGGTTATCCACCGAAAAACCCCGCCCCAGCCGCGCAGTCAAATCTGCCGAGAGCTGCTCCAGCAGCCGCTCACCATACCCTGCCCGCTCCTGCCCCTGCTGCTCCACCTCGACAATCCGGCGCGGCAAGGGCGGCAAGGCCCGCACCCTGCCGCTGGGCCGGGGCCTGGTGAGGGAGC
>JADMIM010000075.1 GCA_015478585.1 Thermaceae bacterium | reverse complement strand
GAATAGCGCAGTACCAAGCGATGCGTCAGGAGCGCCGAATCCAGCCCTTCCATATCGTCGCGCTCGTAGATGTTGGCCCGCCACCAGGCCGCCTTGAGGTTGTTCTTGAGTTCGACCCCGAGCGGGCCGTAATCATAGGTTCCTTGCAGGCCGCCGTAGATGTCAGAGCCGGGAAAAATAAAGCCCCGGCGCTTAGCCAAAGAAACCAGTTCATCCATTGTCTCAGCAGGCATGGTTTGCTCCTTTCAGTCACGCTAAACGTCTTACGTTTTACGCTAACTTCGGCTGCCGTGGAGATAAAAGAAAACGCCCCCGGCAGCGCGTCTGCCTGGGGACGAATGAGGTCATTCGCGGTTCCACCCCAGTTCTAAGCGGGTGAACCCGCCTAGCACCTTTAGAGTGCGTTGGCCTCACGCTGCCTGCCTTTGGCGTTTTGCGTCTGGCGTTTAGCGTTCGGCTTTCTCCGCTGCCTTTCCCCCGGCTCTGACCGCTTGGCTCACACCGTCCCAAACTCGCTGTAGCACCGGCATAGCCGGGGGCCTATGGCCCTACGCTGAAGCTGAACGCCAGGGTACTCCTGCGAATCAACGCATTCACTATCTTGGCGCAAGGCTCAGCGAATCGTCAATAATAGACTCATGCCGCGCCCCCTGCCCCCCATCAAAACCGAGGTCTCCCTCGAGCAGTTCCTCGAGTTCGAGTTCTCCTCCCGCGAGAAGCACGAGTTCGTGGACGGGCAAATCTTCCTAATGGCGGGCGGAACCCGGCGGCACAACCGCATCGCCGTTCGGCTGGGGACACAGCTAGAGGCGGCCAGTGAAGGTACTTCCTGCCTGGTCGCCATCGCCGATACTTTGGTCTGGGCGAACGGCGAAACTTACTACCCTGACGTGATGATTTACTGCGAAAACGAAGACGATTCCCGCATGGTCAAGTGGCCCTGTGTCGTGGTTGAGGTTTTGTTGAAGGGGACAGCGGATATTGACCGGGGTGAAAAATGGCTGAATTATCAGACCCTCGAGTCTCTGCAAGCCTATGTACTGCTCGAGCAGGAAACCTCCAGAGCTGAAATCTACCGCAGAACGGGAGATGGGTGGCACTGCGAACGGCTCGAGGCAGGTGGCATATTACGGCTGCCTTGTGTGGGTTTAGAAGTGGCGCTGGATGTAATCTATAGCCGTCTGAACTAGCCAATCTACCTCACTTCGCCGTCCCACTGCCTTCGAGCCACATTCCCGAAAACTTCCACATTAGTTTTGGACAAGAAACGTTCGCTCGAGCCGAATTTCCGCGCCTGCATTGCTGAGAATCCTATTAGCATCCACCTCCCTCACGAACTGCGTATAACTAAGAAAGGAGCCCTCAAATGCCTGTCAGAAAAGCCCCTGTGGAGAGTTCAGGTTTCGCCGTAACACTGAGATTCGCTTTAGATTGCGGTAATCGGTCACACCCGTTCTTGGTAAGGTGTGGCGCAAACACCTAAAAAACTCGGGTCATACTGTATTATTGAGGAAGAAATGCCTAAGTCTCTGCACTTATATCAGATATATAAAGGGGGCCTGTCTTGAACCGCTACGACGACCGTGCCCGGCTGGTGTTCCATTATGCCCGCGAGGAGGGCAGCCGCCTCGGGCACAGCATGATTGGGCCGGAGCACCTGCTGCTGGGCTTGATGCGCGAGGGCGGCACGGCGGCCCGCATCCTGATGGAGTATGGGGCCAGCCTTGAGGCCATGCGTCGGATGGTCGAGGAGCTGGTCGGGCGCGGCGAAGGCTCGCGCACCGGCGAGCCGCCTGCAATTACGCCCAGAGCGCGGCGGGTGATGGAACTCGCCGGGGCCGAAGCCCGCAATATGTCCAGCCAAGTTATCGGAACCGAACACATTCTGCTGGGTATCATCCGCGAGGGCGACGGCATTGCCTATCGCATCATGACCCACTACGCCAAGGATGTAGACACCATCCGCTGGAGGGTGCTTTCCCAAGCGGGTGAAACCAGCAAGGAGAAGGCCGTGGCAACGCCATTCCTCGATGAATATGGGCGCGATCTGACCCGAGAGGCCAGGGAAGGCAAGCTCGACCCAGTAATCGGGCGCAACGAAGAGATCAACCGGGTCATCCAGATTTTGGCCCGGCGCACCAAGAATAATCCGGTTTTGGTCGGCGACCCCGGCGTGGGCAAGACTGCCATCGTGGAAGGGTTGGCTCAGGCTATTGTCGAGGGTCGGGTGCCACCGGTGCTGCGGGGAGCCCGCATCGTCTCGGTAGATCTGGCAGGCGTGGTGGCCGGAACCAAGTATCGTGGCGAGTTTGAAGAGCGCCTGCGGCAGATTATCGAGGAACTCAAAAACGCCAAAGTGGTGGCTTTTATTGACGAATTGCATACCCTGATTGGGGCAGGCGGGGCCGAAGGCACCCTCGATGCCGCCAATATCCTCAAGCCGCCCCTCAGCCGGGGTGAGATTCAGGTAATTGGCGCGACCACTACGGGCGAATACCATCGCTACATCGAAAAAGATGCGGCCCTCGAGCGCCGCTTCCAGCCGGTGATTGTGCTCGAGCCCTCCCCCGACGAAACCTTGGAGATTCTCAAAGGCTTGCGTCCACGCTACGAGGCTCACCACGGGGTGGTCATCCCCGACGAAATTCTCGGGATGTCGGTCAAAATCGGGATTCGCAGCCTGCCGGGGCGCAACTTCCCCGACAAGGCCATAGACCTTATTGATGAAGCTGCCAGCCGGGTGCGCCTCAACGACTCGCTGGGCCTGCCGGTGGCGATGGACGACGAAGGTACGCCATTGGTCAGCCGCGAAGATATCGAGAGCGTGGTGGACAGTTGGGGTGGCGTATACGTAGACGATAAGGACGACAGCAAGCTCTCGGCCCTCGAGCCCGAACTCAAGCGCCGGGTGATTGGTCAAAACGAGGCTGTCGAGGCCCTGGCCGCAGCCCTGCGCCGCAGCCGGGTGGGGCTGGGTGGACGCACCCGCGTTTCAGCCAGCTTCCTTTTTGTGGGCTCGTCGGGTGTGGGCAAAACCCACCTCGCCAGGGCACTCTCGGAAGTTCTTTTCGGCAGCGAACGCGCCCTGATTCGCTTCGACATGAGCGAGTTTCAGGAACCCCACAGCATCTCCAAGCTGATTGGTGCCCCTCCAGGCTATGTGGGCTACGAGCAGGGGGGACGTTTGACTGAAGCCGTGCGCCGCCAGCCTTTCGCGGTGGTGCTCCTGGACGAAATCGAGAAGGCTCACCCCGATATCTACAACACTTTCCTGCAAGTGCTGGATGAAGGTCGCCTGACCGACGGTCTGGGCCGCACGGTGGATTTCCGCCGGGTAATCCTGATCATGACCTCCAACACCGGTTTCAACGTGGGGCCGGGCATCGGCTTCATTGACCGCGAGGTAGACACCGAGAGCCCCCTCAAGGCTATGTTCACGCCGGAGTTTCTCGACCGTCTGGACGAGGTGATTCGCTTTCGCAACCTCTCAGAAGCGGAGTTGGTACAGGTTACGCAAATTATGCTCGAGGACATGGCTAAGGAACTGGAAAGCCGCGAGAAGCCCGTGCGCTTCGACCCAGTTCTGGCCGCCTGGCTGGTAGACTCCGCTCCCAAACAAGGCAGCACCCGCATCCTGCGCAACCTCATCCGCGAAAAAATCGAAGACCCGCTCTCGCTCGAGCTGCTCTCGCATCCAGGCCGTACCCTTTTCGTCACGCTCAAGGACGGCGAGATTGCCTTCGAGGAGGAAGAAGTCTCGCTTGTCTAAGGTTCAAGGTCTAAGGTCGAAGGTCACTGGTCAATCCGACCTCGAACCTTCGGCCTTCGACTTTCGACAGGGCATCTATGGCTAGGATATCGGTTCAATATCGCTGCACCGAATGCGGTTATAAGTCGGTCAAGGCTCTGGGCCGTTGTCCCAACTGTGGGGCCTGGGACAGCTTCAAGGAAGAAGCCCCGGCGGTTTCTAGCGTTCGGACAGCTTCCGGTGGCTTGCGCACGGCAGTCCGGGTGCAGCCCAACTTAGAAGCCATCACCAAGCTGGCCCAAGTTCCGGCGGGCGGTGAAGTCCGCTTCAGCAGTGGTATTAACGAGCTAGACCGGGTATTGGGTGGGGGCTTCGTTCCGGGTGAGGTGCTCCTCTTGGGCGGAGAACCCGGAGTGGGCAAGAGCACGATTCTGCTGCAAGTGGCCCACCAGATGCTCCAGCAGGGTAAGCGCGTGGTCTACCTGGCGGGCGAAGAATCCCCTGGTCAGATTCGCCTGCGGGCCGAGCGGCTGGGGGTTTCGGGCCAACTCGAGCTGCTGCGGGAAACCCAGCTCGAGGCCATGCTGGCAACCCTCGAGGCTTCTCCGCCGGATTTTCTGGTGGTGGACTCGGTGCAAACCCTGCAAACCGTCTCGCCAGCCGGTTCGTTGGTAGCAGTGCGTGACTCCACTTCGGCCCTGACGCGCTTCTCCAAAAACCATCAGGTTACGACGGTGCTGGTCGGTCACGTCACCAAGGAAGGCATTGTGGCGGGGCCGAAAGTTATCGAGCACGTGGTGGACTGCACGCTCTATTTGGAGACTGCCGGAAACTTTCGTGTCCTCAGGAGCGCTAAAAACCGCTTTGGGCCGGTGGGCGAGATAGGTGTGTTCATAATGCTCAACGAGGGCATGGAGGAAGTTGCCAATCCCTCGGCGGCCTTCCTGGCCGAGCGGCCCGTGGGGGCTCCGGGTTCGGTGGTGGCACTCACGCTCTCGGGCGAGCGGGCCTTGGCCCTGGAAGTTCAAGCTCTGGCCGCCAAGACCCCTTTCCCTGCTCCCAGACGGGTTTCGCAGGGGCTGGATAGTCGACGCGTGGACGTAGTGCTGGCGGTACTCGAGCGTCGCTTAGGGTTGCAACTGGGCAACCTCGATGTCTATGTCAACCTGGCGGGGGGCTTGAGGGTTTTCGACCCAGGGTTGGATTTGGCCATTGGTCTGGCAGTGTATTCTGCGGTGATGGGCAAACCCATTCCCGATACGGTAGCTGCGGTGGGTGAAGTTGGTCTGGCGGGAGAGCTGCGCAGCGTGGAGGGTCTCGAGCGCCGCCTGCGCGAGGGCAAACGAGCCGGGTTTTCTCGGCTGGTGCATCCACCGGAGTTCAGGAGCCTCGAGAAAGCCCTGGAGAAACTGCTATGAACCTGCTGCGGCTGGTGCTTTATGCTCTGTTTGCCCTGCTCGGCTACCGCTTGGGGATAGTTTTCGAGGCTACAGGCTGGATGACCGGTGGGGGCATTGGCAATCTGACCAGCCTGAACCGGCTCTACCTTGGACTCGTAGGCTTGTTGGTGGGCTTTTTGCTGGTTCCTCGGCTGGCCCACTGGCTCGAGGGTCGCTGGGAAAACACCCAAGGTTGGCTCAAGAAACTACCCCCCGAGGTCGGGGTAGCTGTCACCATTGCTTCCGGGCTGGGATTGCTGCTCTCGGTGCTGCTGACCAACTTGCTCAACCAGATTCCGGGATTTTTGCCGATCCATTCGCTAATTATTGCCGCGGTGCTGGTAATGTCGCTATCAGCCTTCGCGGTGGTCAACCGCGACTACTTTCGGCTGGTGCGCCCCGCCCCGCCTGTCGCCCCCAAGCTCAAAGGGGGCAAGGTGCTCGACACCTCAGTTTTGATTGACGGGCGCATCGGCGATGTGGCCGAGATGGGTTTTCTGGAAGGGCCGCTGTTCGCTCCCCGCCAAGCTTTGCGCGAGCTTCAGATGTTCTCAGATTCTTCCGACCAACAAAAACGGGCTAAGGGACGGCGCGGCCTCGACACCCTCGAGCGCCTCAAGCTGACCGTGGGCCTGGAGGTGCTGGAAACGGTGGAAACCGATGACCCGGTGGACGACCAGATTCTCTCCGAAGCCAAAAAAATGGGTGCAGCCCTGGTCACTAACGACCACGCCCTGGCCCAACTCTCGCGCATCTACGGGGTCAAGACCCTCTCCATACAGGCCCTGGCCTCGGTACTGCGCACCCCGTTGCAGCAGGGTGATCAACTGAGTATCACCATCGTCAAAGAGGGCAAAGAGCCAGGGCAAGGGGTGGGCTACCTCGAGGATGGCACCATGATCGTCGTAGACGATGCCCTGCCCTTCAAAGGCAAAGAGGTTGGGGTAGTAATTACCCAGGCCATCCAGACCCAGATTGGACGCTTGCTGTTTGGCAAAGTGCAGACCGATTTAGACCTGCCAACGATGCGCAAGAGTGAAGCCCGGTAGATGAATTTGGCCTAAAGCCGAAAGCTAAAAACCTATCGCGGGTCGCGCTTTGGGCGATATGTTCTTAGCACTGGATTTGTACCCGCCCTACCCCGCCTTGTACCTCGAGGTCTATGCGGTTTTCGGCGGTGGCGTAATTCTCGCTCTCGTAGTGGCCCTGGCCCTGGCGGTAAGCCGCACCCAGATGGCCTCGAGGCCGAAGTATTTAGCAATGCCCGCACACACCCCGCTAATCTCTAGGTCGGTGCGGCTGCGGTAGCTTTGGGGTGGAGCTCACGCTAGGCGCTCCCATCCGGCTGGGCTTTCTCCTCAATAGGGGCTTCGGGTACTACGAACATCAGGATCAGGTAAAGCAACAAGCCCCCACCCCAGACCAAAGCTGCCAGCACGAAAATCACCCGCACGATGGTTGGGTCTAAGCTGAAATACTCGGCCAATCCCGCACACACCCCGCCAATCTTGCGCTCTTTGCGGCTACGGTACAGACGTTTAGCCGTGTTCATGAGTTCCTCCTTTACCAGGGGTCTGACCCCGGCGCAGCAGATAGACCCCAGCCACTACCAGGCCCAGCGAAATCAGATAGGTCAGGGCGGTGTGCGCTGTCTGTGTGGTCGTCAGTAGGGCCAATACCAGCATAGCCCCAGCAGGGAACACCGCCCAGCGCTGCCCGATGAGATACACCGCAGCAAAGGTCAGGGTCAGGCCAAAGAAGAAAAGAAATCCACCGGCGTTTCCTTGATTGCCCTGCCCAGCCACCACCGCCGCACTCAGGAGGGTGCCGCTGGGAATAATAGCCCACCAGAAGTCGTGTCGGACGTAATACACCGCCAAGAAACCCAGTCCGATGGCGGCCAGAAACACCGCACCTCCTAGATTGTCGCCCAGCAGGGGCTCAAACAGGATCAGGATACCCAGGCCAAGCAGCGTGAAGCCAGGAATAAGCGCCCACCAGCGGGCATGTTCTTGCTGGTATAGGCCCAGAAAAATTGCCCCGCCCGCCGCAAATATCAGCCCCCAGACCCAGCCCACCAGGGGCAAGCCCAGGTTTTGCAGCAGGAATAGACCACCCAAGGCCACCAGAATCCAGCCCCACATCCATTGAGGGTTCTGTTTCATGGTCTTACCTCCGCTCGCCCAGTTGCTCTGGAGTGCCCTTCACAAAAGTCATCTGGGCTACCCATGACTTCTGTCACTTCCCACTTTGCAGGGTATGCCTCGAGCATTACCATCCCATTACACGGTATTCAGCTCTAGAGGTTCGACATTTTGAGACCCATAGCGTCAGGCCCGGCCTAGCGCCGTATAATACCCGGCGTTATTGGAGGTGCTCCCTTGAACCTGCACGAATATCAAGCTAAAGAACTCCTGGCCCGCTACGGTATCCCGGTTCCGCCAGGGAAGGTCGCCTATACCGCCGACGAGGCCAAAGCTATCGCCAGCGAGTACGGTGACACCGTGGTTATCAAAGCCCAAGTCCACACCGGTGGGCGCGGCAAGGCGGGTGGGGTCAAGCTCGCCAAAACCCCCGAGGAAGCCCGTGAAAAGGCCAGCCAGATTCTCGGCCTCAATATCAAAGGCTTCATCACCAAAAAGGTGCTGGTGGGCAAGGCGGTAGACATCGCCAAGGAATACTACGCGGGGCTGATTCTAGACCGCGTGACCCAGCGAGTGGTGCTAATGCTCTCCAAAGAGGGCGGCATAGACATCGAAGAAGTGGCTGCCACGCGGCCCGAGGCCATTATCAAGTACCCCGTAAACCCAGCCACGGGATTGCGGGCCTTCGAGGCCAGGGAACTCCTCAAACAGGCCGGGATGGAAGGCAACCTCGGCAAGCTGGCGGCCATGCTGGTGCAGCTCTACCAGGCTTACGTGGGCATTGATGCCAGCACCGCCGAAATAAACCCGTTGGTGATTACTGCCCAGGGCGAGGTGGTGGCGGCCGATGCCAAAATCGTGCTGGACGATAACGCGCTGTACCGCCACCCCGATCTCTCGAGGCTGCGCGAAGCTGAAGCCGAGCACCCCCTGGAGGTCGAGGCCAGCAACTACGGTTTTGCCTATGTCAAGCTCGAGGGCTCGGTGGGCATTATCGGCAACGGGGCCGGATTGGTGATGTATACCCTGGATTTGGTCAACCGCTCCGGCGGCAAACCCGCCAACTTCCTTGACATCGGCGGTGGAGCCAAGGCCGATATCGTCTACAACGCGATCAAGGTGGTCTGCAAAGACCCCGACGTGAAGGGCATTTTCATCAACATCTTCGGTGGGATTACCCGTGCCGACGAGGTGGCCAAAGGCGTGATTCAGGCTATGGAGGACGGGATTCTGACCAAGCCGGTGGCGATGCGCGTGGCTGGGACTGCTGAGGAAGAGGCCAAGAAGCTTTTGGAGGGCAAACTGGTGTATATGTATCCCAACTCGATTGACGCAGCCAAAGCCATCGTGGACATGGTCAACGGGGGTGCTAAGTGAGCATCCTGGTAGACAAAAATACTCAGGTATTGGTTCAGGGCATCACCGGGCGCGAAGGGGCTTTCCACGCCGAGGCCATGATCAAAGCCGGAACCCAGGTGGTCGCCGGTGTGACCCCCGGCAGGGGCGGACAGACCACGCTGGGTGTGCCGGTCTACGACACCGTAAAAGAGGCAGCAGCCAAGCACCCCCTGGGGGCCTCGATCATCTTCGTGCCCGCGCCAGGGGCAGCCGATGCCGCGCTCGAGGCCGCCCACGCCGGTATCCCGCTGGTGGTGCTGATCACCGAGGGAATTCCCACCATGGATATGGTGAAAGCCGTGGCCGAAATCAAGGCCCTGGGCAACGTGCGGCTGATCGGTGGCAACTGCCCTGGCCTGATTACCCCCGGAGAGTGCAAGCTGGGCATCATGCCCGCCAGCGTATTCAAGCGCGGCAAGGTGGGCCTAATTTCGCGCTCGGGCACGGTGACATACGAAACTGCCAAAGCCCTTTCCGACGCGGGTTTGGGCATCTCGACGTGCATTGGCATCGGCGGCGACCCAATTATTGGCAGCACCTTCAAAGACCTGCTGCCGATGTTCAACAATGACCTCGAGACGGCGGCGGTGGTGGTCTGCGGCGAAATCGGCGGCAGCGACGAGGAAGACGCGGCAGCTTACGTGAAAACCCACATGAAGAAGCCAGTAGTGGGTTTTATCGGCGGGCGGAGTGCGCCCAAGGGCAAGAAGATGGGCCACGCCGGGGCGATTATCTCGGGCAACGTGGGCACGCCAGAATCGAAGCTTGCGGCCTTTGCCGAGGCAGGCGTGCCGGTGGCCGATACGATTGACGAAATCGTCGAGCTGGTGCGGGCTAAGCTGGGGTAAAAGCCCCTCACCCCAAGTGGCTTGCAGAGTCTGCGTCCCCTCTCCCAACAGGAGAGGGGCTTTTTTTGCACCACACCGCGATAGAGCTGCCCCTGCAAAAATGGAGCATGGAAGAAGCCAGGGACAAAGCCTATGATGCCGCGATTGGCAGCCAGGTCGAGTACATCCACCAGGACGATGAAGCCGAGTGGTGTACCGTCACCGACATGGAAATCGGGGAGTATTCGACCTTGCTGGTGCTACAGAGCCAGCGCGGAACGATTCGCTGGGACGTATCCAACGACTCCTTTATCCGGGTCAGAAAGTTGGATTAGCCGTATAAGGCTTTGAGCCGGGCCGCTTGCTGGGCTAACTCTGGTAGAGCCTCGAGCCTAACCCCCGTTCCCAAGCCACTTTTCTCGAGGTAAGGAAGCACCGTCTCCGACGCGAGATTGCCTACTAGATCGTCGCCCGCGAAGGGACAACCGCCGATGCCGCCGAGTGCGCCCTCGAGCCAGGTTACGCCGCTATCCAGCACGGCCTGAACCTTCTCGAGTGTCCCCTCGAGCCTGCTATGCAGGTGTACCCCCATATCTGCCGGGCCAAAAGCCTTTACCACAGCCCCCAAGGTCTCCCCTATGGTTTCCGCCGTCGCCACACCGTAAGTGTCGGCCAGGGCAATTTCCCCAAGGCCCATCTCGCGCAGCTTGCCCACGAACTGCACGGGCAAATCCGGGCTCCAGGGGTCGCCATAGGGGTTGCCAAAGCCCATCGAGAGGTGAACCACGAAGTGCATTCGCCCCTGAGCCGCATCCCGCATCCGGGCGACGATTTCCCAGGATTCAGCAATGGTTTTATTAACGTTCTTGCCCTGAAAAGTCTCGGATATAGAAAACGGATAGCCCACGCTGGTCACCTTGGGAGCAGCCAAAGCCCGCTCGAGGCCCCGCTCGTTGGCGATGATGACCAGATATTCACGGCCTTCCGGCAGCGGAAGCTGGGCCAAAACCTCCTCGGCATCGGCGTGCTGCGGAACCCACTTGGGCGAGACGAAACTGGTCAGGTCGAGGTGGCGAAAACCAGCCCCCAGCAGCTTTTTCAAATACCCGATCTTAGCCTGTGTAGGGATGAACCGGTCAAACCCTTGCCAGGAATCTCTGGGACACTCCACCCACTTCATGGTTCGTCCGCGTACCGCGCAATGCCCTCGGGCTGCACCACGTACAACTCGCCCCAAAGCGGAAATCCCTGCCTGAACAGGTCACGAAGGTTCATCTCGATTAGCTCGGGGTCAATCACCCCCGGACGCAGCACGATACGCGGAAAGGTGATGGGGAAGCGCAGCGGGTCGGAGAAGTCCAGGTCGAGTGTAACCAGTATGTAGTTCTGGCTTTTGACATACTGGTACAAAACCGCGTCGGAGCGCCCAGCCAAACCCACATCACGCACCGTAGTGACTTCGTGGCTTTGGGTAATTAGCCACCAGAAAACCCTGGTAGGTATATTTTCATCGAGCAGGATGCGCATCCCTCTCCCCGTCTCGGGCATAGCCCTAGCCGCGATATCGCGGTCGCCGATGGCGATACAGGCCCGCCCCCAATGGGGGTTCGACCCAACCCCTCTCCCAAAGAGCCGAGGGGTTTTGTTTAATCCTCATCGTGGAGGGCAATCCATTCGTAATTTGTCGAACGCGCCCCATAGAGGAGCGCGGCTTGGATGTCCTCTTGATTCAGCTCGGGCCACTGCACCAGGATTTCTTCGATGGACAACTGACTGGCGACAGCCTCGAGCACCATATATACCGCGACCCTGGTTCCTTTGATTCTCGGCCTACCGCGCAGGATGTCGGGGTTGGAGCTGATGCGGGAAAGAAGTTCGGTGCGGGCTCTAGAGTCGAGCTTCATGGAACCTCCCAAAAGGCAAACTTCCCCCAGGATTTTACTTGCGGAGGAAGCTTGCTATGTCTTTAGCATAGCGCAAAACTGGGCGGCCAATGTGAAATTGCACCGGCCATGGCTTTTCGACCCAAATGTTGGTGAGCCTGCCCCGAAGGAGGCTGATTGTCCAGTCGTGGTCGTAGAAATCGTAGCTTACGGTGGTGCTGGGTTGGCGGTTTTGGAAGTTGGCTTTGCTGTCGTAGCCCTCGGCAGGCGCTCCCCAAAACATCCAGATTCGCCCCCGTGCATCAGATGCGCTGCGATAGGAATCGGTCTTTCCCAGGAACTCAAGCCGCTCCAGCGGCTCTCCCAGAATTCTTTCCGAAAACCCCTCTATTGTGCGCTCTCGAGGTCGGGCCGCAGCCGCACGGCTTCGCGCAGATAGACGTGTTTGATCTGCTTCTGGTGCACCTCGGTGTTCCAGAGCATCATTACTCGGATAACCCTGGGCAAAGACCCTGGAACCGGAATCTCGCGCGAGTTGATCAGGGGAACCATGCCCATCCCGAGCTGCCGTGCAGCCTCGGCAGGAAAAGCCGCCTCGAGGTCGTCGGTGAGGGTGAAAATCATCGCCCCGATGTCATCGAAGCTGATACGGTTGGCCTCGAGCATCTTTTGCAATAGTTCTCGAGTAGCACTCAGGATGGCTTCCCTGGTGTCTTCGTCTACGGTAATAGCTCCCCGAACTCCACGAGTCATTGGCTTTAGATTCTTACAGTTCTTCTGTCATGCGTCTAGCCCACATCGCTTACAGCCTGGATACCTTGAGGCTCTAGCTCAACTTTGGGGGTGAATACTATTTTAGTATTCACTCTGTAGCCGCTGGGATGGCCTAAAATCCCCCCATCCAGCCCCTTGATACCTTGGCCCCCACCTGCTAAACTAGCAAAGTTGCCAAGCGGCACGCACGGCCAAATCCGTGCAGAGGAGACCCCATGAAGGACAAAATTCACCCCAAGCTAATTCCCTGCAAAATCATCTGCAACGGACAGGTGGTAATGCAAACCTACAGCACCAGACCTGAGATTCACGTAGAAGTCTGGAGCGGCAATCATCCTTTCTGGACGGGCCAGCAGCGCTTCCTGGACACCGAAGGCCGGGTCGAGAAGTTTCAGAAGAAGTTCGGCGACAGCTACAAACGCGGCGCGAAAAAGTAAGCCTAGGTATGGGAGCGGGCCTGCGGGCCTGCCTTTTTTGTTGGTCGGCAGCTCCGGCCCACCTTCTCTGTTATGCTAGGCCCCGTTTATGGCCTTACCCCATCTTCCGCATCACCAGGGTTGGATTGAAGTCGTGGTCGGCCCTATGTTTTCGGGCAAGTCCGAGGAGCTGATCCGGCGGGTCAAGCGTGCCCTGATTGCTCGCCAACGGGTTTTGGTCTTCAAGCCCCGCATTGACGACCGATATCACGCCACCGACGTAAGAAGCCACGATGGCAAGCGGGCTGAGGCCATTGCGGTCAGGGATTCGGCTGAGCTGCGCAAACACCTTAGCCAGACTGACTTGATACCCGGTAGCGATGCCCAGCGCACAACTGCCGCTCACCCGAGCAACCCGCTTAGGGCTACAACACAACCGCTTGCCCGGCCCGTTACAGGGCCATCGGCCCCCGGCTTTGCCGGAACAGTTGGGCCTAGTACCCTGCCGCTACCCGATGTGGTGGCGATAGACGAGGCTCAGTTTTTTGATGCTGGGTTGGTGGGAATCGTACTCGAGCTAGCCGATAGGGGGGTAAGGATAATTTGTGCGGGCCTGGACATGGACTTTCGCGGGGAACCTTTCGGCATCATGCCCGAACTCCTGACCCGGGCTGAGTACGTGGAGAAGCTCTATGCGGTCTGCCCGGTGTGTGGTGCTCCAGCAACCCGCACCCAGCGCTTTGTCAACGGCAAACCCGCCCGCTACGACGACCCGATAATTCTGGTCGGGGCCAGTGAGGCTTACGAGCCACGCTGTCGCAAATGCCATACGGTTGTGGGGCAAGAGGTGCAGGCGATTTTATAGAACCTTGACCATCAACCCTTGCGGAAGAAGTCGGCTCTCAATCAGGATAAACCGGCTCAGCTCGGTAGCCTTTCTCGCCCAATATCAGCTTGCCCAGCGGGTGTCCCGACTCGTGGGTGAAGCCCAACCAGTAGCCCCCTTCCAGCCACCTCGAGTACATCTTTTTGCGGCTTTCCAGGGTGGTCATGGGATAGAGGTCGAAGGCCATGATGTAGGGCAGGGGTGTTTGCATCAAAGTCGGAACCAGGTCGGCGGCATAAGCCAGCTTGTGACCCTGCGACTCGAGTTCTACCGCCTGCATCCCCAAGGTGTGTCCCGGCACGGGCAAAACCCGGATTCCCGGCAGGATTTCGGCCTCGCCCTCCACGGTCTCGAAGGGGATCCCCTCGAGGTTTTGCTCGAGATAGCTGGCCCGACTGCGCTCGTGGAGGTGGGTGGCCTCCCAGAGTTCCTGCTGCTGCACAACATGGCGAGCCTGGGGAAAAGTGCGCACCAGCTTCCCATCAGCCCAGCGGGTGTTCAGTCCGGCGTGGTCAAAGTGCAGGTGGGTGTGGATGATCAAGCTGATCTCCCAAGGCCTGATCCCCAGCAACGAAAGCTGGCCCAGCACAGGGTTTTGCTCGCTAAGACCATACAGTTTGCGAAACCTCTCCCCCGGTTTGCGATCTATGCCGGTTTCGATCAGCAGCCATTTTCCACCGGAGCGCACCAGCAGAGGGTTCTGGCTCAGGCGAATACGGTTCTGTTCGTCGGGCACGGTCAGCTTGGCCCAGACAGGTTTGGGTACCACCCCGAATACCGAACCCCCATCCAACCAGAAGTCGCCATCACACAGAAAATATAGCTCGAGCTTCCCCAGCTTGAAATAGATAATTGGGCGCATCGGAGCCAAATTATACCGTTTGTGGCCAATTCTCGGATTTTGCTTATGGCTCCAGTCCGGGCTTATCGCGGTTTCCGCTATTTTTGCCCCTGCTCAACGAGGCCACAGTACTCCAGTGAAGGCGAAAGCCCAGTTTTAGCCCTAGCCTGGCTATTTTCAGCGACGCAGCACCAGGGCCAGCGCAAAAATCGCCGCCTGCACCAGCACAATCGCGCTGCCAGCGGGCACATCGAAAACATAGGCCGCCACCAAGCCCGGTATTACCGACAGGATTCCGAAAGTCATAGCCAGCACGGTCATGGCCGCAAAGGTTCGGCTAAGGAGCCGAGCGGCAGCCGCTGGAATCACCACGAAAGCCGCAATAAGCACGATGCCTACCACCTTGACCGCCGTCACCACCACCAGCGCCACCAGCCCTGCCAGGATGTAGTCATGTAGGCTCACTGGGTAGTGGTCGGCCAGAGCCAACTCGCGGTCGAAAGTGGCGTAGGCCCAGTGCTTCCAGAGGGGGGAAAATGCCGCTACCAACAGAGCTGCTGCGCCCATCACGGCAAGGTCGGTGGGGGTAACGGCGAGGATTGAGCCAAACAGATAGGCCACCGCGTCAGGGGCAAAACCCTGACGCAGCGACATAAATAGCACGCCCAGTGCCACTGAAACTGCGAAGAAGATGCCGATGGCGGTGTCGTCACCCAGGCTGCTTTTCTCACGCACCCAGGTGATGGCTAGCGAGACCGCCACGGCAAAGGGAATCGCCACCCACAGCGGCTCGGAGTGCAGCAGCAACCCCAGGGCAACTCCAGCAAAAGCCGCATGGGCCAGCCCATCCCCCAAAAACGACAGGCGGCGCTGAACCACCAAAACCCCCAGATAGCTTGCCAAACCGCCGACCAGCAGCCCCGCCAGGAGGGCACGCTGCATGAAAGGAAGTTGGAGAGCCTCGAGCATGGGTTCAATCTCCAGAAGTTACGCTCGTCTGGAGTCCTGAGCAATTAGCCGCGATGGCCGACGACTGGGGGCAAGCTGGATGGGGCTCTGCTCGATAGGGTATTTCCTCATCGCCCACCGCTCATGGCCAGTCCATGCGTGTGCCCGACGTGCCCGAAGGCTTCCGCCAGGCATTCGTGGCAGAGCACCTGTGCGGGCGGGCCAAAAGCCACCACCCGGCGGTTGAGCAGCAGCACTTCTGAGGCGTGGTGCTGGGCGGCTTCCCAATCGTGGGTGATCATCAGAATTGTTGCCCCAGAGTGGGTTTTGTAAACCTCGAGGTGGCGGTACAAATCGGCCTCCCCTACCGCATCTACCCCGGTGGCCGGTTCGTCGAGCAGCAGCAGTTTCGGTTCACGAATCATGGCTCGAGCCAGATATACCCGCTGCAACTCCCCGCCCGAGAGCCGTCCCAGGCGACGGTTTGCCAGATGCAAAGCCCCGACTTTCTCGAGTATCGCCTGGGCCTGCTGGTACTCCTGGCGACTCACCCTAAAGGGCCAGCTCCGGCGCAGCCCGCTGACTACCACCTCCACCGCCAACGCCGGAAAACTACGGTCGAAACCCTTGACCTGCGGCACATAGCCTACCAGCCCCGCCGAGACGGCCTGAGGTGGCTTACCAAACACCTGCACCCTGCCGAAAGTCTGGGTCCGCCCATCGCGCTGTATCCCCTCAGTAAGGCCCAAAATAGACTTGAGCAGAGTGCTTTTGCCCGCCCCGTTTGGCCCCACAATTGCTACGAAACCACCCTCTTCAATCCGCAACGAGACCTCGTTCAGCGCCTGGAAATCGCCAAAGCGAATGGAGTAGTGGTTGAACTCGAGGGCAGTAGCCATAGCTGTTGAGAATAGATTATCACCTGAAGCCAGGTTTAGGGGCGGCTTACATTTACCCATTGTCTGAAAGAGAAGCCACTCCCGCGTAGAGCCAATGGGCTCGTCGTCCACACGCGCGTCCGTCGGTCAATGCTGGGGTACAGGACGACATTTTCGATGCCCGAGAAGTCATGTTCTGGAGCGCGTATCAGATTCTTCGCTGTCGCTCAGAATGACAACGGTTTTGGTTTATCGCTTGCTGCTTGTTACTTGTTGCTGCCAGCTTTGGTTTTTAGGCGTTTTGCGTCTTGCGTTCGGCGCTCAGCTCGAGTCCTACCCCTTTGCAATCGGCCCCTCTTTGGGTTCCTTGGCGGCATCTTGCTGGTCTTTCTCGTCGCGCTGCTCGGACTTCTCCACCACCTCGGCCCCCTGTCCCGCCCCGACCACCTGGGCCATCGTCTCGTCGGAGACTTCCGGGGGGCGCAGCAAGGTCAGGTACACCTCTTCGTATAGCGCCTTGACGATGATGGCGAGGGGCACGGTGAGGAAAATCCGGGCGAAGGCCAGCACCGCCCCGAACACCAGCACCCCCAAGAGCATCGAGGCTGGGTGCAACTCCACCGTGCGGCCCACGATGAAGGGGCCGAACACGTTGTTGTCGAGCTGCTCGACGATCAGCAGCACCACGATGGCGAGCAAGGCCATCTGCCAATGCCCGTCGGCGAGGGCGAACAGCACCGGCAGGCTGATGCTGATCCAGGGGCCGATAAAGGGGATGGGGTTGGTGAGGCCGTTGACCAGCCCGAACAAGAGCGTGTTGTCGAAGCCCAGGAGCTTCAGCCCGACCTCCATCAGGGTTCCTTTAATCACCGACATCATCACCGTCGCCAGCAGCCACTTGCCGAGCTGGGCTCCGATGCGCACCCTGGTTGCGCTGCACCACGGGCCGGATCCGCTCGGGGATGCCGCTTAGCAGGCTGCGCACGATGGGCCCTGGGCTCATCAGCAGGAACAGCACCACGATCAGCAGCAGGCTACCCGAGGCCACCAGGCTCACGACCGAGGAGGCCGCCGAGAACAGGCTGGTGAGGTTAGAGTCGCTCAGGAAGCCGGTGAAAAACTTGCTCAGGTCGGTGGTGGGAACCCCCTTACTCAGAGGGGTCAGCACCGGGTAGCGCTCAGCGAGGCCGGCAATCTGGGCCTGGACGCTATTCAGAAGCCCCGGTACGGTCTCGGAAAAGTGCTGACCCTAAGCTAAGAACAGCGGGAAAACGATGGCGATAAAGCCCACAAAGATTAGCAGGATGCCCAGCACCACGATGGGCGCCCCGATCCGACGGGAGAGGCGAAAACGGCTCTCGAGCATCGCCACCAGCGGGTTCAAGCCCATCGTCAGAACCCCGGCCAGCAGGATGAAAATCAGGGGCTCGATCACCACCGAGGCCACCCGCGCCAAGAACAGCGAGCCGAACACCAGCAGCACGGTGTTGAACAACACCCGCTGGAAGGCTTTCGTATCGAAATTGATGGAACCGGAAGGAGGTTTAGATATAGGATTTTCTCAGTTTATAGTGGCACAGATTAGTCACGGTAAAAGCCTATGGCGACAGGGGTGAAGTGAAGTTGAGGCCGCGCTGAGTCAGGGTTGAGGAGCGGTTGGGTTATGGGGGCGCTGCGACCCTATCTCGAGACTTAGGCGACAGCGCAGGGGAACGCCGCTCGAGACCCACTAAAACGTATACAGGAGTTCGCCTGGCAAAACCTGACCGCCTATCTGATGAGTCACATTCCACAGGCAAAGGGAGTTGTCCTACTCTAACCAGCGTACTGTAGCAATAAAGCTCTAAACTGGTATGCTAACTTTTTCATCCTCGCTTCAACCCTTACGTGATACCATCCCCCAATGGTCAGCCTAGCTAAAGTACATAGCGGCGTACCGACCCTCAGGCTTCACGGACAATCCCTCCTAAACAGCGTTTCTCCTGCAAGGCCAGTGCATTTGGTCATGGATGTCCCTTGGGGATACGCACTTTGGGGGCAGCAAATCTGGCCTCAGCCTCTGCTGGTACTCACCGGCAATCCCTCGTCGCATTACTTACGCGACCTGCTCGAGCTAAACCCCGAGGGCTTAATTGCCGACCCCATCGGCCCTGAAGCGCTAAAGGAAGCTATCGTGCGGGTATCGGAGGGGCATTGATTTCACCATCTGCCGCACCTCGAGCCCGACCCACTGTGCCCCCGCGAGCGCGAGATTTTACGCTGGGTTGCGCTAGGCAAGACCAACCTCGAGATAGTCGAGCGCCTTAACCTGCGGGCCAAGACGGTCGAAAATTACGTGAACGCCGTGGTGGATAAGTTGGAGCTAAAAACCCGGACGCAGTGTACTGCGCCCTTAGATTGAGACCACCAACATCCCTTTCTTAGTCAGTCCCCTC
>JADMIM010000074.1 GCA_015478585.1 Thermaceae bacterium | reverse complement strand
AACTTTGGCAGAGAAGTACAAACTTCCCGCTGCAATGGGCCGTTGGAACGTTAAACCCGCGAACTTCCAGCCCCCGACACCCGACACCCGACACCCGACACCCTTATATCTGCGTCCTTCGATGTGGCGACGCGAGCAGCTTACGGGCGCGGTGGCAAATGTGGTCAAGGTATGGCTCGAGGTCTCGCCGGAAACCGCCAAGGCCAACGCCCTTGCAGACGGCAATATTGTGGAGATAGAAACCCTCTCAGGGATTGAGAAACTCGAGGTCAAAGTGGTGAAAGGTCTGCCGGACGGGGCGATATACCTGCCTGCCCTCGGCGCATGGGCCGGACGCAGTGTGGAAGCCAAGATTCTGGTCGGAGGTGAGGCATGAAGCCGCTCTGCTGTGCAGAGGGCAGAGGGCTGAAGGCTGAGAGCTATAGCCTTCTTTCCCGCCCGCTGCTATTTGCTCTGGGCTCTCTGCCATTCCTGGGCCTAGGGATGGCCCAGAACGCATCTGCCCCCGACAACACCACCGACCCCTTGTGGATGGTGGGCATCAAAGCCTTCCTGGTGGTCTTTGGCTTGCTCACGGCTTTTGCCTACATGACCCTCATCGAGCGCCGCCTTTTGGCCCGTATCCAGATTCGCCAGGGGCCTAACCGGGTGGGGCCGGACGGCCTCTTGCAGCCAGTGGCTGATGCCATCAAATCCATTCTCAAGGAAGATATCGTGCCCAAGGCTGCCGACAAGGTGGTCTTCTGGCTGGCCCCGATGATCTCCGTGACCTTTGCCCTGCTGACTTTTGGCCTGATACCATTTGGCCCCAAGCACGCTTTCTTTGGTTTCGACCCTTGGCTAATTAACCTTGACGTGGGGATTCTCTATGTCTTCGCGGTCTCAGAGATTGCCGTTTACGGTATCTTTCTGGCGGGCTGGGCCAGCAACTCCAAGTACAGCTTGTTGGGTTCGCTACGCTCCTCAGCGGCGCTGATCAGCTACGAGCTGGCTCTGGGAATGTCGCTGTTGGCTCCGGTAGTGCTAGTAGGCTCACTCAACCTGCAAGCCATCGTGGAGTGGCAGAACACCAACGGCTGGCTCATTCTCTATTTGCTCCCGGCCTTCGCACTGTTCGTAATCGCCGGTATGGCCGAAGCCGCCCGTACCCCCTTCGACCTGCCCGAGGCCGAGCAGGAGTTGGTAGGTGGCTATAACACCGAGTACAGCAGCATCAAGTGGGCCTTGTTCCAGATGGCCGAGTACATCCACCTAATCACCGCCTCGGCCCTCATCCCCACCATCTTCTTAGGAGGCTGGCGGATGCCGGGGTTCTTGACAGCCATCCCTTTTATCGGCGGCTTCTTCGCGCTGCCCTACTTGTGGATGTTTGCCAAAATCGCCCTATTTTTGTTCTTCTTCATCTGGGTACGCGGAACCTTCTTCCGCCTGCGCTACGACCAACTGATGCGCTTCGGTTGGGGGCGACTGCTGCCGATGGCCCTGGGCTGGTTCCTGATTGTGGCGGCGGTGGTGGCCTTCAAGATGCCGCTCGCGGTGCTTGGCTGGCTCTCGGCGCTGGCCCTGATTGTCTTCTCGGTCTACGTGGTGATGGGCGCGAGGTCGTCTCAGCCTGCCCGTCGTGTGGTGCGGCCTGGGGTGGGAGATTGATGATGTTTACCGTTTACCGTCAACCGTTGACCGCAAGCAATGTCTCAAGTCGCGGGTCTCATGTCTCAGGTCGGCCCCTGTTTTTGAACTGCGACTCGAGACTTACGACTTGCAGCGAGAATTTCGCGGTAAACGACAAACCTTCAACGCTCAACGCGACTGAAAGGAGAACCTGAATGAGTAGCATTGCCGCACTCGCCCAAGGTTTGGGAATCACGCTCAAGGCGCTGTTTTCCAAGCCCGTCACCATTCCCTATCCTGATGCGCCGGTGGCCCTAAAGCCGCGCTTTCACGGGCGGCACGTCCTGACCCGGCATCCCAATGGCCTCGAGAAGTGCATCGGCTGTTCGTTATGTGCTGCGGCCTGTCCGGCCTACGCCATCTATGTCGAGGCCGCCGAAAACGACCCAGCCCACCCGGTCTCGGCGGGGGAGCGCTACGCCAGCGTCTACGAAATCAATATGCTGCGCTGTATCTTCTGCGGACTGTGCGAGGAAGCCTGCCCCACCGGGGCAGTGGTGATGGGCTACGATTTCGAGCTGGCCGATTACCGCTACAGCGACTTTGTATATGGTAAGGGGGATATGCTCGTAGACGTACAGGGCAGCAAGCCACAGCGCCGCGAGGCCCAGTACACCGGCCAGGACATCAAGAAGGGCTATGCGCTGCCTTACGTGCGACCCGAACTCGAGGGTGTGCAGCCGCCTTTGCTCAAAAAGCCGCGTCAGGTCGCACCCAAACCCCAAGCTGACGATGAACATTCGGGGCACTAAGCCATGCCAGCCGCCTCCAGCACTCACCCAACATCCAAGACCTTCGTTGGCGGGGAACTTGACCCCTTTGCCCCCTTTGGCGATAGAATCTGCAAGGCTATGAACAGAGGCATTTTGCGTTTTGTGTCCGGTGTTTGGCGGGTCGCATTGGCGGCCCCACGGAGGTTTGCATGGCGGTGAACTTCTGGGAAATCCTCGGAGCGGTTTTGCTGATAGGGACGAGTATCATGGTGGTACGGCTGCAGAATGCCGTACACGCCGCTATCGCCCTAATTGCCAACTTTCTGGTAATCGCGGCGGTGTACGTGAGCCTCGAGGCCCGTTTCGTGGCGATGACCCAGATTATCGTCTACGGTGGGGCCATCGTGGTGCTGTTCCTCTTCGTTATCATGCTGCTATCGGCGGCCAAGGCAAGCGTGGGTCAAGACCTGCTTCCGGGTTTGCAAGCACCCGCACTGGTGGGGGCTTTGGGTTTGGCAGCGGTGCTCATTTACGCCCTGACCCATTTTCAGGCTCCAGCCAACCCACCGGCCCTCAATGGCGGCCTGGCCCAAGCCCTCGGCCCTTTGCTATATAGCCCCGAGCGCTGGCTCTACGCGCTCCTGGTGGTGGGTTTCTTATTGTTGGTCGCAACCGTAGCGGCGGTGGTGCTGGTCGAACCCGAACGCATCACCCGTTCCACCGAACACCCTGCCCATCCCAGTGCGGGTGCGCAGCCCACCCCCAAAAACGAAAAAGAGGCGGTGCGGCGATGATCTGGCTCATTACCTCGGCCCTGCTTTTCGCCACTGGAGCCTACGGTGCGCTCACTCGCCGCACGGCTATTTTGGTATTCCTCTCCATCGAGCTGATGCTCAATGCCGCCAATCTATCGCTGATTAGCTTTGCCAAGTTGAAGGGTAGCCTGGATGCCCAAGTGGTGACGCTCTTCGTTATCGCCATTGCTGCTGCCGAAGTTGCGGTAGGGCTGGGCCTGATCGTGGCCATCTTCCGCCGCCGCGAGACCACCAGCGTGGACGATCTACGCGGATTACGGGGGTAAATAGTGCAAACAACCATTCTCCTACCCCTAATCATCGGCCTGCCACTGTTGGGTTTTGTCATCCTGGGGCTGTTTGGTAGGCGCATCGCCGAACCGGTTTCCGGCTGGCTGGCCTCGCTGCTGGTGCTGGGCAGTTTCTTGTTGGGTGTGGTTTTGCTGGTTGGAGGTGGGGCCAAGTGGGCCATCGCCGACTGGCTCCCGGGTATCCCTTTCAGCCTGCTGCTGGATCATCTGTCTGGCCTGATGATCATGATTGTCGCGGGAATTGGTTTCCTGATTCACGTCTACGCTATCGGCTATATGCACGGTGACGTGGGCTTCAGCCGCTTCTTCAGCTACTTCAACTTCTTCATCGCAGCCATGCTGGTTCTGGTGCTGGCGGACAGCTTCCCGGTGATGTTTATCGGCTGGGAAGGCGTAGGGCTGGCCTCCTACTTGCTGATTGGCTTCTGGTACACCGATAAGGTGAACGTGGACTCTGCTCGTAAAGCCTTTATCGTCAACCGCATTGGCGACCTGGGCTTTCTGTTGGGGATGGGCCTGTTATGGGCGGTGTTTGGAACGCTATCCATCTCTGGGCTCAAAGAGAAGATTGAAGCCTCCACCCTTATCTTTCAGGCTATTCCCCTGGCTGCCGCCCTCCTCTTCATCGGAGCTATCGGCAAAAGTGCCCAGGTTCCCCTGATGGTCTGGCTCCCCGACGCGATGGCAGGCCCGACCCCGGTCTCGGCCTTGATTCACGCCGCGACCATGGTTACGGCGGGAGTCTACCTGCTTGCCAGGGCCAGCTTTCTTTATGTGGGAGCACCGGATGTTTCGTTCTGGATTGTAATTGTCGGGATGGTCACGGCGATCTACGGTGCGCTCTCGGCCTTTGGTCAAACCGATATCAAGCGCATCGTGGCCTACTCGACCGTCTCGCAATTGGGCTTCATGTTTGTGGCAGCGGGGGTGGGAGCTTATTGGGTGGCGATGTTCCACGTGATGACTCAAGCCCTTTTCAAGGCCCTGCTCTTTATGTCCAGTGGTTCGGTGATTCACGCGCTGGGGGGTGAGCAGGACGTGCGCAAGATGGGCGGAATGTGGAAATACTTGCCGCAAACCCGCTGGCACGGTCTGATTGGAGCCCTGGCGCTGGGGGGGCTGCCGCTTCTTTCGGGCTTCTGGTCTAAGGATGCGATTCTATCCTCGAGCTTCGAATACAGCCCCCTGCTCTGGTTTATCATGTTGGCCGCAGCAGCCCTGACCGCGCTTTATTCGATGCGCTGGTTTGTGCTGGTGTTTATGGGTGAGTATCGCGGCAAAGAGCATCCCCACGAGTCCCCGGCGGTAATGACCTGGCCCAACCACGTTCTGAGCCTGGGGGCGCTCTTGGCGGGGTTTGTCGGGCTACCGGCGGTGATTCAGTCCAAAAACCTGCTCGAGCCCTGGCTCAATGCCAATATCGCCCACGCCGGGGGTGAGCCCCTGGCCTCCGGCACCGAGTGGGTGCTCATTCTGATTTCGGCTCTGGTTGCGCTGGGCGGTCTTTACTATGGTTTCCGGTTCTTCCAACAGAAGGTATTACCCAAGTGGTTCACCAGCTTCCAGGTGGCCTCACTGCATAGTTTCTATGCCGACAACCTCTACAACGCGGTTATCGTTAACCCCCTCAAGGTGGTGGCTGACCTGCTGTTCGGGGCAGATTCTGGCCTTTTGCGCGGCTTTGCTGGACTGGGCGGGATTGTCGGGGGAATCGGCGGGATGCTGGCTAGGCTCGAGACCGGCTATCTACGCTTCTATGTAGCGGGACTGCTGATTGCTGCGGTGTTGCTGGTGGGCTGGGGGGTGTTGCGATGATTCATGTTGGACTCTGGCTCCCCCTGCTGGCCGGGATTGCGCTGTTGTTGCTGCCTAGCCTGGGCCGCACCTTTGCGATTGTGGCAGCGGCAGTGACTTTCGTCATCTCCCTCGTGCTGTTCGCAGGCTATAACCCTACAGGCACAATGCTAGGGCAGCACATTGCCTATGTCACCCAGATTCCCCTCTTGCAAGAAGTGGGAGTCTACTATGCCCTGGGCCTGGATGGGGCTGGGCTGCTGCTGTGGATGGCGGTCAGTCTGACGGTGTTGCTGGGCGTGTGGATTGCCGACGTGCCGGTGCGCTTCCTGGCCCTCGCTCTAATCATGCAGACTGGGTTAATGGGGATCTTCGCTGCAAACGACCTCGTGCTCTTCTACGTTTTCTTCGAGGCCACCCTGATTCCCTCGCTGCTGATGCTGTGGTTTTATGGTGGCCTGGATCGGCTACGGGCCATCTATACCTTTGCCATCTTCACCCTGGTCGGCTCGTTGCCGATGCTGGCCTCGGTGTTCGCGGTGCGCTATCTGGGCGGGAGTCCGAGCTTCCTTTACTCTGACCTGCTTGCCCACCCGCTCGGTGGTGCGGCGGCGGGGTGGGCTTTTCTGGGCTTCCTGATTGCCTTTGCGGTGAAGACCTCGTTGTTTCCGCTGCACGCCTGGCAGCCACCCTTCAACCGGCAGAACCATCCCTCGGGCCTTGCCGACGCGATGGGAACCTTATACAAGGTAGGCATCTTTGCCTTCTTCAAGTGGGCCATTCCGCTCGTGCCTTCTGGGTTCCAGCAGTGGCAGGGTGTGGTGTTATTCCTGGCAGCCTTTGGTGCGATTTACGCGGCCTGGCTGGCGTTCTCGTCTAAGGACTGGAAGACCCTGCTGGCCTACGGCAGCATCTCGCACATGAGCATCGGCTTGCTGGGTCTGTTCAGCGGGACAAGCCAAGGCACGGTGGGAGCCTTGTACGTGTTGGGGGCTTCGATGATATATACCGGAGCCATGTTCCTTTTTGTGGGCCTGGTATATAAGCGCACAGGGGGCCTCGAGGTCGCTCCAGTGCGTGGTCTTGCCAAGCACGCTCCAGCGCTCTATGTGCTGGGCATGTTTTTGCTGTTTGCGATGATTGGCTTACCGGGGCTTTCGGGCTTTCCCGGAGAGTTTTTGGCCCTGCTGGGAGCTTATAAAGTGAGTCCCTGGCTAACTTTTATAGCCTTTTTGTCGGTGATTGCCGCCGCCGCCTACGCGCTTACGGCCTACCAGAAGGTGTTCCAGGAAGTTCCGCAAACCCAAACTGTCCCAGACCTGAATTCTCGAGAATGGATTTTTGCGTCGGTGACGGTAGTGGCTTTGCTGCTCATGGGCCTGTACCCCAAACTATTCACGGTCTACCTCGAGCCCCTTGGCAAGGCGCTAGCAGCCCTCTTTGGGGGTAGCGCATGATGACCCTTCTCTTCCTTGCCGCCTTTGCCACCGCCCTCTCCTTGCTGGCTTTGGTAATATCGCGCGAGGCCAACCGCCTGGTGACCATTGCTGGGCTGGTACTGGCCGCTATTTTTTGTGTGGTGGGTTGGGGGACGACCACCGAGGCTTTTGGTGGGCTATATCGCTTTGACACCCTGGCTCGAGGGCTGACCCTGGTGGCTTTGCTGGGCGGTTTATGGACACTGCTGCTCGGCCCGGCCAAAAAGTTTGAATATCCCCTGCTGGTGCTCTACGCCGTGACCGGGATACATATTATGAGCAGTAGCCCTAACCTGGTGGTGCTGCTGATTGCCCTCGAGCTGTTCTCGCTGCCGCTCTATGTGCTCGCCACCTGGCAGCGCGACAACAAAGGCTTCGAGGCCGGTCTCAAATACTTTTTGTTGGGCGCACTGGCTGCGGCCATCTTCGTCTACGGTATCGCGCTCTACTTTGGTGCTACCGGCAGCTTCATGGCTGGGGCCAAGGGCAGCGGGCCGCTCTATGTGGCGGGGCTGTTGCTGATTCTGGCGGCTTTTGGCTTCAAGACTGCCATGGTGCCCTTCCAGTGGTGGTCGCCCGATGTGTACCAGGGCAGCCCCACGGTGGTCACGCTGTTTATGGTGACAGCGGTGAAAGCGGCGGCTTTTGCGGCGATGCTGCGTATCTTTACCCCCGAAGGGGTCGGAGCCTGGGGCTATGGGCTGGCCGCGCTTATCGCCCTGACCACCATCTTTGGCAACCTGGGGGCTTTGCAGCAGACCGAGGCCAAGCGGCTATTTGCTTATTCCTCGATTGCCCACGCGGGCTATGTCGCACTGGGATTGTTTGGCCCTACTGGACAGGCCTCCATTCCCTTTTACCTGCTCACTTATGCCCTGGCGACGGGCATTATCTTTGCGGTACTCGCCATGCTTTCCAACCAAGACGTACCCCTCGAGCGTTTGCGGGGCCTGTTTTACCGCAAACCTCTAGCAGGCACGGCGATGGGCCTGAGTATAATCTCGCTGCTCGGACTGCCGCCCCTAGCAGGCTTTTGGGGGAAGTATCTGGTCTTTCAGGAGGCAGCCCAGGCGGGCTATTGGGCGCTGGTGGTGCTGGCCTTAGTGACCTCGGCGGTTTCGGCCTACTACTACCTCAAAACCTTTTTCCTGCTCTTTGCCAAGCCCAGCGAGCAGGCCGCCGCCGATGACCGTGAGGCCGAAGCTGCTCTCAGGCAGTTTGGCAGCTCGGAAGCAGCAGGCAGTGTGCTGACTGCCCCCATGGGTCTGAGCGGGGCGCTGATGGCCCCTGCCGCCCGTACCACGGCGACTTCGATGGGTATGTTGTGGGCAGCGCTGGCTTTGCTGGGGCTGCTCTCGATTTTGCCGGGGCTGGGACTGCGGGCTTTTAGTGCGGGCTTGCTGCCGGTGGTGCCTCTTAGCATAAGTGCGCCGCAAAATGGCGCACTGCTTGCTGCCGGAAGCTACAGTTTGCAGGGCACGGGGCAAGCCGGAGAGAGCCTCGAGCTTTACGACAATGGGGTCAAGCTGGGTAACGTTACCGTCGGGGCGGACGGCAAGTGGAGCTTCGCTCTGCCTGCCCTGGCCGCTACCGGACAGCACCTCTACGAGGCTCGCCGCACCGGCCAGGTCGCCGCAGCCAAGACCATGGTTCAGGTCAAAGCCAGCGACGTGCCGGCCTTTAGTGCGCCCGCCGAGGGTTCTCAGGTATCGGCCTCGGGCTTTACCCTGCAAGGCACCGGCAAGGCCGGAGAGGGCCTCGAGGTTTTCGAGGATGGCATCAGCCTGGGCCGCCTGACCGTGCCGGATAGCGGCCAGTGGAGCCTGAATGTTCCCCCACCCACTCCAGGCAACCGCATCTACGAAGTGCGCCGCCAGGGCCAAGCCAGTGGAGCTAAGCTCAACCTGGTGGTTGGGCAGCCCGTGGCGGGTGCGCTTTGCAACCAGCCCTTCTCACTCTCCAATCTGCAAGCGGGTGGAACGGTCTCGAGGCCCTTCCGCTTCGGTGGGGTGGGCTCGGGCCAGGGCTATAGCATCACCGTCAAGCGTGGAGACCGGATAATTGGCCGTAAACAACTGCCCCTGAGTGCGGCTTGTGGCTGGAGCTACCTCTCCGACCCCGGCGCGGGCAGCATCACCTACGAGGTGCGCCAAAGCGGCAAACCCGAGACCGACCCCGCGCTCTCGACCATCAACTTGAACGTACAGTAAAGAGGTTTCGTGGCCTAGGGACGATTCATGAATCGTCCCTACGGTTATTTTTGAGGGGATGAAACTCGTGGTATTCGGTGCATCCAGAGGCGTAGGTCGTCAGGTAGTCGAGCAGGCTTTGGGGGCCGGGCAGTCGGTCACGGCCTTCGTGCGAAGTGCAGATGCTTTGAGTTCACGCCCCCATCTGGCGATAGTTCAAGGAGACGCTTTAGACTCGGATTCTGTTTTCAGGGCCGTACAGGGGCAGGATGCGGTGATTGTGGCCTTGGGAAGCGGAAACGACAATGGGGGTGACGTGCGCAGCCAGGGAACCGCCAACATTGTTCAGGCCATGCAAAAGCTCATGGTCAAGCACTTGGTGGTGGTGAGTTCCTTTGGTGTGGGGGATAGCCACAAAGGCCCGATTGCGGCGATGGCCTGGCTGTTTTTGCGCAAAGCCCTCGAGGAGCACGAGCGGCAAGAGAAAGTCGTTATGGGCAGCGGACTGGACTGGACGATTGTCCGTCCGACGGGCCTGACCAACGACCCCAAAACCGGCAAGTATCAAGTAGGAAAGTCAGGAGGGGGCAGAATCTCGAGGGCCGATGTTGCCGACTTTATCCTGAAGGCTTTAGGGGATTCCAGCTACCTTGGCAAGGCCGTCGTGGTCAGCTATTGACCGGGTGTTTTCTGCAACCGGGCCACCCCCGCACCCACCAGCAGCACCACCGCCGATAAGCCCAGCCCCAGGCGCAGCCCACCAGCAGAATCCGACAGGGCTCCTGAGATCAGGGGCCCCAGGGTTTGCCCAGCGGCGAATACCGCGGTCATCAGGGCGATGCCCACCGGCCAGGCCGAGGGTGGAAGATAGCGACGCAGCAAGCTGGTAATCGAGGTGACTATGGCCAGAAAGGACATCCCAAATAGAACCGCAGAAATCAACAAGGCTATGGGTATGCTCCAGACCAGCGGCAAAATAGCCCCTACCGTGAGGGTCAGCAAAATCGCCGTAAGGGCGCTTCCGTCGGAGCTCTGCTCGATACGAGTACCCCAAACCCTCGAGGAAGCCACCGCCGCTAGCCCCAGCGCCGCCCAAAACAGCGAGATAAAGCCCACACCCGCCCCTTGGGCCCGTATAAACGCGATCACGAAGGTCATATAGGCGATGTAGCCGAGGGCAAACAGGAAGTAAGCGACCATGGTGGGAATCAGCGGCTGCCAGCGCCAGGCTTCGGCGGCTCCGGTTCTGCGGGTGGGCGGTTCTTCTACCGAGCGGGCGGCCCTCGAGGCTATCCCCCAAGCTACCAGCGAGGCCAGGCCCAGCAATATCCAGGCCTGTGGCCAGAGGTGTACGTTGGCCCCTAAGAACCCCGGCAGTCCCAAACCGGACAGGAAAATTCCGATACCCGCGCCTGCGAAATAGACCCCAATCAGGGTCGCCGCGTGCCCTGGAGCGTGCGCTGCCAGCTGGGCTGCCAGCGCACCCCCGGCGATAAAAACCACTGCCCCGCTGGCCCCAGCCAACAGGCGAAGAACCAGCAGGACGAGATAGCTCTGGGTGAACCCGCAGGCCAGCAAAGCCAGCGCGGTGAGCAGAATCGCCGCCGTGAAGGATCTCCGCACTCCGAAGCGGGCCATGAGCGGTGCGGCCAGCAGCGAACCCAACAAATAGCCCACCGCGTTAGCGGTGTTCATCCCGCCCGCCAGGGTATACGACCAACCCAGGTCGTCGCGCATGGCCGGGAGCAACAGCGCATAGGCGAACCGGGCGAAACCCAGCGCGACTGCCACCCCCAAGGAGAGCGCCAAAGCGACCCACAGGGGGTTGGTTTGATGGGTAGAGGGCTCGAGTCTCACGCCCTACACAATACTCCTGGAGGGCTTTGGGGCAGTATTCCCGGCAGGTCTATACTCAACTTCATCTCAGCCTCGAGCCTTAAACTATTCCCATGAGTGCCAAAGCCGAGGCCTTGGCGCAGCTAAACGCGCTGCTGCGGGCCGAGATTATGTGTGAGCCCTCAGATTATCCGCCGGTGCCTGGCGAGGGCAAGGCCGAAACCCCGGTGGTGTTTATCGGCCACTCCCCCGGCGGAACCGATGCCCAGACCGGGCGACCCTACAGCGGCCCGGCAGGGGAAATCTTCGATGAGTTGCTGAGTGAGGCGGGAATTGCTAGAGCTGACTTGTATATCACCAACCTCGTGAAATGCTGGTGCTTCAAGGAAGAAAACGGCGGACGTGTCAACCGCAATCCCACCGCCAAGGAAATCAAAGAGTGGGTTCCGGCCTGGCTAAAGCCCGAACTCGAGATTATCCAGCCCCAGGCCATCGTGTGTCTCGGTGGGCCTACCGCACAGCATTTTTTGGGCAAAGAGTTCAAGATTACTCAAGCAGGCGGGCAGTGGCTCGAGCTGCTCGCGACCTCGCCCTACCTCAAGCTGGTGGGTGGTATCTACCAGCCCAGGCCGCTGGTAATGGGCATTCCCCAGGCCAACTACCTCATACACCTGCAAGAACACGCCCCCGAGGCCTACCCGGACGCTCGAGCCAACCTTGTGGCCGACCTGATTAAGGTCAAACAGGTGCTCGAGGGCAAGCCGCCCAAAGCCAAAGAGGATAAACCCCAGCGCAACAGGGGCGAAGAAGTAGATATTCCCTTCTAAACTTGCTTTACAGCATCAGAACCCCGAACAAAGCCTCCCCTTGGGAACGATACTTTTTGCACCTGTCCAGGACGCTATTCTCTGCACACATCAGGGGAGGTGGCGAAGCTTTAGCTGAGCCAGAGGGGTTAATGCAGCACCGCTAGCGCAAAATCGCCCTAACCGGCGAAGCATCGGCCCCCTCGAGCCGCAGCGGAAGCACAATTAAGCCGTAGTCTCCGGGCTTTATCTGGGCCAAAGCCAGGCCCTCGACTATGTAAATCCCGGCTTTGGCAAAGGCTTTGTGGCCCGGCAAATCTTTGGAGTTCAAAGTATCCACGCTGGGTGCATCGGTGCCAAAGAGTTTGACTCCTGCTGCTGCCAAAGCCTCGACGGCAGCAGGGGAGACAGACATGAACTCTTTAGGGAAAGTGTCCCAGTTGTTGGGCTGACCCGAGTAGAACAGCACCCGCTCCGGCAAATCCCCCAGAGATTTGATAAAAGAGGCATCCAACACACTTTGTCCTCTTGCATCCACCATCCGGCAGGGGCCAATCAGGGTGGAAAGGGGGACACTCTCGAGCTTCCCTCCGCTCTCCTGGTAGTGATAAGGCGCATCCAGGTGTGTCCCCAGATGCGTGGTGGTGGTAATTTTGCCGATATTTACCGAGTCGCCCTGGGTAATCCTCGAGACCAACTCGAAGCTGTAGGGGGTATCACCGGGCCAAACTGGATGGTCGTTGCGGATGCGACGGGTGATGTCGGTCATAGCTGTAGCCTAAGGCACCGGGTATCTCAGCTTGTCCGATGCTGCGGTTTGGGGCTATAGTTAGCCCACGAGCAGCGAATTGGTGGCGGCGGAGCATGACTGAACCGATATTTGTGGGGTGCGAGCCACAACTGGCCCGCCTGCAAACTTTTCTGAACCGGGCGCTGGCCGGTCAAGGCCAGGTGGCGCTCGTCGTAGGGGAGGCTGGGAGCGGCAAAACTGCCCTGGTTAAAGCCTTCGCCGCCGCTGCCCAGCGCCAAAACGAAGATCTGCTCCTCGCCATCGGCAGTTGCAGTGCCCAAGGCCGGGTCGGCGACCCCTACCTGCCCTTCCGCGAGGTGCTGGCGGCGCTGAGCGGGTCTTCGGTAGACCCCGAGGCTCTGAAGGATTCCCCGAACCCCAGCCGCCTGAGCAAGCTGCTGGTGCGTTCGGCGCAGGTGCTGGTGGAGGTAGGGCCGGATCTGATCGGAACCTTTATCCCCGGCTCGCTGATCTTTGCCAAGTTGGGCAAGGCCGCCGTGCAGAAAACTGGCTGGATGGAACAGCTCGAGCGGCTGGTGGAGAAAAAGTCGATCAGCCCGGTGGCCCTCGAGCCGGGGCGCATCTTCGAGCAGTACGCGGGCGTACTGCGGGCACTGGCAAAAGATAACCCCTTGCTGATCGTGATTGACGACCTGCACTGGGCCGATGAAGCCTCCGTCGCTTTGTTTTTCCACCTATCGAGGCGGCTCGAGGGCAGCCGGATTCTGCTTCTGGGAGCCTACCGCGCCGACGAGATCGAAAGCGCTGAGGGGCAGCGCCACCCTTTAGCCAAGGTGCTCACCGAGATCAAGCGCTATGCGGGGGATGTCTGGGTGGATTTGGGCGCTCGCCCCGAGACTGAAGCACGGGCTTTCGTCGAGCAGCTCTTGGACAGCGAACCTAACCGCCTGGACGAAAGTTTCCGGCAGCAGCTTTACGGGCACACCGGGGGCCATCCGCTGTTCACCGTCGAACTGCTGCGGGCCTTACAGGAGCGTGGCGACCTGGTGCGTGACAGGACGGGCTGCTGGGTGGTGGGGGCCGCACTGGACTGGAACACCCTGCCCGCGCGGGTGGAAGGGGTGATCGAGGAGCGCATCGGGCGACTCTCGAGGTCGGAGCGGGAAATCCTCGATATCGCCAGCGTGCAGGGGCAGGTTTTCGCCGTCGAGGTGGTGGGGCAAATCGCCCAGATGGCAATGCGCCCCTTGCTGCGCGAACTCTCGCAGGAACTGGAGCGGCAGTACGGCCTAGTGCTCGAAGACAGCGAGCTGAAGGTAGGGCGTGCGCCGCTGGCGGCCTACCGCTTCGTCCACGCCCTGTTCCAGCATTACCTCTACGGCGAGCTAGGCATGGCGGAAAAACGCCTGCTGCACCTCGAGAGCGCCAGGGCGCTCGAGCAAATCTACGCTGAGCACAGCGACGAGATCAGCGCCCAACTGGCCTGGCACTACGACCAGGCGGGCCAGGACGATAAGGCCGCGCAATATCTGGTGCGCTCAGGCGAGCTTGCCAACGCACAGGGCGCGCCTGAGGCGGCGCGGCAGTTCGCGGATCGGGTGCTCGAGATTTCGCCCGCTGAGTCGGCGGAGCTGCGTTGGCGAGCCCTGCTGGCGCGGCACACCGCCTTGTTGCGCTTGGGCGACCCCGGAGCCCTAAAGGCCGATACCGAGGCGCTGGGGCTACTTGCCCAGAAACTTGCCGACCCTCAGAAGCGGGCCGAGGCTGCCTATCGCAAGTTGCTGTACGCAAACTTCTTGGGTGAGGGCGTGGGTATGGTGAGTGCTGCTGATGCAGCGGTAGAGGCCTCGAGGGCGGCAGGCGACCAGGTGCTCGAGGCGCGGAGCCTCAGCCTCAAAACCATCGCCCTCACCCGCCTGGGCGAGACCGAAAGGTCAGCCCAAACCGCAGAGGCGGCCCTTGCCTGCGCTCGGCAGGCCGGAGATGATGCTGTATTGGCAAACGTGCTCGGCGCGGTGGGAAATCATCACGTCAATGCGGGCGAACTCTCCCAGGCGATCGAACGCCATACCGAGGGTCTCGCTGCGGCACAGCGGGCCGGGGATAAGGTGAACGAGGCCCGTATTTTATTCAACCTGGGGAATGACTACCGGGCCTTGGGACTCTACGACCTGTCCGAGACCACGCTAAAGCGAGCCGTAGGGGCGAATCAGGCCATCGGGGCTCGCAGAGAGCGCTGCTACGCAGTGTGTAACCTGGGTTCCGTCCGTCTAGAACAGGGCCAGCCCAATGCAGCGCAGGGTTTGCTCGAGGAGGGGTTGGTCGAAGCCCAAATTACCGGCGACCTATATCTTCAAACCTGTTTCTGCAAAACTCTGGCCTATGTTCGCGAGCGACTGGGGGATCCCGCCGGTGCGGTGCAAGCTTTTCACCAAGCCAAGGAACAGGCCGAGCACATCCACGCCACCCCCCTGGTGATGGAATCTGTGGCGGGTCTGGCCCGACTGGCCTTGAATGGGGGTGAGCTAGAAGCGGCCCGAAGCTATGCCAGCCAGCTATGGAATTATCTGCGCGAGCACGGGATGGGGAGCTTGCCCGTCGAGGTTCATCTGGCCTGTGCAGAGGTCTTCACCGTGTTCGGAGACCTTGCTGCGGTGCAAACGGTGGTCGAGGGGGGCTACCGTGACTTGATCGAGCGTTCGTACAAGATCAGCGACCCCGAATGGCGCAAATCTTTTCTGGAAAATATCGCTGAGCACGGGCAACTGCTGCGGTTGTGGCAGCGCTTACACCTCTCGCCCGCCGATACTCCTGCCCTGGAGGGATAGAAGAGTTTGGAGATCGCCGTGATATAGTGAGCCTGTTTGTAAAAGCCAAGCCCCGGATGGGTGCTCCAGATGTAAGTGAGATATGTGGCAGGTCGCGGGAAGATTCAGGAAATGCCGTGCGGGTTTTGGTTAGAGCAAATTGAGGAGGTTTTATGAATCCAGATGATTCAGACCAAACCCAGGATGAAGAAGATCAGGACAATAGTGATAACTCCTCCTCTCCAAACCTTGCCCCTACTTCGATCGGAGCCACAGCAGGCGGGGATACCTCGAGCAGACCCAAACCCGGAAACGACCCCGGTTAGTAGGAAGTTGGCTTGGCCCCGGGAGCTTCCGAGGGCCAAGTTTTTGTGCATCAGCTCAGGGGGAGAGCAGCTTGGGCAACAGCGCCTCGAGCGCCTCCACCGCCAGCTTGGTGCGCCACTGGGTTTTGTCTCGCACCCCCGCCAGGTTCGACACCGAGCGCAGTTCGGCCCCGGCAATCCCCAGCCACAAGCAGGTTTGCGCGAAGGCCGCGCCCTCCATGTTTTCTATGCTGGCTTCCCAGCGCCTCGAGAGTTCCTTGGCCTCGGACGGATTCTCGCTCACCAGGTCTCGAGTCAGGAAGTGGGCGACAGGCAAATCCAGCCGCTTTTTCAGCTCAGCCGTAAAAGCTTTGTCCAGCGGGAAGCGGTTATGGTAGCGGGTTTCGCCAAGGGTCAGGGTGGGAAAGCCCATCCCTTTCATCCCGCCGTCCCGCACCCCCAGGTCGGCTTGAACCTCGCGCTCGGCCAGCGCCGCGTCCCCGACCCCCAAGCCCGAGTCAGCATATGAACCGGCGATGCCGAACAGCAGGGCACGTTCGAGCTTGTGGCGCTGGGCATACGCTGCCAGCGTGAGCGCGGTGTTGACCTTACCTATGCCACACTCGAGCCAAACCCACCCGTCTCCGCGCAGCCCGGAACGCCCTCGGAAACTGAACTTTCGGCCTTTGAGGAAAGCGGCTTCAAACGGGGTCGGACTAAGAAGTAGGAGGGGCATCAGGGCTAGTGTACAAGGTGGGGCTTGGGGCGGGTCAGCAAGGTACGATAGTTGTGGTTATAAAACGTCACAGCTTGCCGATAGAGCAGACTTTAGTCGTTGGAGACAGAGACTTGGACGTTTTCGCAGGGCAAGGAGCAGGCTTGCAAACGTGCCTTTTTCGCGGTTCGTTTGCGGGCATCACACCAGATTTGATGGTCACGTACTTTGGCGAGCTGCTGGACATAATTAAGCTGGCTCGAGCCTAGCTAATCTACCACCCTAAATCCCAACGCCTCGGCCCGCTCGACGAAAAACTGAATGTTCTCACTCTTGGTCTCACCGCCGAGGCTCTTGCGATCATACGCTTTCTCCGCCGCCAGAATCATGGTCTCGGCCAGGCAGGCCGGAACCGCGCCCTCGCCGAAGTGCAGGTTGAGGTTGCCGGTCATGTTGCCCGGAGGCCGCACCACCCCACCGGGAATCACCCGCACGCCGGGCACGCTCTTCACCGAGTCGTCCACGTCGGGTGGCACCCCTTCGTCGTAAATCCAGGCTCCGGGCTTGACGTGCTGGGCGAAGATGACCGCTTTGGGGTCGGAGGTGGCGGTGAAGACCAGATCGGCCTCCTGAATGGCGGAAATGTCGGTGGTCAAAACCGTCTCGGGGACGTGCCCGCCCTTGCGCTCGAGGTTCTGCTTGAGCGTTGCAGCGCTTTTCTCGAGCCTTTCCAGGTTTCGTCCCACCAGAATCAGCTTTTTCACCAACGGTGCGATCTGCCGGGCAATGCCGAAGGCCACCACGCCGTTTGCGCCGACGATGGCGGCGGTAGCCTGCTCGAGCTGCTTTCCCTCGCGCTCGAAGTGCATCAGGATGCCGGGAATTGCGGCCTTGACGGTTCCTGAGGTGTAGGCTCCGCCGTTGGTAATCTCGATTTCCGGGACAGCCTGTTGCACCCGTAGACCTTTCTCGCCCACCACGCTCCAGAAAGCCCCCAGACCCAGCACCGTGCAGCCCAACTCTCTGGCTAGGCGGGCTCCTTGGATGGCTCTGCGGGTGGCCAGTTCGGGCTTGCCCGTAATCTGCTGGGGCAGCATGGGAGCGGAAATCAGATGGCAGCGAATCTCGCGTCCGTCGCTGGTTTTCACTCCCCGCAGCTCGCCCACCTTCATGGGGCGAAAGGCTTCGGCGATGTTTTCGATCAGCTCTTGGGTGAGCCAACCTCGGTCGGCCAGCGGTTTGGCCCAGCGGAAGCGAGGGCTTTGCCAGAAATCCTCGAGGGTCAGGGCATGAATCATGAAGGCGCAGACCACCTGATTTTCCGATGGGAGGGGCAAAGGTTGGCCTAGGCGGGGCTCGGTGCCTTCCAAGATGCGCCCGATGTTTTCCTTGTAGCGCCACAGGGCCGCACCCAAGAGCGCCCAGGCTGCCAGTTTGCCCCAGCCCGAAACCTCTACCAAGGTCACGGTGAGGGCCAGGAACAGCGGAATTGCCATTGCCCCCAGTGCGCCCAGGCGGGTCACGATGAAAACCGGGGTCGCCAGGGCCAGAACCGCCAGGGCGACCCCGTAGGGAAGGCCCACGAAATACAGTCCAAAAACAATCCCCACCAGCACGCCCGCACCGCGCCCCCGCAGCAGCGAGCCGGTGAAAACCTTTGGGGGGTAGAGGTGGCCCAGGTAGGCCAAAAGTGCAAATATCAGCCCCCAGGACAGGCCAAAGGGCTGGGCAAAAGCCACCCCGATGTACCCTTTGAAAAAGTCTAGCCCTAGCGCCAGGGCTGCCGGGCCAGGGCCGAGGATGCGCAGGGTGTTCTCGAGGCCCAGGTTGTAGGCCGAGGCCAGGCGCGGGTCTTGCTCGCTCAGGCGGCGGATGGCCCAATAGCCCAGAGGCAGGGAACCCAAGATGTAGGCGAAGAAAGCGAAAACCAGCAGCACGGGCTTTATCCTGACACGAAAGCGCCAAGGGAAGTAGGCAGGAATACACCTTGCGTTGGGGACAGCCTTCCTGAAGATGAATAAACCACGTCCTGGATTAGGATAAGGGCGGATAACGGGCTGGCTGGAGGTCTTTTAGCCCCTCGAGTCCGGGAGGTTGGGGTAACTAAAAACGTGGTAAAGCGGTAGAAGACCTTGACTCTGCACAGATTTAGTGTCACACTCTTAGTTCGGACGGGCCGGGCTCGAGAGCCTTACATGGCTTTAGCACTCGGAAAAAATCTGTACCAGATATGCGGGAATAGCTCAGTTGGTAGAGCATCTGCTTCCCAAGCAGAGGGTCGCGAGTTCGAGTCTCGTTTCCCGCTCCAGCTTTGCGCCAAGTGCTGCCGCGTGGTGGCACGAGCTAAGCATCCATGCACGCTCGAGTAGCTCAGCTGGTAGAGCACACCCTTGGTAAGGGTGAGGTCACCGGTTCAATCCCGGTCTCGAGCTCCAACCTGTACCGCCCGTCCACCGCTGCGGGCGGTACAAATCTGAAGAAAGCGGAAGCCGGTTAGGAGGCAAACCATGGCGAGAGGTGTATTCGAGCGAACCAAACCCCACGTAAACGTAGGGACGATAG
>JADMIM010000073.1 GCA_015478585.1 Thermaceae bacterium | reverse complement strand
TGCACCCTGTTGGCGATGTTCGGGCTCGAGCCTGCTGTAAGCCACGGTCTGGGCTAAGGTAGAGAAGCCGGTCAGAATAAGCAAAATCACCACTTGCAAAACGGTTCCCATACTGTCGGTGGGAATCAGATTGAGCAAATTGAGCAGCACAATCAGCAGGATATGGGCCCCCCAGTTACCCCGCCCCATCAAGTGCCAGCCCTCGCGGATAGCCAGCGTCCAGGGTTTGTCGTGGTCGGAGAGAATCTGGAAGGTGTAAAACCACAACAAGGTGATGGCCGTAGCCGCGATAAAAGTAAAGGCTGCTCCCACCAACCCCGAGGCATTGGTGATGGGCAGGCCAACCAAGAGCACCGCTACCTGCATCGCCACGAACACGATGCCTGCCGGGAGGTTATGCGAGGTCATCTTGCCCCACAACTCCTGCGGAGCCCACTCATTGCTACGCACGTAGCGCAGCAACACGCTATAGAGTCCAACCTGCATGGGGCCGGTATAGATACCCAGGGTAAAAAAACTCACCAGCAAAGCTTGTAGCAACACCCACAAGACCCCGATGGGATGCTGTAACAAAAGCTGGAAACTGCGCGAAAGAACTTGTGGAACGTTGAGTGTGGGGAAGCCCATTGGCAAGAAGTCTAACAGACCGATAACGCCTATATAGTTGTACTATTGACAACATATATATATTGCTTGCAATATATATACATCAAACATAGGAGGTGATAGATGCTATGACCAAAGCAACCACCATAGACCGGGGCAGTTTCCTCGAGCAACTCAGCAATTGGAACAAGAAAGTCTCTCTAACCCTGGCTTTGTGCGACATAGACCAGTTTGACCCCATCAACACCAACTATGGGCACGAGACCGGCGACAAGGTAATCGCCTTGGTAATGAAGGCTTTGGAGGGCAGCCTCCCCGAAGGAACCTTTCTGGCCCGTATCGGCGGGGACGAGTTTGCTGCCGGGTTCCCCGCAGCCACACCAGAGGAAGCCCTGATTCAGCTCGAGGAAATTCGCCACTACCTCAGCAGCAAAAAGCACGCCCTGAGCGAAGGAGTTTCGCTGCCAATCCAGGTTTCGATGGGCATCGCCAGCTTTCCCCAACACGTTTCCGACCCCAAAGAACTAATAGGAGCCGCTGACGAAGCCCTACTGCGGGCCAAGCGCGAGGGGCGCGGACGGGTGACGATTTATGTCGAGGATCGCATGACCCTCAAGTCCAACTACTACCCCAAGGCCCAACTGGCCCGGCTTTCCGCCCTTTCCGAGCGGCTGGGGCGCACCGAGGCAGCGCTGCTGCGCGAGGCGCTGGGGGATTTGCTGGGGCGCTACCGGGGAGAACTGTAAATGCCCTGGAACCCTGACCAATACAACAAATTTCAGTCCGAACGCGCGGCGGCATTTTTCGACCTGTTGGGTTTGGTCAAAGTGCGCCCGGATTTAGAAGTGGTGGATTTGGGCTGTGGCACGGGTGAACTCACCCGTCATCTGGCAGATATACTGCCGGGCTCGCAGGTATTGGGATTAGATCGCTCGAGCGCCATGCTGGCCTCATCCTCCCGGTACGTCCGACCCGGCTTGCGCTTCGAGGAAGGCAACATTTCTCAGCTCGAAGGCCAGTACGACCTGATTTTCTCCAACGCGGCCTTGCAGTGGCTGGATAACCACACCCGGCTATTCCCCTACTTGTGGTCGCACCTGCGTCTGGGGGGGCAGCTTGCCGTGCAGATGCCCGCCAACCACGACCACCCTTCGCACCTGCTGGCCCTCGAGCTGGCCCAAGCCCAGCCCTTCCGAGAGTTTTTCCCCCAGGGTGGGCGGGAAAGCCCAGTGCTGCTGCCAGAAACCTATGCCCAGATGTTCTTCGATCTGGGCGGGAGCGAGATCACCGCCATGCTGAAGATATATCCCCACGTTTTGGCCGATGCCGACGCGATCCTCGAGTGGGTCAAAGGCACGCTCCTGACCTATTATCAAGAGCATCTCCCAGCAGAACTACAGGCGCTTTTTCTCGAGCAGTACCGCCGCAGGCTAAATGAAATCTTCCCACAAAAGCCGGTGTTTTATGGTTTCAAGCGGGTTCTGCTGTCGGTGGCTCGGCGCTGAATGCGTTGCGGACGATATGCTTGGCCCGCACCGGGAGGGCCTTGAGGGTGGTCTTGAGGAACTCCGGCTGGAGGTTGAGGCCGTGCAACTGGCTCAGGGGGAACCAAGCGAAGGTTAGGTTGCTAAGCACAAAAGGCTGGGAGCTGGGCTCCAGCGGCACCTCCATCAGGTAATATAGCCCCAACTCGTGAACAGTTTTGCCACCCTGCTCGAAGAAATTCTCTGATACCCAGACCATCCGGCTTACCTCCACCTCGAGGCCCAATTCCTCCTGCATCTCGCGCCGCAGGGCCGCCCGTGACTCTTCGCCGAGTTCGACCCGGCCTCCCGGCAGATACCAGAAGTCGCCATCGGATGTGCAGCAAAGCAAAACCTGGGCGTTTTTGATAGCTACCCCAGCCACCCGGTAGTTAAAGCGAATGCCGTTTTGCTCAAGTACAATCACCGTTTTAGTGTAGAGGCTGGAGTGATTTCAGGAAAGAGGGCAGTTGAGCCCCAAGGTTGTGGGGTAGGTCGTGGCTGCTGGTTCATGTCGCAAAGAACCTGGGGATGGCCCGAGCAGAGAACCGCGATAATATGCTGCCGCAGCAGTCTTTATAGCAGTGCAGATATAGCCTGGGTCGCGGCCTCGAGTTCCCCCGCCGAGTCCGCCCGCACGGTGACGTGTCCGACCTTGCGCCCAGGGCGCACCTCTTTACCGTACCAGTGCAGGTGAGCGCCGGGCACAGCCAAAACCCGCGCGAAGTCGGGCTTTAGGCCAATCAGGTTGAGCATCGCCGAGTGGCCCCTGGACGCGGTAGAGCCGAGGGGTAGGCCCAGCACCGCTCGCAGGTGGTTTTCGAACTGGCTAGTCTCGGCCCCTTCTATGCTCCAGTGACCGGAGTTGTGGACTCTAGGAGCCATCTCGTTGGCGTAGAGCTGACCGCCAAGCTGGAAAAACTCGATAGCCAGCACCCCAACATACTCCAGGCGCTCGAGCACCCGGCTGGCATAGCTCTGGGCCTGGGTTTGTAGTTCAGGAGATAGGCCCGGAGCCGGGGCCAGGCTCATGCGGAGAATCCCGCCCCGGTGGTGGTTTTCCACCAGTGGGTAAAAGCCTATCCCCCCGGCACGGCCCCGCACCGCAAGCAGGGAGACCTCGAGGTCAAAGGGGACGAAGGCTTCCAAAATCAAAGGCTGTCCACCCAAAGCCTCCCAAGCCCTGTCCACATCGGCCTTTTCGCGCAATACGAATTGCCCTTTGCCATCGTATCCCAGGGTGCGGGTCTTGAGCACGGCAGGCAGGTCGGTGCGCTCTAAGCCGTCTAGCAGGTCGTTCTTGGTCAAAACTGGATGGAAAATCGGGGTGGGAACACCCAAACCTTGAAAGAAAGTCTTTTCGGCTACGCGGTCTTGAGCGGCCTCGAGCGCGACGGGTGGCGGATAAACCGGGACGTGCCCGGCTAGATATTTTGCCGCCCTGACGGGTACATTCTCGAACTCGTAGGTCACGACATCCAAACTCTCGGCAAACCGTGCCAGAGCCTGCTCATCGTCATAAGCCCCAACCCCAAGCTCGGCCAACTGGCCTGCGGGCGCATCGCTCACGGTATCGAAAAACCCGAACTCGAGTCCCAGCGGATACCCAGCCAAGGCCAGCATCCGCCCCAGTTGTCCCGCGCCCAAAATCCCGACCTTCACGCACCCTCCTCTGCTGGCGGAGGAGGGTTGGGCGGGGGTTCACTGGGATCGGGATTGTCCAGCACGGACTGGGTTTGTTGAGCACGGTATTGGTGCAGCGCGATCTTGAGCTGCGGATATTTGCCCGCGAGGATGCTGGCCGCCAGCAGCGCTGCATTAACCGCCCCAGCCCGCCCGATGGCGAGCGTCCCCACCGGGATTCCAGCGGGCATTTGCACCATCGAGAGCAATGAATCCATACCTTTCAAAGTTTTGGACTCGACGGGAACGCCCAACACTGGCAGGGCGGTTTTGGCCGCGCACATTCCGGGCAGGTGGGCCGCCCCGCCTGCTCCGGCAATAATCACCTCGAGGCCCCTGGCTTCCGCATTTCCTGCGTACTCGAAGAGCAAATCCGGGGTGCGGTGGGCCGAGACCACCCGAACTTCGTGGGGGATACCCAGCGCGGTCAGGGTTTGTGCGCTGTGAGCCATGGTTTCCCAATCCGACCTTGAACCCATGATAATGCCGACCAAGGGCTGCATAGCTCTAACAATAAAGGACAGCCTCGAGCTGTCCACCTTTTTAAGCTGCTGTCCCCTAAATTGTAGGAGAGTATAGCAAAAACTCGCGGTGTTCAGGGATAATTTTTCCCCTGTAACCTTTTCCTAATCTGTACTGCGGAGGGAAATGGATGAGCAAAACCCCTATCACGGTGGCTTACGGCGACGGCATCGGCCCAGAAATTATGGCAGCGGTATTGCGGATTTTGCAGGCGGGCGGGGCACAAATCGCCCCTGAGGTCATCGAAATCGGTGAGAGCGTTTACCTGCGCGGGCATTCCAGCGGCATCGAAGACACTGCCTGGGACAGCTTGCGCCGCACTAAAGTATTCCTGAAAAGCCCCATCACCACCCCGCAGGGCGGCGGGTACAAAAGCCTCAATGTAACCGTGCGCAAAACCCTTGGTCTGTACGCCAACGTACGTCCGGTGCAGTCTTACGAGCCTTTCGTAACCACCAAGCACAAAAGCATTGATCTGACCATCGTGCGTGAGAACGAGGAAGACCTCTACGCTGGGATCGAGCACCAGCAGACCGAGGAGGTGGTGCAGTGCCTGAAGCTCATCTCCAAGCCGGGCACCGAGCGGATCGTGCGCTACGCTTTGGAGTTCGCTCGGCGCAACGGGCGCAGGAAGGTCACGTGCATCACCAAAGACAACATCATGAAGCTCACTGACGGGCTGTTCCACCGGATGTTTAACGAGATCGGTGAGGAATACCCCGAACTGGTCAAGGAGCACATGATCGTGGATATCGGTGCGGCCCGACTAGCCGAGATGCCCGAGCGCTTCGACGTGATTCTGGCCCCCAACCTTTACGGCGATATTCTTTCGGATATTGCCGCCGAGGTCGCGGGTTCGGTGGGTTTGGCAGGCAGCGCCAACGTAGGCGACGAGGTTGCCATGTTCGAGGCGGTTCACGGCAGCGCTCCAGACATCGCAGGCAAGGGCCTGGCGAATCCTTCGGGGCTCTTGCAGGGCGCGATTCTAATGCTCGTCCACATCGGCCAGCCCGAGGTCGCAGCGAAAATCAAGAATGCCTGGCTACGCACCCTCGAGGACGGCATCCACACCGGTGACATCTACGACGAGCGGGTCAGCGAGCGCAAAGTCGGCACGGCGGAGTTCGCCGATGCAGTAATTGCGCGGCTGGGCCAGGAGCCACAGCGGCTGCGTCCGGCGAAGTTCGGTCAGCCTAGCCAGGAGCCAATGGTTCCCCTGATGGTGCGCAACCAGAACCCGGCCAAGAAAGAACTGGTAGGTATAGACGTGTTCTTCAACTGGCGCGGGACTAAGCCCGAAGAGCTTGCAGCCCTTCTAAAACCGCTGGGGACGGATAGGCTCGAGCTCAAGCTCATCACTAACCGGGGAGTGAAGGTCTGGCCCGGCGGCTTTCCCGAAACCTTTCGCACCGACCACTGGCGCGGGCGCTTCATGGCGGTAGAGGGCCAAACCCCCGACCACCACGCCATCGTGGCTCTACTCGGCAAGGTGGCCCAAGCCGGGATGGACTTTATCAAGACTGAGCATTTATACAACTTCGACGGGAAACCGGGGTATTCGCTGGGGCAGGGACAATAGGCAGTAGGCCAAAAACGACCCCCCACGATTTGCGCGATCGTCAGCGATTTTACAGATACCTTCTTGTCTTTAGTGCTCCCTGCGGCCCGTACCCGCACCAGCCGGGCGGCTATGCCGCTGGGCGCGCAGGGGGCACTATGTACGAAATTAAGGGGCACTCCCCAACGTCGGGGGGTCGCTTTTGTCCCATAGCTCCAGCTATACACTGGACTCGATGGATGACCGCACCCACCACGCGCACCGCATCGTGGTTCAACCCGAAGACATAGACGAGCTCGAGCACGTTAACAACACCGTTTATCTGCGCTACATCGAGAAGGTAGTGGTGGCTCACGCCGCCAGAGTGGGAATGACCTTCCCGGTGCTGAAGGCCATCGGGGTGATTCCGGTAGTGCATCAGCATCTCATCAAATACCATCGCTCGGCGGTGCTGGGCGATGAACTCGAGGTCTCCACGCAAATCACCGCCTTCAAGGGCTTTCGGGCCAGCCGCCACAACGAGGTGCGCCGGGTCTCGGATAACACCCTATTGGTCGAATGCGACACCGATTGGATTTGGATTGACGCGGCCAGGGGGCGGCCCAAACCTGTGCCGCTTCCCATCCAGGAAGCCTTCGGGGTGGTAGGGTTCGAAGGCCCAAAATAAAACCCCTCTCCCGAAAGGAGAGGGGCTAGGGTGAGGGGCAGTTTAAGCTTTGGCCTTGCCCACTAACTCGGCGAAGGCTTCGGGCTGGCGCACGGCAATGTCGGCCAGAATCTTGCGGTCGAGTTCGATACCGGCCTTTTTCAAACCGTGCATGAACACGCTGTAGCTCAGACCGTGCTGGCGAGCGGCAGCGTTGATACGCACGATCCACATCCGGCGCATATCGCCCTTGCGTTTACGGCGGTCATTGAAGGAGCGCATGGCCCCGTTAAGCAGGGTCTCACGGGCTTTGCGGACACTCTTCGAGCGCAAGGCATAAAAGCCCTTGGCCCGTTTCAAAATCCTCTTGTGTTTGCGGCGGCGAACTACACCGGTTTTGGCGCGTGGCATTCATTACCTCCTGGATATGTCTTGACGTTTCCTAGGGTTCTCTACGAAGCGCGGAAAGTCTCGACTGCTTTTTCTTGAGACCATTCTTCGTAGGGCCTATACGTCGTAGGGCATCAGCTCGTGGACACGGCGCTCCTCACCCTTGGAAAAGGTGAAGCTGCGGCCTTTGCTGCGGCGTGCGCTGCCCGACTTGTGCCAGTTGAGGTGTCGTTTGCCTGGCTTCTTGGCGATTACCTTGCCAGTGGCGGTGATTTTGACCCGGCCCTTGGCACCCTTGTGGGTTTTCATCTTTGCCATTTTCACTCCTGCGGCCTGAGTGCCTCGCGCTAGCGAGGGCTTACAAACTCGGCAGCCTTGAGAGTATAGCACCCGGCCTCGAGGTTTGCCAAGGCGCAAAACGCCGATACCACCCCAAGGCTGCCCAACCCCCGGTCATTCTGAACTTACCTCCAGAGCGGTTTTCATAAACATTTGAACCTGAAGAATGGCCTGGGCAGTGGGAAACCCCGATAAGAGGGGCACAGTCTTCCAGTCGGATTTACAGAAAACCGCGATAAGATAGAGGACGTGAATTTAGCCCCCTATATAGACCAGACCCTGCTCAAACCCACCGCCACCCCAGAGGAAATCAGCAAGTTGTGTGCCGAGGCCAGGGAACATGGTTTTTTCGGGGTCTGCGTGCAGCCCTCCTTCGTGCAGCAAGCCCGCCTCGAGCTTCAAGGCCATGCCGTCAAGGTGGTTTCAGTGGTGGGCTTTCCCCAAGGGGTCGGCTTGAGTGCTACCAAGGCCCTCGAGGCAGCTCAGGTCGCGGCTCTGGGAGCCGACGAGCTGGACATGGTAATCCACCTCGGCCTGGCTAAGGCCCACCAATGGAAACAGCTCGAGGCCGACGTGCGAGCAGTCCGCCAAGCAGTGCCGGGGCGCATTCTCAAGACCATCCTGGAAACCGGTTGGCTCGAGCCCGCCGAGATTCGCTCTGCTGCCGAAGCAGCTATCGCCGGAGGCACAGATTTCCTCAAGACTTCAACCGGCTTTGGCCCCAGGGGAGCCAGCCTGGAAGACGTAAAGCTGCTCAGCAAGGTAGCCGGGGGCCGGGTGGGGGTCAAGGCTGCTGGCGGGGTACGCGACCAGGCTACCGCCCTGGCTTTCATCGAGGCGGGCGCTACCCGTCTGGGCACCTCGAGCGGGGTGGCGCTGGTGCAGGGGGAGCAAACCAGTGGGTACTGAGGGCTAGAGGCCGAACGACTAAGGCCCAAGGTCGAACGCCAAAAGCCGAAAACTAAATAGCCCCCAACAGCTTTTCTCCCCAGAAAATAGGTTCCCTCTCCCAAGAGAGAGGAAGTGGCCCAATGAACGCAAAGGCAAAATATCGAGGGCCTTAAAGCTAAACCAGGACAGTATAATTGCCCTATTAAAGAATGGCCTCGGGGACGCAATTCCATATAGGGTCAGCTTTACTGTCGTAATCTGCCCAAAACCGCGATAAAGTAGTGCGCTGGCCTGGGTAGTGAGGTGGATTCATCTACGCTCACGCCGCAGCTAGTAATTTTTGGGAGTAAAATGAGTGTTTATCCCTATAAAAACGCTTTGGAGGCCCGGTGAACCCGCCGCCTCGAGGGCTCTTGGACAACCTTCCGACCCTGGTCTTGGCCTCGCAAAGCCCTCGGCGGGCGGAGCTACTCCAGCGGCTGGGACTGCCCTTCACCATCCAACCCGCCAACATCGCCGAAGAAGCTCTAGGACACCTCCCCCCTGCCCAAATGGCCCGGACACTATCGCAAGAAAAGGCCAAGGCGGTATGGCAGAGCGGGGCCTGGGTGCTGGCTGCCGACACCGTAGTGGCGCTGGAAGAGGTGGTGCTGGGCAAGCCGAGTAGTGTGGCTGAGAACAAAGTGTTTCTCGAGCGCCTATCCGGGCGCACCCACACGGTTTTTACCGGGGTCTCAATCCTCATACCCAGCGGAGAGTTGCACAGCACTGTGGCCGAAGCCCAGGTGCGCTTTCGCAGGCTATCCGAGTGGGAACTAAGCTGGTACGCCGGCAGTGGCGAGGGTCTGGACAAAGCCGGAGGCTACGGGGCACAGGGCCTGGGGATGATACTTCTGGAAGAAATCGTGGGAGATTTCTACACCGTGATGGGCTTGCCGGTGAGCCGGGTTTGGGAACGGCTGAAGGAGTTGGGATATTTTGGGGAGGGCCAGTGAGCGAGACCCTGTTGCGGCGGGCTTTGCTGGTGGGGCTTCTAGTGCTAGGGGTACTGCTCTCCACCGTGACCCGCCAGAACGCGCCCACCCTTCCGGGGGAGTTTGCGGCTTCTGTGGCCCCTTTGTTTAGCTTTTCCTACCGCTTCGGACAAAACACTCGAGCTGCTGTGGCGGCCCTCTTTGACCGGCGCAATTTACGCGAGGCTCAGCGCCAGATGCTCACCCAGTTGCAAGTTCTCCAGCAGGAGAACCAGCGCCTGGTATTGGAGAATCGCCGTCTGCAAGCCACCCTGCGGGTGCAGGCCGCCCAAGGGGTCGGGGTGGCCTATGTGGCTGCCGTGCTGGACGATGACCCCTCGGGCTTCTACCACCGCTTATATCTGGGGGCCGGGAGCAAACAAGGGCTACGCATAGGCATGCCGGTCACGACTCCTGGGGGGCTGGTGGGCGTAATTACCGAGGTCACTCCCAGCAGGGCGGTGGTGCGTACCCTACTCGACCCCGAGTCCAGGGTGGGCATACGGCTGGCCGATACCCCCGGACGGGGCATCGCCTATGGGGCTCCGCCGCGCATGTTACGGGTAGAACTTTCCCCCGAGGCCAAGGTAAAAGTGGGCGACAAGGTGGTTTCGGGGGCACTGCAAGGGCTATATCCGGCGGGCCTGACCGTGGGCACCGTGACCGAGGTCATGCCGATGGCCGCTGGAGCACTCAAGCAAGTCGTGATGGTGCAACCAGCCGTGGAGTTTTCCCTTCTCGAGGAAGTCCAGGTGCTCAAGCCTCTTTAGATTATGCGAATTCTGCTGCTGGTTATCCTGGCGTTTATAGCTCAATCGTTTTTGTCCGGACTGCTGGGAGAGGTGCTCTCCCCTCCCGACCTGATTTATCTGGCGACCCTGATTGCCATAGGCTCGGTTTCGCCTTATGCCGGACTGCCCTTGGCCTTTGGCATCGGTTTGGTGCAAGACCTGCTCTCCGCAGGCTATCCGGGGCTGCACGCGGTGGGGCTGCTGTTTGCCGCTTATGCCTACTACCGCCTGACTAGGCTAGTGCACTGGGACGAGTTGGCCGGAAAAATCGTGGTGCTGGTGGGCAGCTTTTTGGCCAAGTGGCTGGGCTATCTGCTAATTGCGGTTTGGCTCAAGATGGGAGGATTCAACCCTCTCACCTTGTGGCCGGTTATGGTAGTGGAGATGGTGCTGACCCTGCTGATAGCCCCCTGGGTTATCGGAAGCTATCAACGGGTCTTTGGAGTGGTTCGCCGCCGTGAATAGCCGCATCTGGATTCTGCTGGGGCTGGTGTACTGTGTACTCCTGCTGTTTGTGGGACGCTTGTGGCAGCTTCAGGTGGTGCAGTACCAGCAATATGCTACCCGTAGCCAGGGCAACTACCTGCGCACCGAGGCCACCCTGGCTCCCAGAGGGCGCATCTTAGACCGCAATGGCAAGGTGATTGCCACCAACCGCCTGGCCGTAGACCTCAAATACAAAGGGGGCCCGGTCTTGTTCAAAGACCGAATTTTGGCGCTCACCGGGTTGAAGGAACTCCCCAAAGTGAAGAGCACCCCGGTAGACTTGATGGTCAATGTGCCCGATGCCCTGATTCCAACCCTGGCCGAACTTACCGCCGGAGAGCCCAACTTGATGCTGCAAGAGCGTATGGAACGGGTTTATCCCAACCCTATCGCCGGGCCGGTGATCGGCTATACCGCCCTGCCCAGCCCCGAGCAGGTGCAAAATGGCTACGATCCTGCCGAGTTAGTGGGGGTAGCAGGCCTCGAGGCCGCCATGGAAAGCGACCTGCGCGGCAGCAAAGGCATTCAACTCAGCGAGGTTAATGTCCGGGGCCAGCGGGTGCGGGTGGAAGAAATCAAGCCTCCAGTAGCCGGGCAGGACGTACGCCTGACCATAGACCTCAATCTGCAAAACGCGGCCCAAAAAGCTGCTCAAGAGGCCGTTGTCAATATCAACAAGGTTAAGGCCCAAGACGGTCTGCCTCTGGTGACCCAGGCCAGGGGAGCTATCGTAGCCGTAGACCCCCGTAGTGGCGAGGTGCTGGCCATGGTGACAACCCCCGCCTTCGACCCCAACCTGTTCGGACGGCGGCCCCGCCCCAACGACCAAATCAAGACCCTGTTTACCGATAAATACGCGCCTACCCTCAACCGGGCAGTGCTGCCTTATGCGCCGGGTTCCCCCTACAAACTCGTCAGCAGCAGCATGTTGCTCGAGGACGGCTACGTCAGTCCCAGCACCACCTTCAACTGCACGCCCTATATCGTGTATGGGGGCATCCGTAAAAACTGGTCGCCCAAAAATTGGGGGCCCTTCACCGTCAAGGAAGCTATCGCCCAGAGCTGTGACACCTGGTTTTATCAGGCCGCCATGCTCGACCCTATCGGGATGGTGGACAAACTGGCCCTGCGGGCCAACGCGCTGGGCATTGGCCGTCCCACCGGCCTGGAAATCAGCGAGGCCAGCGGGGTAGTGCCGACCCTCGAGTGGCAACGGCGCACCTTCAAGCGCCAACCCACCTGGTATCCCGGTCAGACCCTATCGCTGGTCATCGGGCAAGACTCCAACCAAGTGACCCCGGTACAGCTTGCCCGGATGCTTAGCACCATCATCGAAAATGGCCGCCAACCCCAACTTCATCTGGTGCGAGAAGTTGGCAACCAGGTCACTCAGCCCAAGTTTACCCAGGTGCCTGGTCAATACTGGCAAGCCTTGCAGGACGGAATGCGCCTGACTGTCACCTGGGGTACAGCCCATTCGGTGCTGGGCGACTTCGCTGTAGCCACCGGGGGCAAGACCGGAACCGCCGAAACCCCCGGTAAAATCCTGGGCAACGAACACGCCTGGTATATGGGCTACGGCCCCACCGACCCCAACGACCCCCGCCCACCCCTGGTGGTGGTGGCCTTCTTCGAGAACGGCGGTGGTGGCTTCGATGTGGCGCTGCCTGCGGTCAAACAGGTGATGGAAGCCTATTGGAAAGTGGGACAGCCGGTGGCCTCGAGATAAAATTTGATGCCTCGCCAGGCCCTTCAAGCCGCTAGAAAAGCCCGTTGGACGAACCAAATCAGACCCACCGTAACCGCCCCTACCGAAACCGTACGCCGCACCCAGCCCTCCCAGGGCAAGCGTTTGAGCAGCAGCAGGAGCAAAAATACCGGTATCACTACCGCGAGTTGGCCCACCTCCACCCCCAGGTTGAACCCCACCAGCGAGCCCAGCAGGTTGTCCTTGGGCAGGCCCATCTCCCGCAGGATGTCGGCGAAGCCCATGCCGTGTATCAGGCCAAAGAAAAAGGTCACGGCCCAGCGGCTGCGCAGGAGTTTGCCGGTGTCCTTGCGAAAGAGGTTTTCGGCGGCTACGTAGGCGATGGAAAGGGCGATACCGCTCTCGATGAAGCGCCCCGGCAGGCTCAACAGGCCCAGCGCGGTGAGCGAGAGGGTGATGGAATGGGCCAGGGTGAAAGCCGTAATCACCTTGAGCAAGTAGCACAATCCCCCACCCCACATCAGCAGGGAAATCAGAAATAGCAGATGGTCGAAACCGCTCAAGATGTGGTTGATGCCCAGCTCGAGGAAGCTCAAAAAGTCTACCGGGGCTTGCTCTTGCCCCAGCACGAACTCCTGCTGGGTTGGGGTGAACACCACCTCCTGGACTTTGCCGCCCACTAGAATCGTAGCCACACAACTGGCTGTAGAAACGCCGGGCAAGAATAAACTGTAGTTGATTTTCAGTCTGGTAATGGGTTTCTCCCAGCGGTAGGTCAGCAAAACCGTGCTGTGGACTCTGGCACTAGGGCCGAGGCTGGGCAGGGATACCTCGGATTCAGCCGGGGCGACCTCGAGACTTCTCACGGCAGCGTTCAAACGAATCTTGTCGGCAAAAAACGCCTCGAGCTGCTTCTGGTGGGCTTTTATTTCGCTGGCCGAGAGTTTGGAGTTTTTGTTGTCGTCGGCAAAGGCAGTGAGGCCGATGGCGTAGGTTAAAACCACGTTGACGACGCTTTCCTCCACCGTGACCTCGGCGGCGGCCAGGTCGGCCCAGTGGGCATAGGCGGGCAGGAGAAAAAGGGCCACAAGTGCAAACCCGCGAACCAATCCTGGCATGTTTTCCTCCTATTCCAGCCCCAGCAGCCCGCGCATCTTGGAATCCAGCCGAGGGTCGGTTCCCTGCGCTGCCTGGAGGTGGGATTGGGCCTGTGAGTCGTTGCCGAGGGCTTTTTCGACCTGTGCCGCCCGGTAATACAGCTCCGCGTCGCGGATACCCCAGCGCATGGCCTGTTGCGCGGCCTTTTGCGCTTGGGCATACTGCCCCGAGCGATAGAGCGCCCAGACCAACACTTCCAAGGTTTCCCAGTCCTGCCGGGTGGCGGCCTTGAGTCGGGCCTGTTCGAGCGCCTCGGGTACGTCCTGCACGCGACCTCGCTCGAGCAGCAAGGAAGCCAGTTCGCGCCGGTGTCCAAAGGCTCTGGTAGCGATCTCGCGCCGCAGTACCACCTCCGAGCGGTCATATAGCCCCTCGGCATCTGGGCGGTTCTCCAACCGGGCGACTCGAGCTAAACCGCGCAGGGCGGCATGGTCGTAAAGCGAGGCCGAGCCCTCACCCATGGCAATCAGGTCGTTGTAGTGCCACTGCGCCGCACCATACTGCCCCAAACGGGTCTCGAGGTCGGCCAGATACAGTGTGCTGAGCGGGTTTTTGCTGATATATAGGGCTTCTTCAAACAAACCCTGTGCTAGCTCGAGCTGCCCCCGCCGGGCATACAAGCGCCCCAACATCGTCCGCGTCCAGGCCGAGCCATAGGCATCGTCGGCCTGCTCGAGGGTGAGCGCCTTCTGGAAATTGGCGATGGCCCGCTCGTCCTGGCCTCGAGCACCCTCACCACCAATACACTGTTTTGAATCTAAAATCTGATGCTTGTGGTATAACCAGATGGTGAACTTCAAAAGCCTCTGGATTGGGTTGGCAGCGGGCCTCTTCGGTGGGTTGGCCGGGTTGGGTGGTGGGGTGGTAGCCGTACCACTGATGACCAGCTTTTTGGGCATATCACAGCATGTCGCCACCGCTACGAGTTTGGTGATGGTCATATTCACTGCCATTTCCGGGGCCATCACCTATGGTCTGCACGGCAAGGTGGACTGGGTTGCCAGCGTGGTGCTGGCTTCTACGGCGATAATTGCCGCGCGCTTGGGAGCACAGTTTTCCCACAGCTTGCCGGAGTGGAAGCTGAAGCGGTTTTTTGGCTGGTATCTGCTGGTGATCTCGGTATTGCTGTTGTTCAAACCCCTGATTCCCCACGTCTCGAGCCGCCCAGAAGGCTTGCTGTATGTTTTGCCCCTGCTGTTTGCGGGTGGGCTGGCAGGTTTTTTTTCGGGGATGCTGGGAGTGGGCGGGGGAACCGTGATGGTACCCATCATGGTGCTACTGGCGGGCTTAGAGCAGCACGTTGCCCAGGGCAGTAGCCTGATGGCCATGATTCCTTCCGCAGCCGTAGGCTCCTATACCCACTATCGGCTGGGCAAGGTGTTCCAACAAGCCCTTCCAGGGCTAATCGCTGGCGTTTTGCTGGGCACCGCCGTCGGGGGCAACATCGCCAACGTCTTACCGGAATGGGCGCTACGCACGGTTTTTGCGGTGGTGCTGGTTTGGACGGCTATGCGCTATGTGGCAGCCAGGCCCAAAAGTACCCCCCAAGAGCAGGGCTCGAGGATCACCTAGAGCGGTTTTCGAAAAGAATCTGGGGGTAGCCTGGGCCTATTTACTGTGCTCATCTGAGCAGGGAACTGCGATAGAGCAGTTTTCAGAAAGAATAGAACCCTCCCCTCGGTTAGAAAGACCGTACCCAGCTCCTTTTTGCCACCAGGAGTAACAGAGACCGCGATAGGCGCGAACCTCGCACAAGCCACCGCTCTACTTGATGCTGCCCAGGGTGATACCTTCGATAAACGAGCGCTGAAACAGCAAAAAGATGATGATGACCGGTAGCACCACCAAGGTGGAAGCCGCCATTAGCAGACTCCACTCCACCTGATGGGTTGAGCGGAACATCTGTAGGCCAATCGAGAGGGTGTATTTGGACTCATCTTGGAGGTAGATTAGTGGGCCAAAGAAGTCGTTCCAGGCCGCGATGGCCGCAAAAATAGCCACCACCGCGATAGCTGGGCGGGCCAGGGGCAGAATCAGATACCACAAAATCTGCCACTCGCTGGCTCCATCCACCTTGGCCGACTCCGAGATTTCAAAGGGAATCTGCATTAGAAACTGCCGCAACAAGAAGATATAAAAGGGGTTTCCGAAAAAAGTTGGGACTATCAAAGGCAAGAAGGTGTTGATCCAGCCCAGTTTGGCAAAGGTCACAAAAAGCGGGATAACCGTCACCGGGAAGGGTACGAAAATGGTTGCGACTACCAGACCAAAAATCAGATCCCGCCCGCGCCACTGGATGCGCGAGAAACCATAGGCTACGATCAGGTTGGAAATTACCGCACCTACCATGCTAAAGAGGGTAATGACCAGGGTATTGACTAGATAACGTCCGAAAGGGATAAAGTTGATGGCCTTGCTGAAGTTTTCCCAGTGCCACTGCTGGGGAAGCAGAGTGGGCGGATAGACGGCGAGTTCGGTGGGGCCTTTGACAGCGGTAGTGACCATCCAGTAAATCGGGGTGACATAGAGGATAGCTGCCACAATCAGGATGATCCGAGAAAGCCACAAACCGCGATTGCGGGCCGAGCGCCTGGGGTCGGGGGTGCGGGGGCTGAGGAGGTCAGTTTCTTTGCTCTCTAGAGTGCTCACGAACCCACCTCGTAGTTAACCCAGCGCCGCGACCAGCGGAAGATGCCGTAGGCCAAGACCACGCTCAGGATGAACAGCACCCACGAAAGCGCTGAGGCATAGCCCACCTGGCTGTAGCGGAAGGCATTGTTATAGAGATAGTAAACGTAAAACAGCGTGGAGTTTACTGGCCCCCCGCTGGTAATGATGTAGGAAGGCGCAAAAACCTGTAAACCTAGCCCCAGGCCGATAATCACGTCGTAGAGGATCACCGGGGTTATCAGCGGCAGGGTGATAAAGCGGAACTTGTGCCACTGGGTAGCCCCGTCAATCTCGGCAGAGTCGTAGAGGGTCTGGGGGATGCCCCGGATACTCGCCAGGAAAATCAGGGCGTATTGCCCCGCTCCCAGTTGGGCCAGCAACACGATGGAAAACTTGGCCCATTCGGGATTGCCTAGCCAATCTATGGGGGGCACACCGAACCAGCGCAGTACCAGATTAAGCAGCCCGTAGCGGGGATTTAGCAACCAGATAAAGATAAAAGAAAGGGCGTAAATCGGCAGCACCGAGGGCAGATACAAGGCCGCACGGTAGATGGGAATCTCGCGTAGGCGCTGGTTCATCGCCACCGCCAACACGGTAGCAACGACTACGCCGATGGGAACGGCTAGCAAGGTGTAATAGGCGGTGTTGTAAAGCGATTTCCAGAACAGCGCGTCCTGGGCCATGCGGGTGTAGTTACCCCAGCCAATCCACTGGGCCACGCCAAAACCGGAAAAGCGGGTGAAACTCAAGTAGGCCGAGCTGACAATCGGGTAGACCAAGAAGGCCAGAAACCCAATAATCCAGGGGCTTATAAACAGCAGCCCAATCATCAGGTTGTAGCGCTCTCGTCGAGACATTCAAACTCCCTGCCTTCCCTCTTGGGGGGAGGCTGGGTGGGGGTGTCCCAGCCTCGCTGCGTTATTGACCTCGAGGTCAGTGCTTTTCTGCAACCTCTACCTTCAATCACCGCGTCCCCCCACCCTCGCACGGGCAGAGCCCGTCACTGTGCGGGTACAGCGGGTACAGGCCAAGGGAGATTGGCTATCAGCCTTACTTACAGAACTGTTGAAGCTGGGCATTGACCCGACTCGAGGCCTCCTCGAGGGCCGCCATCGGCTGCTGCTGGTTGAGGGTGACCTTGTTCATGGCGTTGGTCAGCTCGTCCCAGTACAAGGCCCCGACTGGCAGCGGTGGGCGGCTGTTGGCACTGGGCAAGAGATTTTTGAAGAACATGTGCCTCGCGTCGTAGAGGCTATTGTCGTTGAGCAGGGCTTTCCAGGTCGGCAGGTGGGCCGATTCCTTGGTGTAGATGCGCTGCCCCGGAGCCCCGGCAATGTACTTGAGGAACTCCCAGGCCGCAGCAGGCTGCTTGGCTCCTTTGGGAACCACCATAGACCACCCCCCGGCCCAGGTGGTTTTCTTGCCGTCTGGGGTGGGGATATAGGTGATGCCGTAATCCACGTTGGGGGCGTACTGTTTCATGGTTTCCAAGAACCAGTCACCGGTCACGATCATGGCTAGCTTGCCGGTCACGAAGGGGTCTTGGGCAGGTGGATAGTTGGGTGGAGCATAGGTCGAGAGGAAGGTCTGCACCTTTTGCGGGTCGAGGTTTTTGGCCCAGTCGTAGAGGAACTGGAAGCCTGCAACCACACCTGGATTGTCAGGAGTGACCTTACAGGTTTTGGCATCGTAGAAACTGCCCCCAAAGGCCCAGCCCCAGGTGTAGTGCCAGCCCTGGTTGAACCAGGGGATGAAGCCAAGCTGGGTATAAGCTCCGCTGCTGTCGGTTTTGTTGATCTTGGCAGCGATATCCTGAATCAGCTTGATGCTGGGCACCCCTTTGCTGGGGTCGAGCACGTTGGGGTCTACCCCGGCAGCCTTGAGCATGTCCTTGCGGTAGTACAACACTCGAGCATCGGTGTCGAAGGGCAGGGCATAGGTCTGGCCGTTGAACTGGGTCTCGGCCCAGGCATAGGGCAGGTAGTTGGAGGCCAGCGCGTTGGCCCCAAAGGGGTTCAAGTCCTCCAGTAGTCCGGCGGCGGCGCGTTCGGCTACTGTGAAGCGGTCGAGCATGTACACATCGGGGCCAGTACCGCCCGCCACGGCGGTCATCAGCTTGGCAGCATCAGTCTCGGAGCCGGTGACTTGCACCAGCTTGACCACGATTTTGGGATTGGCCGCGTTGAAAGCCGCCACGATGTCCTTGAGCGCCTTCACGTCGGGTGGGTTAGTGGCCGAGGTCCAGAAAGTAACCTGGGTCTGGGCCAGGGCTAGGCCCATCATTAGAGCCGCAGCAAAAACTAGGCTTCTGAGTTTGTACATTTTACCTCCTCTAAAAACATCTCGGCAGAACCCTGCTATTCGGTCTTCTTCAATCCAAAAATCCACCTCCTGAGACAGCCGACTGGGTAGCGCCACTTCCGGTCTTTTTCAAGAGCAGATGGTGGCTGGGGGCAATCTCTTCGTAAAAGGGCAGGGTGGCCGCGCCCAGACAGGCCGTATCTTGCTGGGCCTGCCCCAAGAGCAACTTGGGGTAAAGCGGCTTGCCCGGCAGCCGGTAAAGGGGCATCTGTTCGGCCAGCCGATCGAGCAGATAGGCAATCAGGGACTGTGGGATGCGCCCGCCAAAAATCAGGGCTTCGGGGTCGAGCAGGCTTTCTACCGAGACCAGACCCGGAGCCAGAAGCTCGGCGGCCCGCTCGAGCCAGGCCAATACTTTGGGGTTGCGGTGCTGGAATTCCTCTTCCAGAGCTTTCGGCTGGGCCACCCCGGCCTCCTTGTAGAGGCTCTCCAGGGTAATGTAGTTGCCCACCGGCTGCGGCTTGACACCCGGCTGTACGAAGGTGTGGCCGAACTCCCCGGCGTTGCCCGAGGCCCCACGGTAGGGATGCCCCCCCAGAATCACCCCACCCCCCATGCC
>JADMIM010000182.1 GCA_015478585.1 Thermaceae bacterium | reverse complement strand
ACCTCCTTTGCAAGGAGGGGGTCAGGAGTTCGAGCCTCCTCGGCTCCACCAACCAGGCGACGGGGGCCCCGTCATCGATTCCAGGAGAGCCCGCCATAGCAGGTCACGCAGGCTAACCGCCCCACACCGAAGGCGACCGTTTCAACCGGGCCGCCGTCGCGGGCCGGTTTTGTTTTGCCCGCATGGAGAGCACTCCACCCATTTCGCACTCGGCCACCGGCCGGCAGCAATGCCCGCCAGCGGCCGGCGGCGAAGCCGGGAAGCCCGCAGGGAAACTTGCCGGGTCGCACCTTAAAAACTGAAGAGCGATAAGAAACTGCATTGTTTCGAGGCACCGACATGCCTCGAAACGTAGGGCAATTCAAGATGACGAGTCTTAATGTAGGTCAAGCTACTTAGGGCGCGCGGTGGATGCCTTGGTATCAGACGCCGATGAAGGACGTGGTAAGGCTGCGATAAGCTTCGCCTAGCTGCCAAACAAGCTTAAGCGGAGATCTCCGAATGGGGTAACCCAGCCCGGCAAAACCGGGCTACTCCGGACTGAACACATAGGTCCGGTAGAGGGCACCGGGGGAACTGAAACATCTAAGTACCCCGAGGAAAAGAGAGTATTCCCCTAGTAGCGGCGAGCGAACGGGGAGAAGCCCAAACCGCCAGGGTTCGCCCTGGCGGGGTTGTAGGGCCTGCCTGCTTTGAAGGCAAGGAGTTATCAATCACACGCGTAGAAGAACGGCCCTGGAACGGCCGGCCAAAGAGGGTGAGAGCCCCGTAAACAAAACGCGCTGTGGCTCCTGGCGGGTACCTGAGTACCACGGGACACGTGAAACCCCGTGGGAATCTGGGGAGACCACTTCCCAAGGCTAAATACGTCTGATGACCGATAGTGAACCAGTACCGTGAGGGAAAGGTGAAAAGTACCCCGGGAGGGGAGTGAAAGAGATCCTGAAACCGCGTGCCTACGTGCAGTTGGAGCCCGTTACGGCGGGTGACAGCGTGCCTATTGAAGAATGAGCCGGTGAGTTACTGTATGTGGCAAGGTTAAGCAAGGTGACTTGTGGAGCCGTAGCGAAAGCGAGTCCGAACAGGGCGATTGAGTCGCATGTAGTAGACGCGAAACCTGGTGATCTACCCATGGGCAGCGTGAAGTCCAGGTAAAACTGGATGGAGGCGCGAACCTTCTAACGTTGCAAAGTTATTGGATGACCTGTGGGTAGCGGTGAAATGCCAAGCGAACCAGGAGATAGCTCGTTCTCCCCGAAATGCATTTAGGTGCAGCGTCATGTGATCTCCATCGGAGGTAGGGCTCTGAATGGGCTAGGGGGCTTACCGCTTACCAAACCCAATCAAACCGCGAATGCCGTTGGACAAAACATGGCAGTGAGACAGTGGGGGCTAAGCTTCATTGTCGAAAGGGAAACAGCCCAGACCACCAGCTAAGGTCCCGAAGTCCATGCTCAGTGTAAAAGGATGTTGAATCGCAAAGACAGCCAGGAGGTTGGCTTAGAAGCAGCCACCCTTTAAAGAGTGCGTAATAGCTCACTGGTCGAGTGGTTCTGCGCCGACAATTCAACGGGGCTAAGCATGGCACCGAAGCTGTGGGTCAGCCGCATTATGCGGCTGGCGGTAGGGGAGCGTTTGCTTCCGCAGAGAAGGGGAAGCCGTGAGGCACCCTGGAGCGAAGCGAAGTGAGAATGCCGGCATGAGTAGCGTAAGGTGCGTGAGAACCGCACCCCCCGTATACCTGAGGTTTCCTACGGAAGGTTAATCCGCGTAGGGTTAGTCGGGCCTAAGCCGAGGCCGAAAGGCGTAGGCGATGGACAGCTGGTTAGTATTCCAGCACCGCGATGGTAGCGTTTGATGCAGAGGAAGGACCCAGGAGGGTAGATTCCGCGGGCCTATTGGACATGGTCCGTTCTTGGTCTGTAGGCGTCCGGTTGCAGGTAAATCCGCAGCCGGGTTAAGCAGAGGGGCCGAGAGAAGTGGAGACATTGTCAAAGCGACGGAGTTGAGCCCACGCTGGCTAGAAAAGTTTCGCTGCTAGTTACCAATGCGCCCGTACCGCAAACCGACACTGGTAGGTGATGGTGAGAACCATAAGGGGATCGGGAGAACCTTCGTTAAGGAACTCGGCAAATTAGATCCGTAACTTCGGGAGAAGGATCGCCCTCGGCTGTGTACCGGCTTGCCCGGGAAGCAGAAGGGGGCCGCAGTGAGCAGGCCCAGGCGACTGTTTATCAAAATCACAGGTCTCTGCAAAAGCGAAAGCTGACGTATAGGGGCTGACGCCTGCCCAGTGCCGGAAGGTTAAG
>JADMIM010000072.1 GCA_015478585.1 Thermaceae bacterium | reverse complement strand
AAACTGCTTACTTGTCATTGTTCTTGCGCTCCCATTATGGGGCGCAACGAGAAGAATAGCAAAGTTTCAGAGGAGTGTCAATAGGGAGAATATGGTTCTGAGAAGGGCTGCACTGCCAACAAGCCGCTCTAACCAAGCCCGCAGTAGGATATAGATATGAAGCAGAATATTAGCCTCGAGGACGCATTGGAAGTGGTATTGGGAAAAGCTCTGGCGCTCGAGTCCAGCCAAGAGACCCCCCTCGTTTCAGCTTTGGGACGAACTCTGGGGGCCGATTTAACCGCCAAAGTCAACCATCCCGATGCGGATGACACTTCCCTCGATGGCTATGCCTGTCTCGAGGCCGACGCGCATTCCGCCGCCGTAGGCAATCCGGTCAGGCTCAAGGTGATTGGCACTTCCCCGGCAGGAAATCCCTTTAAGGGAACCCTTCAGCACGGAGAAGCCGTACAGGTCTTCACGGGAACTCCCGTCCCTAAGGGAGCAGATGCAGTAATTCGTGTAGAGGACACCCTGCGCGAAGACGAATATGTTTGGTTGATGCGGCCCGCCTCGAGCGCAGACATCCGGCGCAAAGGGGATGATTTACAACAGGGGAGCATCTATTTACATAAAGGGGATTTGCTCACCCCTGGACGCATAGGGCTGGCAGCAGCAATGGGCTATCCCAGCATTCCCACAGTGCTGCGGCCCAAAGTGGGGATTATCTCCACCGGAGATGAGGTAGTAGAGCCGGGCGAACCTCTACCCTACGGCGGGGTTTACAACTCCAATAGCTACTCCATCGCCGGATTGGTGCTAGAAGCCGGGGGCGAACCGGTAATGCTGGGCAAGGTGTCAGACAACATAGATGGCCTACGGGGTCAGCTACTGCGAGCTGGAAAGCTCGACCTGCTGCTGACTTCGGGGGGGGTTTCGATGGGTGAGCACGACATCGTGCGGCAGATGCTCGAGCGCGAAGGACAGATCCATTTCTGGAAGGTCAGGGTTCAGCCCGGCGGGCCTTTTCTCTTCGCCGATTGGGAAGGAATGACCCTGATGGGGCTTCCGGGCAATCCAGTCTCGGCCATGGTGATTTTTCTATTGTTTGGGCGACCCTTTTTGTTCAAGCTGCTTTCCCGTACTGATCCACCTTTCACGGTTATCAAAGCTGTGACCGACACCCCTTTTAGCTCTAACCCTACCAAGCAGGTTTACCGCCGGGCCGTTCTGGGCTGGAAAGAGGGCCGTTATCACGTCTCGAGCACAGGGAATCAGTCCAGCGGCGTTTTGCGTTCGATGGCCGTAGGTAACGCGCTGGTAGTGCTAGCAGCCGGAAAATCGGTAGGCGCTGGAGATGTGGTGGAGGTGATTCCACTGTCCTAGAGTGGTTTTCAGGAATAAGCATGCATTATCCTCAGGGAATCTAGGAAACTGGGCTTGCAACAGTATCTGCATTTCACAACAGCGCGAGTTTCTTTCCTAGAAACTGCTCTAGAGCGGTTTTCGCAAAGAACCTGGGGGTAGCCTGAGCCTATTTACTGGGCCCATCTGAGCAGAGAACCGCGATATATTCCACCCGAAACTGAAGGGTGGAGAGCCTCATGAAGGCTGTCCCACATCCGAGCGTTGATAAATCTCGTGTTCAATTTGGTTGGGGCGATGGACAGCCTCTACTCCCCTACCCAGGTCATAGCTGATGATTTTGCGTTTACTCAGCTCGTAGGCCAGGGCTTTAGAAGCCGGGCCAGCCGCCAGCAGAACGCGGTAGTTCTTTTCTCGGCCTGGCTCAATCAGGCTGGTGACTTGCTCAAGAATCTCGTCAAATTGGTCGAAAGAATTTGAGGCTGGACAGCTTACAAAGCTCACCTCGAGGCGTTGCTCGAGCCCGGTCTTCTTGACCATGCCAATGTTCTCCTCACTGGTCACCAGGATAACCCTGTGTGACTGGAGAATACGCTCCAGCACCTGCTCGAAAGCTCCGCTGCGGTAAAACAGATGGGCATCAAAATAAAGCGGGTTTTTGGGGAAAAACCTCTCGAAAGCCATCTTGACCGGCAGCCAGATGCGCAACATCTGTTTGGCTTTGATTTCTCGGTTGGGCTTTCCTAAATACTCCTCGGCAAGGCCAATTAGGTAAGGGCTGGTCTGGTGGTCGTAGTCGAGGACGATTTTCAGGAGATATTCCCGTAGACGCGGATGAAACTTTTGGTAGTGGATACTGCCATAGGTGATGAGGCAGATTTCCCCGTCGTTGATGCGAATCAGCGACTTGCCCTGCTCGAGCGAGGACACTAGCTCTTTAGTCGACATGAACTTGACCGACATACGATAATCCTGGTCAAGATAGCGCAGGGCGTAGCGAAACAAATAGCCAGGGTCTTTAAATAGGTTCCGGCGCACCAGGCTTAGCGCAGCCGCGAGGGATTTCATACCCACAGGGTTAACCTCCTACATCTGGGCAACGTCATGCACTCGAGGGCGTTAATTTTGGGGGTCAGTCGTCTCTCAAGTCCGTCACGAGACTTTGTTGAGTCTGCTCAAGCAGGATGAAGACGAACTGAGGAGAGGGTTAAAGTTAACTCTGGCTCAGCAAACGATTAATCCCCAATATCAGGGGGCGGGAAAAGCCTGCTGGGGTTAATATCGCTTGACCTTTGCGGCTTTTACCCGCATACTGCTAAGGTTGCGTGGCTTGAAGCCCCAACCTCTGGTTCAAAACCGTAAATCCCCCTAACAAGTCAGGACATAGAAGTTCTTTCTGGGATGAGCGGCAGAACCCGGAAAGGACTCTAAAAATGGAATTTACCGCATTTTCGTTGCGGCCTGAGGTGCGTGCTGCCCTCGAGGCCAAAGGTTTTGTCACGGCCACCCCGATTCAGGCGGCGGCCATCCCCCTAGCCCTGGAAGGGCGCGATGTGCTAGGCCAAGCTAGAACTGGCACCGGAAAGACCCTGGCCTTTGGTCTTCCTATTGCCAACCACCTCGAGCCCAACCGCGAACGGGGTCGTACCCCACGGGCCTTTATCCTCACCCCTACCCGCGAGTTGGCCCTGCAAGTAGCCAAGGAACTCGAGTGGTTGGCTCCCCACCTCACCGTAACCCCTATCTACGGTGGTACCGGTTATGGCCGCCAGGCCGAGGCCCTCAAGCGCGGCACCGACGTGGTAGTCGCCACACCGGGCCGGGCTATTGACTACATGGAGCAGCACATCCTCAAGCTTGCACAAGTCGAGATTGCCGTGCTCGATGAGGCCGACGAGATGCTCTCGATGGGCTTCGAGGAGGACGTGGAAAAGCTCTTGGAGGCTACCCCAACAGGCCGTCAGACCCTATTGTTCTCGGCCACTGTACCCACCTGGGCCAAGCGGCTGTCCGAGCGCTTCCAGCGCAACCATACCCACGTGAACGTGGTCAAGGATGAGGCCATCTCCTACGAGGAACTGGCCTTACAAACCCCGGTGCAAAACCGCCTCTCGACCCTCTCCGATCTACTCTACGCCTACGGCCCCGAGCGCAGTATCGTTTTTACCAATACCAAGGCCGAAGTCAGTGAGCTGGCACTGGGCCTCGAGGCCAGGGGCCATAGCGCCGCACCCATCCACGGCGACTTAGGTCAGCTCGACCGGGAGCGGGTCATGGACGGCTTTCGCCGGGGGAATACCAGCGTGCTGGTCGCTACCGATGTGGCTGCACGAGGAATTGACATCCCCGAGGTAGACCTTGTGGTGCATTTCCGCCTGCCCGACCAGAACGATGCCTATCTGCACCGTTCGGGACGCACCGGACGGGCCGGGCGCAGCGGACGGGTAGTGCTCCTCTACGGCCCCCGCGAACGGCGCGACCTGGATATCCTCGAGCGCGATGTAAAGCGGAGTTTCCGCAAAATTAACTCCCCCACCCCCGAAGAGGTGATGGAGGCTCGCTGGACTGGCCTGACCCGCCGCCTTTCCAACCAGCCCGCCGCCGACCGCAACCTCTGGCACGAATATGCCAGCAGGCTACTGGCCGAGGACGGAGTGAATGCGATAGCTGGGATGTTGGCGCTAATTTTGGGTGGCGCACCCTCCCCCAAGAGCCTGATCACCGGCGAAGAGGGTTGGATTACCCTCAAGCTCTCCGGGCAGCGCTTGAGCGTGAACCGCGCTGTAGCCTTGATGAAAGGCGTGGGGGCAGGCGACCTGGGGCGGATTCGCCTGGAGGGGGACATTGCCGCTTATATTGACGTGCGCCCGCAAGAACTCGAGCATTTGGCCTCTGCCAACATCGAAGGTATGCGGCTGAGCCGGGCCAGCGAAGTTCCCGCCGAAGCCCAGGTGCATCACCAATCACGTCAGGGACAAGGCCGAGGCGAGCGCCCCCGTCAGCATCGCGGTGGCGAGCGCCAGGAACGGGGAGAGCGCAGCGAGCGTTCGCAGGATGCTAACGGCGAGCGTAGGCGGGTGGTCTATCGCTAATTTGCCACCAAGCAAAGACAGGGCTGAGTCAGCCCTGTCTTTTTAAATCTCGTCGTCCCCAAGAGCCTCTCTCTTGACAAAACGGCTCAAAATCGCCGGGGCCAGGAGTGAAAGTCCAGCCAGTAGCCATAGCCCAATGGCAATCGGGCTACTAAACAAAAAACTTACATCACCATTACTGATTGCCATGGCTCGGCGGAGATTAATCTCCATCAGATAGCCCAGCACCAAACCCAATAGCACCGGAGCTAAGGGAAAATCAAATTTGCGCATCAGATAGCCCATTAGTCCAAAAATGGTCATCAGCAACAAATCAAAAGGGTTGTTGTTGACCGCGTAGACCCCAATAAAACTTACTGCCAGAACACTCGGTAGTAAAAACCAGCGGGGTACGCTCAACAACCGCACGAAAAGACCCACTAGCGGTAGGTTTAGCATCAACAGCATGGCGTTTCCCACATACATCGAGGCAATCAGTCCCCACACCACTGCAGGATGCTGCTGAAACATTTGTGGCCCCGGTGTAACCCCCAGGCTGACCAGCGCCCCTAGCATGATGGCCGTAGTACCACTGCCAGGAAGGCCCAACGTAAGCAGAGGAATCATGGCTCCACCGGCTGCGGCATTGTTGGCCGATTCGGGAGCAGCCACTCCACGAATATCCCCTTGTCCAAAGCTACCTCGAGCGCCATGCAATTGCTTCTCGAGGGTATAAGAAACAAAACTGGCGATGCTGGCTCCAGCCCCCGGCAATACCCCTATCAAGAAGCCCAGCACGCTGCCGCGCAATATGGAACTCAGCGAAAATACAAACTCCTTAAGCGAGAGATAGATGCGGCCCACCCTGGTTCGCACGGCATTTGGAGTTTTCTCCTCGAGCAAAACCAGAACTTCACTCACGGCGAATAGGCCGATAGCCACCACCAAAAAATCTATGCCATCCTCGAGCTGAAGCAGCCCGAAGGTATAGCGAGAAATTCCCGACTGTGGATCTTGACCTACGGTCGCCAGCATAAGGCCCAAAAGGGTGGAGATGAGGGCTTTAGCCATGTTTTTTCCAGCCAGCGCTGAAAGGGTGGAAAAACCAAAAATCATCAGGGCAAAGTATTCAGCAGGCCCAAAGCGAATAGCCCATTTCGCTAGCAACGGCCCCAACAACATCAGCCCCACCACCGATAGTGTCCCAGCGATAAAAGAACCCCAGGCCGCTACTGCTAGCGCTGGCCCGGCACGGCCCTGTTTAGCCATCTGGTTGCCATCTAGGGTGGTCACTACGGAAGAGGTTTCACCTGGAATGTTGAGCAGGATACTGGTGGTGGAGCCGCCGTACATGGCTCCATAGTAGATGCCTGCCAGCAAGATAATAGCCGACTCGGGCGGGAGCTTGAGGGCAAAGGTAAGGGGTACTAGCAGGGCTACCCCGCTGATGGGGCCGATTCCTGGTAAAACTCCAATCAGGGTTCCTACCAGGCAGCCCAAAAACACCAGCAGCAAGTTGATGGGCTGTAGGGCTACGCCAAAACCATTGGTGAGCGCGTGAACAATATCCATTGATGGCTGACATCTTTCTGCTCGCACAACCGGCCCAGTTAGTTCTGCAAGCCGGGCTCGAGCGGTGTTCAGAGAACCTCGCGGTTTCCGCTATTTTTGCCACTACTCATGGCGGCAAAAAGGAGCTTGGCCCGGTCTTTCTAAGTCAGGAGATAGTTCTATTCTTTCTGAAAACTGCTCTAAGCCAGTCCCAAGAGTTTGCCTGCGGGCAGAGGCACGCTCAAACCGTAGGTGAACAGCAGGTACACCCCCAAGCTGAAAGCCAGCGCCCCACCCAATCCCTGCCACCACCGTGCCCCAAAAAGCAGCGAGAGCAGGGTCATCTCGAGGGTAGTGGTGAGGATGAATCCCAAGGGCACCACCAGATAGGCATACGCCACCAGACTCCCAAGCACCAAGGCAAAAGCTGGCCCGAAAGCCCTTGGAGGCCACTGCGGATTAGGGTCAGGGCGAGCGATTAGCCAAAGCGCAGCCAATACCGTACAGGCCGCAATTAGATAGGGAAAGGGCTTAGGGCCAACCGGGTCGGAAAAAAAGCCCACCTCGAGCCGGTTGGCCAGCCAGCCATAACCCAGGGCTAGCAGCAAAACCAAAATCCCCAAAACACGGTCTGACATGGGGTTTACCACTACTTGATGAGCCCCAGTTCTTTGGAAAGATTGCGGAAGTCGTTGACCTGACGATCTATGTAAACCTGGAATTGTGCCCCTATCATGAAAAACTGACCCAAGCTGTTTTGCTCACGTATCTTGGCCCAACTCTCAGATTTCTCGACCTGCCGTAGGGTGCCCAACCAGTAGTCGTAGGCATCGGCGGGCATATTCTTGGGGACATAGAAGCCGCGCCAGACCACCCATTCGACGTTGTAGCCGGTCTCTTTAGCAGTAGGTACGTTAGCGTAGGGTGCGGGCAGACGACGGGGAGCCAATATCGCGAGCACCCGTACCGTACCCGCCTCGAGCTGACCCCTGACCTCTGAGGCATCGCCCGCAAAAATCTGGATGAAGCCACCCAGCAAAGAGGTAATGGCCTGCCCGCCACCATCGAAAGGCACGTACTTGACGCTTCTGGGCTCGAGACCTGCGGCGCGGCCCAAAAGCAGCACCTTCATATGATCTTGTCCGCCTACTGCGCTCCCGCCGCCCACGGCAATCTTGCTAGGGTCAGCTTTCCAAGCTGCGACCAGTTCTTGCATGGTTTTCCAGGGAGCATCCGCCTTGACCGCTACTACTCCAAAATCGGCGGCCACTGCACCCAGCCAACGCACGTCCCGCTCGCTAAAACGGCTGAACTGCCCCTGGGCCAGCCGCACGGTGGTAGCAGGACTGGCCGCCACAATCAGATTGGCATCGTCCCCTCGCTGCGAAACCACGTTGGCGTAGGCCACCCCGCCGCCCCCACCCGTCAGATTGGTAACTTTGAAGGGTTGGGGGGTAAGTTTGAGGTCAAACATCACCTGGGTCACTGCCCGGCAAGTAAAATCCCACCCACCCCCAGCTCCCGCCGGAGCAATACACTCTGGGCCTTTGGGAGTGAAAGCCAAGCTCATACCGAACACCCCTGCCAACAGAACACCCCAGACTACCTGTCGCATCAAACCACCCTCCTGTAGAGTTTTGCCCTAACACTTTACAGGGTTCGAGGGCAAAAATGAATCCCAAATGAAATATTAAACTTAGTATAAATATATGCCAGGCTTTTAGGAGGATTCAAGTGGGCGGGTATGACCCTATAAATCAGGTTGGACTAGCGTGGACGGGATTCTCCCCCCAAGAGAATTAGGCCCTGACTACTGCGTTGTAGGCTTTGCAGCAAGCGCTCCCTCGAGCGCCCCAAGTGCTCCTCTACCAATCGCGCGGCCTCTTCACCCTGTCCCGCTCCTACGAGTTCTACCAACCGGGTATGGTCGGCCTGAGCCTGCTGCACCCCGCTCTCACTGGTGATTTCCAAAAAGCGAGCGCGGTAGATGCGGCCCAGCACCTCCGAGAGCGACTCTACCAGGAAGCGGTTGCCCGAAAGTCGGGCCAGGGCCAGATGGAAGTCGGTGGCTTTCTCGAGTTCGACCTCGGGCTCGAGGCGTTTTTCCAGCGCTGAAAGAAGCTCGTTCAGCTCTTTGGTATTGGGCTTGCGGGCTGCCGCCAAGCGCACTGCGCTGGTCTCGAGAACCTTGCGAAACTCGAAGGCCTCGTTTAGCTCGTCCAAATCTACCGGGGCTACGCTATAGACCCGCCCGGTGCGGTGAATCAGGCCCTCCCGGGCCAGCTTCTGAATGGCGGCCCGAATGGGCGTGCGCGAAACCTTGATGCGCTCCTCGAGTTTGCGCTCTACCAAGGCCTCGCCGGGGCGCAGCTCGAGGGAAAGAATCAGACGGCGCAGTCGTCGGTAGGCTTCATCGGTTTGTGGGGCCAGCATTGGGGGTTATGGTATACCAGCCGCCAGGTGGATACAAGGGTAAGAATCATCCTCGAGCAGGGCCTGCCACCCTTTGTAGCCGTGTATCCAGGGCAACCACCTAAAGCAAACTGGCCCAGGGACGAGACTTATGCATAGTCTTGACGCATAACGTATAAAACGATAGTATGTTAACTATCAAGCCCGGAGATGTCCGGGGTTTTTTATTTGGTATGGCGAAAGAACGGCTCGACAAAGTGCTGGTTCATCTGGGCATTGGAACCCGTAGAGAAATAGACCGGCTGGCTCGAGCCGGATATATCGCTCTGGACGGTGTGGTCGTCCACGACTCAGCTTTCAAGTTTGACCCCGCCCAGACCCATATCGAAGTAGACGGGGAAACCATTTCCTACCAGCGATTCTTTCACGTGCTGCTCAACAAGCCCGCCGGTTACGTGACCTCCACCAAAGACCGCGACGGGCAACCCATTACCGAATTGCTCGAGGCTTCCCGCGACGACTGGATGCCGGTGGGCCGCCTGGACAAAGACACCGAGGGGCTGCTGCTGCTCACCAACGACGGTGAACTGACCCACCGCCTGACTCATCCCCGTTGGAAGGTGGACAAGCGCTACTACGTGGAGTTGGAATCCCCGGCCACAAGCGCCGATATAGCAGCATTTGCAGCGGGCTTTGACCTCGAGCCTGAAAGGGTGAGCGGCTCGTCTTCGCTCGAGGGGGAGCAGCTCCAACCCGCCGACTTGCAGCTTTCATCCGACCCCCGCAAGGTCGAACTGACCATCCACGAGGGCAAGTTTCATCAGGTCAAGCGGATGTTCGCGGCGCGGGGCAACCAGGTGGTTTATTTGAAGCGCGTAGCCTTTGGGCCGCTCGAGCTACCCCCGAATTTAGCAACCGGCGAATCCCGGCCCCTAACCCCGGACGAGTTGTCACGGCTGTATGGGGCCGTAGATTTGCCTATCCCAAATGAGGTTTGATAACCGCCGTCCCGCACGGCACAATTGTCATCTCAAACAATCCCGTCCAGGACGCGAGTCTGGGGTCAGGGCAGGTGCAGGGTAAATACCGCCCCGCCCTGGGAATGGTTGGCAACTTCCAGGCGGCCTCCGTGGGCCTCGGCAATGGCCCTGGCAATCGAAAGGCCCAGCCCCGAGCCGCCGGGGTCGCCCTCCTTGCGGGTGCGCGAGGAATCAGCTTTATAAAAACGCTCGAAAACCCGCTCCTTGGCCTCTGCCGGGATGCCTGGCCCGTGGTCGCGCACGCGGATTTGCACTCCACTCCCCTCGGCTGTGGCGCTCACCTCGAGCGGCCCCGCCGCGTGGCGCACGGCGTTATCCAGCAGGTTGTTGAGCACACGGGTAATCTGCTCGGGGTCAAAGCTGGCTTTAAGGTCAGGGTTTACGCTCTGAAGACCCAACTCCAAGCCTGCTTCTTTGGCTCGAGGCCGAAAAGCCTCGACCAGGCCATCCAAGAAACGCTGAAGCTCGAGGGTCTGTTTTTTGAGCGGGGTTCCACCGCTTTCCGCCAGCGATAGGGTGCGCAGGTCGCTCACTAGCCGCGAAAGCAGCATGACCTGAGCGTGCAGCCGCTCAAGGCCCGCCGGGTCTGCTTTAGAAACCCCGTCCTGCATAGCCTCAATCTCCGAACGCAGCACCGAAAGGGGGGTGCGCAGGTCGTGGGCGATGTCGGCCATCAGGCCCCGCCGCCAGGCTTCCTGGCGCTCCAGGCCCGTCACCAGGCCGTTAAAGGCTTCAGTCAGCAGGCGCAGCTCGTCCCTCGAGCGGGGAACCTTCAGGCGGATGCCGCGCTCCCCGGCCTCGAGACGCTTGGCTCCGTCGGTAAGCGCACTCAGGGGCCGGGTCAGGATGCGGGTCACGAAAGCTGCCATCAGCACTGCCAGCACGAACGAAACCGTGCCTGCCAGGAAAGCCGTCCCAGTAATGCGCCCGTAAGCCTCCCTGGCTTGGGCAAACTGCGGGGCATCCCAGGGGATTTCACCCTTCCTAAACATCAGCCCGTGATTCTGAGCAATTTGCCCGTTGGCAAATAGTGTGTTGAATACCGCCCCCAAGGTAAACCAGGTGGTGATAAACACCGCTGCCAAGGCCACGAAGGCAAACATCAAGGTCAGGCGGCGGCGCAGACCCCAGCGCGAGTTTCGAGACCGGGCTCGAGCAAAGCGCCAGAACACTCCGCGTTGGTAGCCGCGCTCCCGCTCAGCCTGCCATCGCTTCCAGTCTCGCTGCCACATGGCTACCCCGAGTCCCTTAGCTTATAGCCTACGCCCCGCACCGTCTCGATTCGCTCGCCACAATCGCCCAGCTTGCGGCGGATGTTTTTGATGTGCGCGTCCACCGTGCGCTCGTCGGCAAAGCTTTCGGCATCGCCCGTAACTGCCAGAAGTTCGGCCCGTTGGCGCACCCGGTTGGGTTCTTTGGCGAGCAGTCCCAGCAGCCGCAGTTCGCTGGTGGTCAAGTCCAACAACTGCCCATCGCAACGGGCCTCAAAAGCCCCCAGGTCTATTTCCAGCCCACCCGCACGGTATACCTCTGCCCCCAGCAGGTGCCCCCGGCTTCGCCGCAGCACCGCCTTGACCCGCGCCACCACCTCGCGCGGGCTGTAGGGCTTGACCACGTAGTCGTCGGCCCCCAGACCCAGCCCCACCAGTTTGTCTACCTCGTCGTCGCGGGCGGTGAGCATGATGATGGGAACCTCTGACTCCGAGCGCACCCGTCTCGCCACCTCGAGGCCGTCCAGCACAGGTAGCATGATATCCAGCAAAATCAGGTCGGGGTTGGCGGCCCGCCACAGCTCGAGGGCCCGCCCACCATCCTTGGCCCGTTCGGTGCGGAAGCCCTCACGGCGCAGGTAATCCTCGAGGATTTCCGCGAGTCTGGCCTCGTCCTCGACAATCAGGATGATGGCATTCATAGCCAGCGCCGCACCCTTTGACGGTACTCCAGATAAGACTGCCCTAAAGCAGTACCCACCTTGATTTCTTCTCGAGGAATATAACTGTAGTTCATGAATAGCCCATAGGCCAGCGGGGCCACGAGCATCGGCCAAGAGCCCAGAAACAGGGCTACCGAAAGCAGCAATAAAAACATCCCCAGGTAGATGGGGTTGCGGGTAAAGCGGTAAGGGCCGCTGGTTACTAAGCTTTTGGGCTGGGCGGTGGGGTCTATGGGGGCGTGGTGGCGGCGAAACTCCAAGACAGCCCAGCCTGCAATCCCCAGCCCCACCACCAAAATCAAGAGCGCGGCCCCGACCTGGGGCGCGAATCGGGCGGGCCACAGCAAAAGTGAAAGTAGGCCCAGCACCAAAGCCAGGCCCATAATCTGGGGGGGGATTAAACGGTTCATGACCGACCTCATCTTACGGAAAATGGAGGGGGCCTGAACCCCCTCCGCACTCAGGCTTAGTTCAAGCCCTTCTTGATTTCGTCGTATTGCTCCTGGGTGATTTCTCCCTTGGCGAAGCGCATCCGGGCCAGCTCGAGGGCATCGTCGCGGCGCATAAAGGGGGGCCGCCAGTCTTCTTCCTTGGCCTGCTCGGCCTCGAGGCCCGCCTTGAGGGTGTCGTACTGCTCCTTGGAAATCTCGCCCTTGGCGAAACGCTCCCTAGCCAGGTCTACCGCATCGTCGCTACCCCGCAACCAGTTGCCGCGACCACCCCAAGGGCCACCCGCGTAGCGCATCCCGCGCCAACCGTGCCTGCCCCAGCCGCCCCGGCGGAACATCCGCAAGAGCCAGAAAATACCGGCGATAAACAGCACGAAGAACAGCAGATTGAAGATGAAACCGAAGAAAGCCAAGAACGGGTTGAAGCCCATCCCATATCCCATGCCAAAGTGTGCCATTGCGATGTCCATTATCTCTTCTCCTTTCGCTCTGGGGACTTGCCCCTAAGCGATGGGATAAGCCTAGGGCTAACCAGGTGAAGGCAGTGGGGCAGGTTTGTGAATGGGCTGTGAATAATCGTGGCTTGCAAGGCCAAAAAGCCTCAGGGAGTAATGGTTACGTCTTCTATACCCAGCTTGCGCAGCGCTGCCAGCACGATGGCTTCGCCTTTGGTAGCGGCAGTTGCAGGCAATATCGAATCGCCCTCCGCTGTCCAGTTTGCACCGTCCTGGCGAACCTTCAAGCCATATTGCTGTATCAAGTCCTCGAGCACCCCTGGGTTGGTGAACACATCCGGTGCGAGCTGCCAGGACTTACTGGGGATATTGTGGTGGGGCATCACCAGAGCTGCGGTGACCGCGTTGTCCACCACCGAGGCGGTTTCGGCAATCCCTCGTTCCTCAGCCCCCAGCGACGCATAGGCCCAACCAAACGGGGAACTATCTGGAACGAGAATGCAAAGCTGGTTGGGAGCCCTGAGCCCACCGGTATCGGGATCGGTGAACTTGGCGCTGAGTTCCGGGTCGGCCTGTACGCTCTCGGGCATCCATACCAGCGCCGCGTCCCCCTCACCTTCGATATACATCATCTGGGTCTCGAAGTCGAAAACCCGCTCAAGGACAGCTTTGGCAGCCTCCACACGGCTTATTTGTTCCATGGCTTAGAATAAACCTTTTGGATGTGCTCGAGTTATGCTTTTCAATTTATTGTGCTATGAAATGTATACTGTACTACAGCGGTTCACTTTGAGAAAGTCTACACTCCCTCGAGTATGAATGCTATCGCTAAAAATATCCTATCCGTCAAAGAAGCCGCCCTTACCCGCCGCAGCATCCGCAAGTTCAAACCCGAGCAGATTCCCCAGAGCACCCTCGAGGAAATCCTCTCCCTGGCCCTCAAAGCCCCCAGTGCCAACAACCTCCAGCCCTGGCGCATTGTCCTGGTGCAAGACCCTGCTCTCAAAGAGCGCCTGCGCGAAGCCGCTTTCAACCAGGCCCAAGTAGGGGCCGCCCCGACGGTGCTGGTGGTATATAGCGACATGAAGGACACCCTCGAGCAGGTCGAAGAAATCTTCCATCCCGACTTTCCCGAAGAGCAAAAGCTGGCCCGTGCTGCTAACACCCGCAAAATGTGGGAATCCCGCAGTGAGCAGGAGCGGGAAAACTGGGGCGCAGGCCAAGCCTATATTCTGCTGGGCTATCTGGTATTGCTGCTCAAAGCCTACGGCTACGACAGCAATCCAATGGGGGGCTTCAACGCAGCCAAGGTCAAAGAAGTGCTGGGTCTGCCCGAACACGTAGCCATAGCCGCTTTGCTCCCCACCGGCATCGCCGCCGAGGAAGGTTTTAGCCATCACCGCCACGACCTCAAGCGCGTCGTACAGTGGCGATAAAGTGGCAAAACCCTCGAGGCCCCTCCACAAGAGGGGCTTTTTTAGGCCCTCCGGCCTTAAACTAACCCCCATGCATGACTTACTGCTGATACTCCACAATCTGTTTCGCTGGCTGGTGTTGCTAAGCGCGTTCTGGGTTTTGTTCACGTCGGTTCGGGGCCTTCGTAGCCTAACCTATAGCCCCTCCGATCAGACTGCTGGACGGGTTTTTGTAAGCACCATGGATATACAGTTGCTCTTGGGAATTCTGCTCTACTGGATAAGCCCGCTGATCCGAGCAGCCATGACCAACTTTGGAGCAGCCATGCAGGCCTCGCAAACCCGTTTCTTCCTGGTCGAACACGTTTTGCTCATGATCGTGGCGGTGGCCCTGGCCCACATCGGCAGCGTCCGCATCCGCCGAACCCCCACAGCCCCTGTCAAACACCGCCAAGCCCTGATCTGGTATGGCCTGAGCCTGCTGGTGGTGCTGCTGGCGATTCCCTGGTGGCGGCCTCTGCTGCGGCTATAGCAGAGACGGGCTGGCCTCGAGGGGTTTTCCTCACACTTCAAATGAAGAGGACATAGAGATTAGTGCGTCCTCGAGGAAGTAATCACCAGTTATTGCCCTTTTATGCCGAAGCAACCCTCTCACTTATGAAATCTTCGTAATTGAACTCCAAAAAATCTCCAGGATATTGCGGCTGATACCGGCTACACTAAGATAGTGTTCAAAGCGTCTTAGAGGCCCATCTTGTTAGAGGCCCATCTTGGTGAAGCCTAGTTAACTCCCGTCGGTCAGGTTGGATCGTCACCGAACGGTGACGATCCAACCGAACTTGGTATGAATCCCGACCAAACAAACAACGGAGGGGCTTTTGGCCTCCTCCGTTGGAAGGGAACTAACCCCACAAAAACGTGGGCCCTCAGGCCCACGAGCGAATGTCCTACTTCTTGACGGTTTCCTTCAGGGCCTTGCCGGGCTTGAAGGCAGGGTATTTGGAAGCGGGAATCTTGATCTTGGTGGTGGTGCCGGGCTTCACGCCGGTACGGGCCTTGCGGCTGCGCACTTCAAAGGTGCCGAAGCCGGTGAGCTGTACCTTGCTGCCACCCTTGAGGGCATCTTCCACTTTGGTCAGGAACGCATCTACAGCAGCCTTAGCATCCTTTTTCTTGAGACCGGCGCTCGAGGCCACAGAGTCAATCAGGTCGGCTTTGGTCTTGGTTTTCTTCGAGCCAGCTTTACCAGCCATGCATTACCTCCTTTATTTTCCCTTCAGCACGGAGTGTAGCACAGCTTATATCCAAATTGCAAGCTCTTAGCCGGACTTAATGACCGTTCTGTTCAGAACCGAATGCCACAACGGTGGGCTTTCTGACATATTCGGATGGCAAAAGCGCGATGACTGCGGCTTCTATCTGGGCTGTCAGGTCATCTAAGGCTTGGTGGTCGGCTTTCCCTTTAGTTACCGAGATAGGATCACCAAATATGACCGTGACGGAACGAAAAAAGCGTGGCCCCTGCCCTACCGGCCAGGCTTTATCGGTTCCGATAACCGCTGCCGGCACGATGGTAGCACCCGTTCGCAGGGCGATGGCCGCAGCCCCAGTCTTGAAGGGCTCGAGCGTCCCGGTGCGGCTGCGCCGCCCCTCGGGAAAGATGCCAAAAGCCAGCCCCTGGTTGAGCGCACGAATCGCGGCCTTGAAGGCCCCAAGGTCGCTGGTTCCGCGCTCAACGGGGATGGCATGAACCCTGGGCAATATCCACGACAGCACCGGATACTTGAACACATCGGCCCTGGCGATAAAGCTCACCGGGCGCGGACAGGCCGCCCCCACCGCCAGAGGGTCTATGAGCGAGATATGGTTAGAAGCCAGCATCACTGGCCCTTGCGGAGGTACTTTTCCCGCACCCACTATCTGGAAGCCAAACAGAACTTTTATCAGCAGCCAGGCCAGTTTTTTACAGACGCCATAGACCAGGTTCATGGTATTTACAGTTTACGCATTCAGGTCTACCACCACCCGGCCCCGCACCTGGCCCTCGAGGATTTTTTGGGCCAGTGCTGGCACGCTCTCCAGCGGAACAATCTGGGTCATGTGGTTCAGGTGCTCCAGCGGCAAATCCTGCGCCAGCCGCTCCCAGGCCCGCACCCGCCGGGGTTTGGGGCACATCACCGACTCCACGCCCAAAAGATTCACCCCGCGCAGGATGAAGGGAAACACCGTGGTCTCGAGCTTGATTCCACCGGCGTTGCCACAAGCCGCTACGCTACCGTTATAGGCAACTCGGGGCAGCACTCCCGCCAATACCGCACCCCCAACAGTGTCTACCGCTCCACCAAAGCGTTCGGTCTCGAGGGGCTTGGCAGGCCCAGCCAGTACCGCTCGATCCAGGATTTCACTCGCTCCTAGCGACTTCAGATAGGCCGATTCCTGGCTGCGGCCCGTAGCCGCCACCACTTTGTAACCAAGTTGGGCCAGAATGGCCACAGCCACGCTGCCCACTCCCCCCGCAGCCCCCGTCACCAGGGTTTCTCGAGCTCTATCCAGATGGTGATCTTCGAGGGCCATCACACATAGCATGGCGGTAAAGCCCGCGGTGCCAATGCTCATGGTCTGCTGCAAAGAAAGCCCCTTGGGCAACGGCACCAGCCACTCCGACTTGACCCTGGCTTGCTGAGACAAGCCGCCCCAGTGCCGTTCGCCCACCCCCCAGCCAGTGAGCAGCACTTTGTCACCAGGCTGATATTCCGGCGAGGCCGACTCGAGCACGGTTCCGGCGAAGTCAATGCCCGGAGCCAGCGGAAAGCTGCGAATTACCTTGCCAGCCCCGGTAATCGCCAGACCATCCTTGTAGTTGAGGCTGCTGTAGGCCACCTGTACCCGTACATCGCCGGGGGAAAGCTCGTCGGGTGAAACCGGTCTAATCCTTACCGTATAGGGTTCGCTGCTCTCTACTACCAGGGCTTTGAAAGTTGACATGGCTCAATGCTATCGCACTCCAGCCCAGCCTGTATTTTTGTGACGCTGATGTGACGTTGGGGCAGCTAAGATTTTCTCGGGTTCGACCAAAGGTAACGATTAAATAACGCCCTATCTGCTATACCTGACAGCGGAATGAACCCACACTTTTGAGGAGGTTGCTATGAAAATGATGCGTTTGTGGTTGGTAGCTGGGGTGTTGCTATTGGCGGCGTGCGGCGGGAGTTCAAATAACGGCAGTGGTACACCCAGCCCCAACGTCTCGCCCACGGATATGCAAACCAGCGTCAAGAATTACCAGACCTCGAGCCAGACCGATATCAACCAGGCCGGGGCCAAGCTGAGCAAGCTCTTCCAGGGCTTTCCCAGCGGCATTCTGAATGTAAATGGGCTGACCCAAAGCCTGGGAGCGCTGGCTATGGGCCAGAGCAAAGACCAGGTGCTGGGTGGGCTGAAGGCTTTCTCCAAGGTCTTCGCCCAGTCGGCCTCGAGCCTGCCCAGGGGCATCTACGACTGCACCTCCGGCACCTGCCCTTCCACGCCCGCACCCAGCAGCAATCTGGTGGTGAAGTGGATTCCCCAAAGCAACACCGTCACCCCCGCCACCCTCACGGTCAACTGGATTAGCACCGTGCAAGCCCATAGTCCCAGCGACAGTGCCGCCGCCAATACCCAAGAAGTGCCCACCCAGGCCGAGGCCATCTTGGTCTATGGCAGCACCACGGTCATGGACTTAACCTTGAACGTGGCCTGGCACGCCAGCAGTTGCGCGCCTGGAGACTATCTCCTAGACGTACCCGACAGCCTGAAGATTACCGGCTATATTCACGACGCTAGCGGAGTGCCGATTCTCGACCTGCGCGACCTCGAGTTTAGCGTGAGCAATACCACCATCACCACCAAGGGCGACTTCACCATCACCGGCGACAGCGGCAGCGTGAGCAGCAGTTGGAACATCAACATCAACGGAACCCTGACCCGCGACTCCACCCTTTGTGGGGCGCTCAAGAGCTTCAACGGGACTTCGGTAGACTTCGACTTCAAAACCAGCAGCGGCAGCGACAGCGCCGAGCTGAAGTTTAGCGCCAGCGGCTTCGACACCAACCCTCCGACCATCCAGATTACCGGCGGCTACTTGAACCTCAGCGGCAAAGTAGTCACCTTCCAGGGCACTCTGGACGACACCACCGCCTGCCCTCCCGGCCAGCACGTTATCCTGAGCTTCTCCGGTGGGCAGACCGAAACCTTACAACAGTTCCTGATTGCCAACGGCAGCAAACCCTGCGTCAAAAAGTAAAAAGGGGCCACAACCCAAAAGAGCCGGGGAATCCCCGGCTCTTTTTGATAGGCTTGGGTCATGTATCCAACCCCCCTGGTAGATGCCCAGTGGCTAAAAGCCCATCTGACCAACCCCCGCCTTCGCATAGTAGACTGCCGATTTTCGCTGAGCGACCCCCTGGCAGGGCATTTTGCCTACCGGCAAGAACATATCCCAGGCGCACTCTACTTCAACCTCGAGACCGACCTTTCTGGAGCGGTGCGCCCAGACCGCAAAGGGGGTCGTCATCCGCTCCCCGAGCCGCAAGCCCTGGCCCAGACCCTGGCGAATGCGGGCATCGGCAACGGGCATTTCGTGGTGGCCTACGACGACCCCCCAACAGGGGGAATGTTCGCCCCGCGCCTATGGTGGCTGCTGCGCTGGCTGGGGCACGACGATGTGGCTGTGCTGGACGGGGGCATCGCAGCCTGGAAGAGGGCCGAGGGCAAGTTGGAAACCACCCTTCCAACCCTTCTTGAAGCCCATTTCACCCCCAGGCCCCGCCCCGAGATGGTGCTAAATGCCCAGGCCGTGCAAAACCGTGCGCCGGGGACAGTGTTGATAGACTCTCGAGCCTCCGCCCGCTACCGGGGGGAGAGCGAACCCATAGACCCGGTGGCGGGTCATATCCCCGGTGCAATTAACCGCGATTGGCAAGAGGCCCTGGATGCCAATGGGCAGTTCAGGGATGCCGCCTCGCAGCAACAACGCTTTGCTGGTCTGGATCAAGAGGTCATTCTTTACTGCGGCTCAGGGGTTTCGGCTAGCGCCAACCTGCTGGCCATGGAAATTGCCGGGTACAAGAAAGCAAAGCTCTATGCGGGCTCGTGGAGTGACTGGATTTCCGACCAAACCCGGCCTGTGGTCACAGGAGACGAAAACCACCGCAGTCTTCATTGACGTTGGCTCTCATCCCAGGTTCCGGCAGAGCCCTAGGCCCAACGGGCCGGGCTTTGCCCGTGCGAGCACTAGGCCCAACGGGCCGGG
>JADMIM010000071.1 GCA_015478585.1 Thermaceae bacterium | reverse complement strand
CAAGCCGCATCTCGATGTATCCCCCTTGCATACTGCCCTTAATGCAAGTTTTCAGAACCCACCCCACCGGCTAGGAATACTATCTAGGTGAAGTTGGTATTACTCGTAAAGAGTGCTGTAGGCAACCCGCTTCGCTATTTTCTGAGTGCGGCCTGCAATATCGCTCCCAGCAAGGTGCCTGCTAGCGTGAACAAAATCGGGATTAGCCAGCGCCGCTCTCCGGCTTGGGCGATGGCCCGTGCGTGTAGCTCGATGGCGGTGTTGGTCAGGGCTTCGATTTCTTCCGGGGTGAGTGGGCGGCGGGTGAGGTCTTTGTAGTCGGAATCGGCAGCCATGGCAGTCATCTCGGTGGGGGCTAACTCGCGCCGCTCGGAGAGGCTGTAGGTGCGGTCAAAGCCGTAGCGCAGGCGCAGGCTAGCCCAGCCCGCCTCCTCCTCGCTGAGCCGGAAAAACTCCGGGTGCTCGTAAAATACCGTACGCCAGTCGGGAGCGCTGCGCACCGCGCCCAGCCGCTCGGCCCAGTCCTGCCACTTAAGGCTCGGATAGGGATAGCGTCCCATCAGGGTAAGGGCTGCCAGCACGTCGGCCAGTCGCCAGTCCCGCAGATAGGGATTCACCACGGGGGCTCACCGCTTCTCGCAGCTCGAGCCCGTCCAGCGGCCCTTGTGTTCGGTACAGGTGGCCTTCAGGCTGGCCTCGCTGGCCCGTAGCACCACCACCACCAACCCTGCGGGGTAGCCCCCGGCCCCAGCTCCCAGGCCCAGTTGTAGGCGGGACTGGGTAAAAGTCTCGCTGCTAGCGGGAACCTGGCTGCTCACATAGCTATCGCCGTCCCAGATATATACCGCGCTCACTACCGAGGGGCTGCCGGGCTTGTAGGGGGGGTTGACCTTCACCTCGATCTCGATAGGCCGCAAAAAATTTGTGGCGCTCGAGGAAATTCGGTAAATCCCCAGCACCTGCCGGTCTAGCGTCTGCTGGATGAAAAACACACCATCTTGGGGCGGAGATTTGGGAACAGAGTTGAGGCGCTCCAGGCGAAAGCGCACCGCCAGGTTGAGGGCCTGGGGAGGCACGGTGACAGTGATGCCAGGAAGCCGCAAGACCCCACCCTCAGGGGGAACCCGGCGCTCGACTACCCCACCCTGACCACTCACAACCGTCAAAGCCAGCCATACCAAGCAAACCAGCGCTCTCAAAGCTCCTCCATCACGTGCCCACCAAGACTTTGGCCTCTTTCAAAACGCTCGAGAGGGTTTTCTCATCCTGAGCCTCACCATACACCCTGAGCAGCGGCTCAGTGTCAGAAATCTGGAAGAGTACCCAGCTCCCATCAGCCAAATTCCACTTGATGCCGTCTGGGGTTTCCACCCCCACCACCCTCTGACCGGCCATGGTTTGTGGCGGCTCGAGGCGACCCAGCACTGGCTCGAGCTGAGGCCCCCAGGGCAGCGGCACGTCGAGGTAACCATAGTGCGATCGAAAGCCCAGCTCGGCCTCGATTTCGGCATACTGCTGGCTCAGGCTCTTGCCACTTGCCACCACCGACTCCAAAAGCAACAGCGCGTTGTAGATGCCGTCGGGCTCGAGCAGGTAGTGGCTTATGGCTATGCCGCCAGAATCCCCCCCCATCAGCACACCCCCCTTCAGCATCTCCTGGCTGATGTGCCCGAAACCTAGAGGGGTGGTGAGAACCTCGAGCCCCTGCTTTTTTGCTAACCGCTCGATGATGCTCGAGGTGGCTACGGTTTGTACCACCCTCCCAGTCAGCCCCTTACGGCGCAAGTGCGCCAGCAACACCGCGAAAATCTGATGGCTGGCCAAACTGACCCCACCCGCTAGCACCACCCCGATACGGCCTGCGTCCCCGCTGGTGACGGCAGCAAAGGTAGCCCCTTCCTGGGCTTTGAGCACGGTCATCACCGTGAACTGGTTGGGTGGGCTGGGTTCGGGGTTGACCCCGTAAAACATGGGGTCGGGCACGGCGTGCAGTTCGCGCAGCTCGAGGTTCAGGCCCACCTGTTTGACAAACCCCGCCAACCAACCCGCGCCAGAGCCGCCCATGCTGTCGTGGTAAAGCACCCCGTCATAGGTTTTGAGCACTTCTAGGTCAAGTTGATCCATCAGGAAGTCGTAGTAGGGTTTGCGAATGTCGAAGCTCGAGATTTTCGCGCTGGGGTCGAGCCTCACTTCTGCGCCGATTCTTTTCTTCACCTCGGCCACGATTGCAGGTGTAGCAGTCCCGCCATAAGCGCCTTTAAGCTTGAAGCCCAGGTATTCCGGCGGGTGATGGCTGGCGCTAATCATCACCCCACCGTCTGCCCCCAAGTATTTCACCGCATAGGAAAGCGCCGGGGTAGGTAAGTAGTTTTTGGAAAGATAGGTCTCGAGGCCATTTGCGGCCAACACCTGCGCGGCGCGGGCGGCAAACTTTCCAGCCATAAAGCGGGTGTCGTAGCCCACCACCACGCGCTTACCGTGGTGCTCGAGCAGATAAGCCGCGTAGGCTTGAGCTACCTTGCCCACGCTCTCGAAGGTATATTCCTCGCCGATGACGGCACACCAGCCGTCGCTGCCAAACTTGATGGTCATACCTGAGCTAGTTTACCGGATGCTCAGCTCCTTTTGCGGTGTAGTTGGAGTGATGGCTTTGCCTGGTCTTTGGATAACGGGGGCGTAACGCTAGCTTTGCTAAGGTGATGCTGGCCGCATTAGAAAGTCCGAGGTGGACTTTCCGCCCGCCAGCTTGCCGTGAGCTGGCGCATTTAACCCCCTCGAGACCGCCTCCCTCGAGGGGCTTTCTTTGCTAAAGCGTTGTCATGTTGAGCGGAACAAAGTGGAGTCGAAACATCTCACACACGCGTCGGTCGTCAGGTGCTCGGGTGCAGGACGACGTTTTTGATGCCCGAGAAATGTCGTATTGGAGCGCGTGTGGGATTCTTCACTGCGCTGTGGCTTCGTTCAGAATGACAACGGTTTTAGTTTTGTAGCTGTCGGCTATGAGCTATCGGCGCTTTCTGCCCTCGTTCTGCCTCACCCATAAAACTCAGCAGGGGTGTTAGACTCAGACCCTCTGATGGACGACCTTCTTTCTTCACTCAATCCGGCCCAACAAGAGGCCGTTAAACACTACGAAGGCCCGGCCCTGGTGGTGGCGGGGGCAGGCTCGGGCAAAACCCGCACCGTCGTCCACCGCATTGCCTATTTATTGCGGGAGCGACGGGTGTATCCCGGCGAAATACTGGCTGTGACCTTCACCAACAAAGCCGCAGGCGAGATGAAGGAGCGCCTGGCCAAGATGGTCGGCGGCCCGTCCAAAGACCTGTGGGTCTCGACCTTTCACTCGGCCTCTCTGCGGATTTTGCGGGTTTATGGTGAGTATGTGGGCCTCAAATCGGGCTTCGTGGTCTACGATGACGACGACCAGAGTGCTTTGATCAAGGAAATCTTGAAGGAGTTGGAACTCGAGGCCAAACCCGGCCCTTTTAGAGCCATGCTCGACCGTATCAAAAACCAAGGGCGCTCGCTGAGTGAGTATCTGGGCGAAGCCCCGGACTTTATCGGGGGCGTGCCCAAGGAACTCGCAGGCGATATCTACCGCAGATACCAGAGTGGGATGCGCTCCCAAGGTGCCGTGGATTTCAACGACCTGCTGCTGCTGTCAATTCAACTCTTCGAGGAGCAACCCGCTGTGCTAGCTAAAATTCGCCAGCGTGCCCGCTTTATCCACGTGGACGAGTACCAAGACACCAACCCCGTGCAGTACAAGCTGACCAAGCTGTTAGCGGGTGAAAACCCCAACCTGCTGGTGGTGGGCGACCCCGACCAGAGCATCTATGGCTTTCGCAACGCCGATATCAACAACATTCTCGACTTCACCAAGGATTATCCCGGTGCTAAGGTGTTCCGGCTCGAGGAGAACTACCGCTCTACCGATGCCATCCTCAAAGTTGCCAATGCGGTTATCGAGAAAAACGCCCTACGGCTGGAGAAAGTGTTGCGTACGGTGAAAACCGGGGGCGAGGCGGTGCGGCTATACCGTGCGCCCAACGCTAGGGAAGAAGCGGCTTTCGTGGCGAGGGAAGTCGTCAAGCTGGCCCAGTATCCAGAAACCGCTGTGCTCTACCGCACCAACGCCCAGTCGCGCCTTCTGGAAGAGCATTTGCGCCGGGCCGGGGTTCCAGTGCGGCTGGTGGGGGCGGTGGGCTTTTTCGAGCGGCGCGAAATCAAGGATTTGCTGGCTTATGGCCGGGTTGCGGTCAACCCGCTCGACGGCATCAACCTGCGCCGCATCGTCAATACACCGCCCAGAGGCATCGGGGCCAACACCGTCGCCAAGCTGGTCGAGCACGCCCAAAAAAGCGGGAGCAGTGTTCTGCAAGCGCTGCGTCAGGCCGAGAGCGTGATTTCGCGGCCCCAACAGGTGCAGGCTTTCGTGGAGATGCTGGATAGCCTGATTGAGACCGCCTTCGAGAGCGGCCCGGCCCAGTTTTTCGAGCAGGTGATGGATGCCATCGGTTTCCGCGAAGCCTTGAAGCAGGAGCTAGACGGGGAAGAGCGTTTGCAAAACATCGAGGAGTTGTTGCGCGCTGCGCGGGACTGGGAAGAGGAGGAAGGCGGCTCACTGTCGGACTTTCTCGACTCGGTGGCCCTCACCGCCAAGGCCGAGGAGCCCCAAAAAGGCGAGGCTCTGCCGGAGGAGTCGGTCACGCTGATGACCCTGCACAACGCCAAGGGCCTCGAGTTTCCCACAGTGTTTCTGGTGGGCCTCGAGGAAAACCTGCTGCCCCACCGCAATAGCTTGAATAGGCTGGAGGACTTGGAGGAAGAGCGCCGCCTTTTCTATGTGGGCATTACCAGGGCTCAAGAAAGGCTCTACGTTTCGTATGCCGAGGAGCGCGAGACCTACGGCAAGCGCGAGTACAGCCGCCCCAGCCGCTTTCTGGACGACATCCCCGAGGATTTGCTCAAGGAGATTGGGGCTTTTGGCGATACCTCGGTGCCGGTGCTGGCTTACACCCGGCCCGAGCCCAAAGCCAAGACCGTCCTCAGCGATTTCAAGGGCGGGGAGCGGGTCAAGCACCCGCGTTTTGGGCAGGGCACGGTGGTGGCCGCGCTGGGCGGGGAGGTCACGGTGATGTTTCCGGGTCTGGGGCTGAAAAAACTGGCGGTGAAGTTCGCCGGGCTCGAGAAGATGGATTGAGGCTGAACCCGCGTGACCGATACCCACTGCCACCTCGACTTCATGCAGCCCCAAGAAACCGCCCAAGCGCTGCGCGAGGCCCACAACTTCCGGGCCATTTTGACCATCGGAACCAATCCGCTGCGCAACCACAACAGCCTGAAACTTGCCCAGGAAAACCCCCAGGTGTGGGCCGCCGTGGGGCTGCATCCCACCGAAGTCGGCATTTTGTCGCCGGAGGTCGAGGCTGACCTCGAGGATCTGGCTAAACATCCCAAAGTCCGGGCCATTGGCGAAACCGGACTGGACTTCTACTGGCATCCTCAGACCAAAGCCGCACAGTACAAAGCCCTCGAGTTCCAACACGGGTTAGCCCGAAAGCTAAACCTTCCCCTGATTTTCCACGTCCGTAGCGCCAAGGACGACCATAGGGCCGAACTCGAGGTCGCCGCGTGGCTGCGGATTAATCGCCCGCCTAAAACCGTGCTACACGCTTTCAGTGGGCATCCAAGGCTGGTGGAGATGGGCCTCGAGCTGGGCGCATATTTCAGCTTCGCCGGGTCGCTCACCTACAAGCGCAACGAGGCATTGCGTGAGGCCGCGAAAAGTCTGCCGCTCGAGAAAATCATCGTCGAGACCGATGCGCCCTTTCTGCCGCCAGAGCCATATCGAGGCAAACCAAACCACCCAGCCCTCTCGAGGTTCACCCTAGCCAAGCTGGCCGAGGTGCGGGGAATGACTGCGGAGGAACTCGAAACTGTGACCGACGCGAATGCCGAACGCTGTTTCAGCTTTTTTGGCCTTCGACTTTAGACCTTCGACGTTAGACTATCCCTCATGCAGTGCGAGTCCTTCACCCTGGGCTTAGGGAACAAAACCGACCTCGAGCGCCTAAACGCTTTTCTGGCCAGGGTCATGCCGATTCAAGTCACCTCCGCTCTGGTTCAGGGCAATCCGGCAGTGTGGTCGGTGCTGGTGTTCTACGAGGCTAACGCCACGCCACCGAGCAAACCTGAGCAAGCCCCGTCCAGGACGCAATCCTCACCTGCTGAGAAACCCGCTCCTGCACCCGAACTCTCCAACGACCCTATCTTCCAAGCCCTACGCACTTGGCGCACCACGAAGGCTCGAGCGGAAGGCGTTCCACCCTATGTAGTCGCCACCAACGCCGAACTAGGGGCCATCGCCGAGCGCAAACCCAGAACTTTAGAGGACTTGGCCGGGGTCAAAGGTTTTGGCAAGCTGAAGCTGGAGAAATACGGCAGGGGTTTGCTCGAGGTGCTATCCAAGCTGTGATTGCGTGCTCGAGTCCCCCCATACCTCAAACCCTCATCCGCGCTTGACCAGATGAGAACCGCCCCGTAAACTACCCGAGATGTTGTGGCGCACGGACGACAATTGTTGAGGGGGCGAAACCATTTCGACCCCCGGTGCTCTCGCGTACCGGGGGTTTTTGAATGCCCGAGACGTGCTGCACAGGAGAATCCAATGTCACGAACCCTAGCCAACGAACTGACAAACCAAATCGGCGAGACCGTCACGCTGCAAGGCTGGCTGCACTGGAAGCGCGACCTGGGCGGCATCCAGTTTGCCCTGCTGCGTGATCGCACCGGCATCGTGCAAATCGTGGTGGACAAGGGTGTAGACTTGCCAATTGCGGAGTCCTCGATGCAGGTCACGGGCCGGGTGGTGCAAAACGCCAAGGCTCCGGGCGGCCTCGAGGTGCAAGCGAACCACCTGGAGTTTTTTGCCAAGGCTTTAGAGCCTTCTCCCATCGAGATTCCCAAGGAAGAATGGCGCACCAACCCCGAAACCCTGCTCGAGTACCGCTACGTAAGCTTGCGTGGCGAGAAAGCCAGGGCTTCGCTCAAGGTGCAGGCCGCGCTGGTGCGGGGCTTCCGGCAGTATCTCGACTCCCAGGGCTTCACCGAGATTTTCACCCCCAAAATCGTCAGCGCCGGAGCCGAGGGCGGCAGCAACCTCTTCGCCATTGATTACTTCGAGCAGCGGGCCTATTTGGCCCAGTCACCACAGCTTTATAAGCAGATTATGGTGGGGGTCTACGAGCGGGTTTTCGAGGTCGCACCGGTCTTCCGGGCCGAGCAACACGCCACCAGCCGCCACTTGAACGAATACCTTTCGCTCGACGTGGAGATGGGCTTTATTACCGACGAAAACGATGTCATGGACTTGGAGGAAAACCTCATCCGGGCCATGCTGGAAGAAGCCAGAACCTCTGCCGCGCCCGAGCTAAAGCTGCTCGAGGTGGAGTGGCCCAACCTGGCCGAGATGCCCCGGCTCGAGCACGCCGAGGCCAGGCGCATCCTGCGCGAGGAACTCTCGATGCCGGTGGGCCCGGATTTCAACGAGGAAGCCGAGCGAGCCTTGGGCGGGTGGGCCAAGGAGAAATGGGGCGTGGACTTCCTTTTCGTCACCAAATACCCCGAGGTCGCGCGGCCCTTTTACGCCTACCCCGAGGGGGACGGACGGACCAGGGGCTTCGACCTGCTGCTGCGGGGCCTGGAAATTACCTCCGGCGGGCAACGTGTCCACGAGCACGCCATGTTGGTGGAGCAACTGAAGAAAAAGAGCAACGACCCCGCCAACTTTGCGGGCTATTTAGAGGTCTTCAAGTTCGGGATGCCCCCGCACGGCGGCTTCGCCATCGGGGCCGAGCGCATCACGCAGAAGCTGCTAGGGCTGCCCAACGTGCGGTATGCACGGGCGTTCCCGAGAGACCGCCACCGTCTGACTCCGTAGGCCACGCCGACATGCACTAACACGCATCAGCAGTCGAATACTGACCAGCAAATGTTGTTTCGTAACCGCTGATCGTCCAGAACGAGGGCGCGGATGGCCTCCGGCAGTTGCTCGCGTTGCCATAAGCACTCCAGCCGACCGGCGCTCTCGCCCTCACCTTCAGGCGCAGCCGCACGCGCGGCCTTAATCGCGTAGGCCGCCGCCCCCAACTCGTGTGCGGCAACGTGGGCTGTCACAGCCGCCTGACCGGCAGCATATGCAGCATGGCGAGCGGCTCCGCTCAACACTCTTGCTGCAGACATGGCACGACCACCCGCTGCACGGGTCTCCATCATTTTGAATTCGCTTCGAGTCCATGCCCGAATCTGTTCTATCGCTTGGCAGGGCCGAGGGTCTGAGGGCTGCACCGCCTCGAATAAATGCAGCACATGCTCAGCGCAAGTCGCCGCCCACAAGGCGAGAAGTCGGTGATCCGAATCTGTGAGCGTTCCGCCACGGCGGATGGTGATGAAGCGAGGGTCGCGCACTTTGGGAAGGATCACGACAGCACCTACTATTTGCCCGGAATGCTTTGGAACAGTTTTGCGACCTCGAGCCGGAACCCCGGCAAAACCTCGGAGAACTCGAGGGTGTCGTTCTCGTAATAAGTTTTCGCCGGGCCGCCGGGGGTGTGAACCTCAACTTCTTTTGTCGAGGGATAAATCAGCAAGACCAAGCGAGTACCTATAGACAAATAGTCCCGCAGCTTGCGCCTTACCTCATGGGCCCCTTCGTTTCTGGATACCACCTCGGCTACTCCGTCAGGCTGCACGTCCCAGAAGCTGTCTTGGGAGCCGTTCTCAGGGGTGAGTTTATCGGCGGACAAGAATAGCACGTCAGAACCATGTACTCGGTCAGGGTCGCGCTCGATGATTACGCCCTCTTCTGTGCTGGTGTACCCTTTGCCCTCGGGCTCTGCCCGTTGTTTCAGGGCGAACATCAAGTTACCCACCACACCGCCGTGACCCCTCACCGTCAATCAGCTTAGCGTGTTCGCTCTCGGGCATCTGAGCAAACTCTTCAGCGGTTATCAAGCGTTTAGCGACCGGCATGGCACGCTCCCGACCCTAGTGTACGACCTCAGGGTTTAGTTTTCGGCTCCAAGCTCCCAATCCCCAGCTCGAGCCGAATTTTCTCGAGCTGAGCCTGTAAACCCTCGGGTGAAACCTTGAGCCGCTGGGCCATTGCCGCCAGTTTTTGTGGGTCGTAGAGCGTACCGATGGTCAGGGCCAGGGCTTCGCGATACTTGGGGCCGAGCATCACCTCGATGGTCTTGAGGCGCAGTTGAAGCTCGAACCACTCGAGTTTTTCCGGTTCATTCATAAAAACTCCTGTCCAACCCTAAAAACTCATCGCAGACGCAGCGGAAGCCGTAGAAGTCTTGCTGCAACGATAAAAACAATTAACCCGGCCAGTCCCCCCGCGATGAGGGGCGGCAGGTTGTGCAGAAAATAACCAGGAAAGCCGAAAAGTCGGGCCACGAAATGGGCCGCCAGACCGCTGGGTATCGCGGCCAGGGCCACCCGCCCACTAAATTCCAACACCCAGCGCAGTGAGAGAATTTGCAGGCGCTCGAGCCGTAGCGCGTAAATCAACAGACCGACCACACCGGCCACCGCTGTTGCCAGGTTGAGCGCAAACAACCCCGCATTCCGCAGCAGCCAATAGCCCAGGATATTCAGCACAAACACCACTGCCGAGACCTGCACCGCCCTGGCGATCTCCCCCACCGCATAAAAAGCCCGCAGCATGATTTGGTTGATGCCCCAGGGCAGCAAAGCAAAACCATAGGCCAGCAAAATCTGGATAGTGTACTGCCGCACGTGGGGATCCAGCCCCCCAAAAGCATAGAGTGCTCCTACTATCCAGGGGGCCAGGGCCGCCAGCATGGCCCCGGTAAAGCCCAGCAGCACCGCCAGGCGCTCGAGCGTGCGCCGGAGCAAGCTGCTCATGGCGGCATAGTCTTTGGCATGGCCCAGCTCGGTCAGGCGCGGATATACCGCCATCGCGGGCGAGACCGCCAGAATCCCCATAGCAGTCTGAAAAACGATTTCCGCACTGACAAAGCCGGTTTGTGCGCCCAGCGGATAGCGGCTGAGCACGTTAGTCAGCACTAGATTCAAAAACTGCCGTAGCGAGGTGGTAAAGGCGAATGGCCCCATCCGCAGCAGCGCCCCCTGGATGGCCGGATGCCACTTCCACTCGAGGGCAAATCCCTTGAGGGCAGGCAGTTGCACCAGGGCTTGTACGAAGGCTCCGGCGGTATAAGAAAGCGCCAGAGCGGTGCTACTTCCCGGCCAAATTAGCATGATGATGATAGAAACGATATTCAGGGCGATGGGAGCGAACGCCGTAACCCCAAAGCGCTCCTCCGACTGCAAGAAAGCCGAAAACAATGCCGCCATCGAGATTCCCAACAAAAAAGGCACCACCAGCCGAATCTGATAGACCAGCAACTCGAAGTTGGAGGGCTGGTTGAAAACGCTCTTGGCTTCAATCAGCAGGTGGGCCAGCCAGGGAGCCAGCAGTAACCCTAGCCCCAGCAGCAGCAAGTTCACGCTAAGCAGCAAGGCCGCAAACTGCCGCCGGAAGGCCCGCCCTTCGGCTTCGGGTAGGGCTTTCAGGACTGGAATTAGGGCGTTGGTGACGGCTCCTTCGGCAACCAGCTCGCGGAAGAGGTTGGGGATGCGGGTGGCATAGTTGAAGGCATCGGTGAGCAGGGGCGGGAAAAGGTTGTTGATGACAATCTGCCGAACCATGCCCAGCACGCGACTGGACAGGGTTCCAGCCATAACCACCAGGGTATTGCGAACGACTCGAGTCGAAGAGGTGCGCATAAGCAACTTGCAGCATCTTATCGCGGTTCTCTGATTGTTATGGTCTGTCTGTGACTTTTATGGTCTAAGTACCTCCAAATCTGACTAGCGCTATATCCGCAGTTCAATGACTTGGTAAAGGCCCGTTCCTGAAAGCCCGAGCGTCAGATTCGGGGAACCCCTAAAGCGCAAATCTATAGTGGAGATACTTAATACCGAGCTCGGTTAGATAGTATTCGAAGCTTTTTAGAGAACCATCTTTGTGAAGCCGGTATAATCGCAGTCCCCTCATCTTTAGCGAATCATTCCCGCCACGAGACCTTGCTCCCGGCAGGCGACTTCTCTACCATCAGCCGGGCCGGAAGCCGCTCAGCCAGGGCTTCTACGTGGGTCACGATGCCCACCAGACGGCCCTGGGTGGGCAGCGCCTCCAAAACCCCCGCCACTTGATCCAGCGTCTCCGCGTCCAGAGTACCGAAGCCTTCATCGAGAAACAGCGCCCCAATGCGGCCCCTCGAGAGGTGCTCGGAGAGCGACAGGGCCAGCGAGAGGCTAGCCATAAAACTCTCGCCCCCCGACAGGGTGCGCACCGGACGCAGGGTGTCCGTCCAACGGTCGAGCACTTTGTACTCGTCGTCCTCCAGGCGCAAAAAGTAGCGTCCTTGTGAGAGTTCCTTGATCAGCTCGGAGGCTCGGCCCAACAGTCCCGACTGATAATGCCGCAGCAAAAAATCCTGGAAGCGGTCGCCCTTGAGGTCGCTGGAAAGCTGCTCCCATAGGTCGGTTTCACGGTCTAGGGTGGCTTTTTGTTTGAGGGCTTCGCGCTTGCGAACAATCTGTTCTTGCAAACGCTGGAAGTCGGCCTGGCGGCCCCCAATCTGCTTTTTTATTGTGTCGAGTGAGGCTTCGAGGCTTTCCCAGCCAGCTTTCTGCTCCCGCACGGCGCTATCTGTCACCGGGTCTTGGGAACCCAGTTCAGCCTCGAGCTTCGCTAACTGCTGCACCACCAAACTGCCTTCTTGTTGGTGCTCGTGTTGACGTTTCTTCAAAGCCTGAGCCTCAGCTTGGCTTAGCCGAGCCTGCTTAACCGATTCGGGGTGGTCGAATCCGGTTTGCTGTAAAAGCAGCACCAGTGCCTCTCCCAGCCCCTCGGCGCGGCGCTCACGCTCGCGCGAAACCTCCTGCGAAGCCCGCAGTTTGCCCTCCCTCTCGGCTATTTGGCTCTCCAGCCGGGTTATTTTCTCGGCCTGCTCGCTCAGGCGAGCCAGTCGCTTGTGCAAGCCATCACTGTAGTCTCGCACGCTGCTCTGCCCCACCACCCCCCGCAGTGCCTTGGCCAGCCCACCCAAGCGGCGCAAGCTCTCTTGCGACACCTCCTCATAGCTACCAAAACCCTCCAGCAGCCGCCGCAAACCCTCCACCTCGTCGGAAGCCCCCTGCTCTTCTTTCTGCCGCTCCTGTAAGCGGCTTTGCCGCTTTGGTAGGGATTCTTTAGCTTGTCTGAGTTGGGATTGAGCGGCCTTGTAGTCGGCCTCGATTTGAGCCATACGGTTTTCGGCTTGGCGAGCAGCCTCCTCGAGCACCATCAAGTCGGTCAGTATCGTCTCGGGCGGCAAAACCTGCACGGTCTGCTCACACAACGGGCAGACCTCACCCGGCTTTAGCACGTGCCGGTGAGCCAAAATACCCTGCCGGGTGCGTTCGGAGGCCAGAGCCTCTCTGGTTTCGCTAACTTCCCCTCGAGCAGCCTTGCCCAGCTCGGTCAGATGCTGCATCTGAGCTTCTAGTTGGGCGATGTGCCCCTGGGCCTGGGTGACATCTTCCCCAGCTTGCACCGAGGCGGTTTTGGCCCGCTCGAGGCGGCTGTGGGCTTTTTTCAACTCCTTGAGGTTGCGTTCGGCTTCGCGCAGGGCTTCCAGCCGGTCTTCATCGTAAAGCAAGGGGTCGCTGGTCTGTAGCTCCAAGGTTCCGCCGTAGCGCCGCAGCCGAGCTTCTTGAGCTTCTAAAAGTGGCAGGTTGGCTTTTTGGGTTTCGAGCGTTTTCAGCTCTTGTGGGTCAAAGCCTTGCTGCTCTTTGGCCCGCTCTGCCTGCAATTTCTCCAAGTGGGCTCGAGCCTGAATCAGGGCAGTCCTGGCCTCTTGGGCCTCGCGCTGGGCCACTTCCAACCCCTCGAGCTGGGGCCAGACCCGCTCGGCCATTTCGGCTTTGGTCAGGCGCTGGGCGATGTGGGCCACAGCCTCAGCCTGGGCCTCCCAACTGGCCTTGCGCCGCCGCAGCGACTCGAGTTCGCCGAAGCGCTCGAAGCGCCGCTCGAGCTCACGCAGGGTTTTTTGGGCGGCCTCAGTCTGGCGGCTGCGCTCTAACTCCTCCCGCTTCAGACCCTCAATCTCCTCGCGCAGGGCGGAGACTTTCTCTTCCTCGGCCCCCTCGAGCGCATCAAGTTCACCTTGCAGGCGAGCCAGCCGTTCCTTGAGGCCCTTGAGCCGCTCCCCGACCCGCTCGCGCATGGCACGCAGGTTCTCGAGGCCATACAGCTTGATCAGGGTGTCGCGCCGCTCGGTGGGTTTGCCGTGCAAAAACAAATTGAACTCGCCCTGTGGCAGCATAATTGCACGGGTGAAGGTTTCGTAGTCCATCCCCAGGATGGTGGCGAGTTGGTTATCGAGTTCCCTGACTTTTTCCGAGGCCGGATGGGTGCGCCAGTCCGGCCCCACCAAGTATTCCAGGCGGTTCTGGTTTTCATTGCCCAGCACCCGCACTACCCGCCAAGACTGCTCCCCCACGGCAAACGTAAGCTCGACCCTGGCTTGTCCGGCTCCAGGATGCTTGAGCTCCCCCAGCCCTTTGGAGCCGATGCGCGGGGTGGTCTTGTACAAAGCATAGGTAATCGCGTCCAGGATAGTGCTCTTGCCTGCTCCAGTGGGGCCGGTGATGGCAAAAAGCTCCACGTCGTCGAAGTGGATTTCCTGGGCCTGTTGGTAGGCCCCAAAGCCCTCGAGGCGCAGCTTAAGAGGTTTCATAAGGCAGGGTTCCGGGTTCTGTAAGGGCGGGGAGCGGGAAGCGAGGGCAGACCCCAACAACGACCCCCCGACGTTGGCGAGCGCCTAGCAATTTCGTACACAGCGACCTCTTCGCGGTGCCCCCCTGAATGCAGGGGGGCGCTAAAGGCGGCAAGGCAATCCCAAAATCGCTGACGGCCTCAGAACTCGTGGGGGGTCTGCCTTTGCGATAAACGGTAAACGGTAAACAGTAAACCTTACTTCTGCTCGGCATGGGTTTCCTCGTAGGTCTGGCGGAAGGCTTGCAGCAGCTCCAAGCTGGGTTCGGCTCCGCTGGCCTCGAGCCGGTACTGGGTATAGGCTTCGGCCCAATCCCAGTTTTCTGGCGCGACAAGGGCTTCACTGGGAAGTTCGGCCTCGGGGGTATTGAACTCCACCTCGAGCAAATCGGGCATCTCATGGAAAAGTCGCTCACGCAGGGCCGCATTGCCCTGGCCCTGCAAAACCAGTTTGCTAAGGCCAGCGAATGAGGCCACCTCGCTCCAACGGTTGTCGAGGTGCTCGAGCTGCATCCTGAAGGTCTTGAGCGGCCTACCCCAGCGCTCCTTGACCGAATGAACTCTGGGCGATGCACCGGCCTCGAGTTCGACAATCAGCGCACCCCTATCGGCGTTTTCGCCCTCGCCAAAATCGAGCTGAACCAGCGAGCCACAGTACCAGGCCACTGGCGACTCGCCCACTGGCTGCTGGCGGTGGATGTGCCCTAGGGCCACATAGGAAGCCGCCAGGGGAAAATCGCTGGGACGAACCGCATAGGAATTGGTAGTGTAGAAAGTGAACTCTCCTCCACCCAGGCGGCTTCCCTCCACGGTGAGGTGGGCCATCAACAGATTGACCTCAGCCCCAAAACCCCCGGTCAGGTTAGCAAAAATCTTCTTCATGCCCTCGCCATAAATCCCCTTCCAGACGCTGCCATCCCCCTCGAGCAAGTGATTGGCCTTAACTAGACGGCGTTCTGACAAGAAAGGTAGCAAGGCCGCCCGCCCGCCGGGAATATCCAAAACCCCGCCCTGCTCGGCAAAACGCACGTCACCGAAGACCGTCGCCCCGGTTAGATAGAGGAGCGGTGAGAGGGCTTCCATCCGCTCGCGGCTGTCGTGGTTTCCCGCGATAGCCAAGGCCGCAACCCCCAATTCCCGCAGACCCAAGAAAAACTCGAAGGCCGCGGCTTCGGCCTCGGTGCTCACCACCGCCCGGTCGAAGAGGTCGCCTGCGATGAGCACCAAATCTATTCGCTCGGATTTGACCAAATCCAGCAGCGAGCCCAGCGCCTTGGCAATTTCCGCCGTGCGATCTCGCCCCTTGAGGATTTTGCCCAGATGCCAATCTGCTGTGTGCAGAATACGCATGAGCTGATTCTATCGCGTTTTTCGCCGGGGCTGTGCCCTACAACCCCACAAAACCTCGATGCTGCGCATTCTTTGTCGAAAAATCCCCTTGGGCTGCGCCTGGGGATTCCTCGAGTATCAAAAATAGGTCTTTTCGTATTCGGCATAGCTCACGGCTAAAGGCTCGCTCAGAATGACGGTTAACCAACATCAATTTGTAGAACATTACCCTACTGACCTCCGCCTGACCTTGAGGTGAAAACATGGCGGCTGAGGCTATAATAGTTTGGTAAACCGCTATCAGCCTCGTTAAGCCACCTCGAGGAGGGATTATGCGCAAACCATATCGCTGGCTCAGCTCCATTTTGCTCGCCGGGAGTCTAGTAGGAGGGCTTTTGTGGGCCACCACCCAGGCTCAGACTCAGGCCGCAGACCCCGCCCTAGCGCCCGTACAAATAGACCCGGCCCAGGAGCCTGCCCTCAGCCCTGATCAAGAGATCGCCCTGTTGCGGCAAAAGGTCAAATATGTGTTCGTGCTCTACCAGGAGAACCGCTCTTTCGACTCCTATTTCGGCACGTTCCCTGGAGCCGAAGGGCTGTTTTCGCATCCTGCCGCCCAGACTCCTGGTTTTTATCAGCCCATTATCAACACCGACGGCAGTGTGGGCAGCATCCATCCCTTTCGTATTGGCCCGGCCCAATACGCCGCCGACACCGACGACATAGACCATTCTCACTCGCGCATAGTGTCCAAGATGGATTTGCTGGGGGACACCTCGCTGATGGATCGGTTTGCTCTCACCGAGGAACTCAAGTATTCCCCCAAGGGGCTGCCCTCGCTCAAGGCCAAGCAGTTCGGCGAGTTGGCGATGGCCTACGAGGACTGCGACACTATTCCTATCCTCTGGCGCTACGCCAACCGCTTCGTGTTATTCGACCACATCTTCCAGCAGATGACCGGGCCTTCCACGCCGGGCAACTTGTCCATTATCGCCGCTCAGACTGGGGCTACGCAGTGGGTCAAGCATCCCGACCAGGCTTACAAGGGCAATGGGGATTCAGGCCAAGGGGTTCCGGTGCTCAACGATGCCGACCCCTTTTGGGGTTCACAGTTAGACCCCACTCCCCAGGCTCAGAAGATGCCGGTGAACCCCGGCGACTTTAGGGGCAACCCACCCAAGGAATACGCCACCCAGAGCAATCTGACCTTCGCCAGTTTGCCTATGACCCTCGAGGGGGCCAACCTGCCCAACGTGACCCAGCAGGACAAAGATCCTCAGGGCGACCTCGACGACGTGAAAAACGATGTTGCCGCTATCGGAGCTTCGGGCAAAAGCACAGTGCCCTGGGGTTGGTACGAGGAAGGCTATAACCAGGAGACCGCTGTCGGTGGAGCCGACCCGGTGGATGCCCAGGGCCAGCACGCCTCGTATATTACCCACCACAACGGCCCACAGTATTTCGGCTACATCGCCAACAACCCCCAGATGCAAAGCCACCTCCAGGGGCTAAACGATTTGTTCAAGGCCCTCGACCAGAAAACCCTGCCCTCCCAGGGCGACGTGGTGTATGTAAAGGGCGGCTCCAAGAACATCCTGGGGCTTAAACCCCTCAACCCCGACCCCACGGTGCAAAAAAACTTTCTGGGTGATGACGACCACCCCGCCTACTCCGATGCCCAGATCAGCGAGGCCCTGCTGGCGACAGTTATCAATAAGATTGCCCAGAGCGGCTATTGGAACCAGAGTGCAATTTTGATTACCTGGGACGACTCCGAGGGCGACTACGACCACGTAGTACCGCCGGTGCTGAGCCGGGGGCCGGATGGCGTGGTGATCAGCGATGGACCGAGGGTTCCTCTGATCGTGCTCTCACCCTATGCCAAGGCCCACGCCATATCGCACGAAACTGGCGACCATGCTTCGGTGGTGAAGTTTGTGGATACCCTGTACAACCTGACCCCGCTGGCCCAGCTCCCTGACGAACTGGCGGCCCGCGAACAGGGCAAAAAGCTCTATGGTCAGGATAACCTAGGGCCTGTCGATGCCCTGACCCCTGGCATCGGCGACCTGCTCTCGGCCTTCGACCCGGCCCGCCTGAGCGGTCAGGCCGCACCGCTGCCAGCCAGTTACGTACAGATACCTCAGTCCATGATTAGCTCGTTCCCCAGCACCGACGGGCAAGGTTGCGCGGCGGTGGGCATCACCCCCACCGACCGCCTGATGGGCCTGCAAAACGATATCCCCGCCGACTTCAACCCCCGTCCTCAGACCAACCCCTCGAGGTAACTTCCCCTCACCCTAGCCCTCTCCCAGAGGGAGAGGGCTTTACTTCATATAAGGTAAGCTTTGCGCTGGCAAATGCCAAAATACCCAGTACAATTGTCCCTGTGGATTCAGCGGCTTTGCTCGAGAAGCTCAAAACCCGCACCGGTTTGAATGAAGGGCATGTTCAAACCCTGGTAAAGCTCGAGCGGAGCATGGGGCCAATGGCCTCCGAAGTGGCCCTGGCCTTCTACGACTACCTGGGCCGCGACCCCGAAATGCACGAGATTCTGTGGGCTGTGCCGGGGCGGGTCGAGCGGCTATACCAGAGTTTTGCCCGCTGGTACAAAGAATTGTTCTCGGGTCAGTACGATGCAGCTTATGCCCAGCGGCGCGCGCAAATCGGGCTGATTCACGCGGCGGTAGGGGTCAAGCCCAGCTACATCATGCCTGCCATGGGCATCGTGCAAGAACTCTCGCTCGAGCATATGCGCAACAGCCTGCGCGGCTCAGAGGTCTATGAATCGGTGGAAGCCTTTGAAAAAATTATCGCCATCGAGTCGGCGCTGATTCAAGAAGGCTACGCCGCAGCTATGGAAGAGGGCTTTCGCATGGGCCTAAAGGGGAGTCGCGAAGAAACCCTAGTAGCCGGAGCCAAGGGGCTGCTCGAGCGCGCCTACTAGAGCCGAGTAAGGTGGCAAAGTGATTCGGGCCATCCTCTTCGACCTCGACGAAACCCTGATTCTCGACCACCCGGTTTCTATCCACGCCATGCGAAGCTGTGCTTTTTATGCGGCCTCCTGGTATAGCCTGGACTTGGACGCGCTCATCCTGAGTTTTACCCAGCACGCCAAGGCCCTGTGGAGCCACTCGCCCACCTATGAATACACCGAGCGCATCGGGCACAGCTACGGGGAAGGGCTTTGGGCGCGCTACGAAACCCAGGGTCATCCAGCTATCGCCCAGCTGCAGGAGTGGGCACCGCATTACCGGGTGGCAGCCTGGAAAGCTGCCCTAGCCGAGCAAAACCTCGAGGACGAGGCCTTGGCCGAGGCTCTGGTCGAGCGATTCATCAGTGAGCGCCGTTTATACCCGCGCTACCCGGAGGTAGATAAGTTGCTGGGCTTGTTGTCCGGCTATAAAATCGGCATCGTCACTAACGGCGTGCCCGACCTGCAAAGCGATAAGCTCGAGGGCTGCGGTTTGATGGCTTATGTAGATGCTACCGTCATCTCCGGTCAGATTGACATCGGCAAGCCCGACCTGGGCATCTTCAGCCGTATTTGCTCCGAGCTTCAAGTCGAGCCAAGGGAGTGCATGATGGTAGGCGACAACCCCGAACGTGACGTGGCTGGGGCAATTAAGGCCGGGATGAAGTCGGTCTGGGTCGAACGCGGCTTCAAGGGACGGGACTCCAGGTTTACAGCCGATTTGGCGGTAAAGGATTTGCTCGAGATGTGGCCTTGGCTAGCGAATCAAAACTGAAGGGCAAGATGCCAAACGTCGAAGAACCAACGCCCCACGCCAAAGACTCAAGGTCAAAAACCTAAGTCGCTCCATGATGAGGTTGCCCGGAAGGATATTTTGCCACCCCCTCCAGGTTAGCCGCAGAGCGGCTATGGCCTACGGCCACCCCTTGGG
>JADMIM010000070.1 GCA_015478585.1 Thermaceae bacterium | reverse complement strand
GTGCTGGGGGTATCGGGGGTGGGGCTGCGCTTGGGCCTCGAGCGCATTCTGCAAGGCAACCTCGAGACCAGCCTGCACGACGCGCTCTCCCTGGCTGCCCCGCTCATCCATGCCGACGAGGGGCTGCGCTTTAGCCAGGAGGGCGAACTGGTTCCTCGCCTGCCTCCCGACCTGGCCCTGCTGCTCTACCATCCCGACGGCACCCGGGCCGAGGCGCTAGGGCGTGCGCCAACCCTTGCCACCCCGCTACGGGCCGGGTGCTACAGCGACGGGGGCTGGCAGGTCTGTGCTCAGAGGGTGCCGGGCGGCTGGCTGGTTGCGGCCAAACCCCTGGAGGGGTTGCGGGAAAGCCTATCTGCTTTAGGGCGGGTGTTTTTGCTGGTGCTGCCGGGCGCGGTAGTGCTGGCCCTGATACTGGGCTACGGATTGGCGGCTCGAGCCCTGGCCCCGGTAGGACAGCTCACCCGTGCCGCCCGAGAGCGCTCACTGCACCGGGTCTGGGCCGACCCCTTGCCCGAGCCCCGAGCCAAAGACGAACTGCGCGACCTGAGCCGGGCTTTCAATGGCCTCCTGAAAACCTTAGCCGAGGTGATCGAGAGCGAGCGGCGCTTTACCCAAGATGCCGCCCACGAACTGCGCACCCCGCTGACCGCCTTGTTGGGTCGCCTCGAGCAAGCCCAAGAAGCCAACCACGACCCCGAGGTAGCCCGGTTGTTGGGCCGCACTCAGCAGTCGGCGACCAACCTAATTCGCTTGGTGGAAAAACTGCTCCAACTGGCCCGCGCCGAAGCCGGTCAGGGCCTGTTGCGCGAACCGGTGGCCCTTTCCGCGCTGGCTCGAGAGGTGGCCGAAGAACTCGAGCCGCTGTTCCAGGCCAAAGGGTTAGAACTAAAGCTGGAACTCCCGCCCCAGCCAGTGATCGCCAGGGGAGACCGGGTGGCCCTGGGGCTGGCCCTACGCAACCTTTTGGATAACGCGCTCAAGTTCACCCCTGGGGGTCAGGTGAGTTTGCGGGTGACACGAGATACCAAGACCCAGCAGGGGATAAATATCTCCTATGGTGTGCTCGAGGTTAGCGATAGTGGCCCTGGCATTCCTGCCTCGGCCCTGCCGCACCTCTTCGAGCGTTTCTATCAAGCCGAAATGGCCCACCGTCGCCAGGGAAGCGGCTTGGGGCTAGCCTTGGTGTCAGCCATCGTGCGCTGGCACGGGGGAGAAGTAGAAGCGACCAACCTCGAGGGGGGTGGGGCCAGGTTTAGGCTAAAGCTACCCCTGGCTTGACCTCTTGACAGCGCATTTAGCGCGGTAGGATCCTCGAGGGGATAAAAAACCGCACCGTCAGCATACCCATCAAAAAGCCTCCAATATGCGCCCAGAAAGCCACTCCTGGCACTCCGGCGGCGCTCTGCCAAAACTGGATGAGCGCCCAGTAGCCCAGATAAATCAGCGCGGGAACCGGCAGCGGGAAAAATCCCACCAGCGAGAACACCACCGCCCTGGGGTAGAGCACGATATAAGCTCCCAGCACCGCCGAGATGGCTCCAGAAGCGCCAATCATGGGGGTGTTGGGGCCCACCAGGCTTTGTGAAAGCGCGGCAACCACCCCGCCCAGCAAGTAAAACAGCAAGAAGCGCCCGTGGCCCATGCGGTCTTCAACGTTGTCGCCAAAAATCCACAAAAACCACATATTGCCCAAGATATGGGCGATACCCCCCTGCAGAAACATGCTGGTGAATATGGTTTCCCACTGGCCTGGGGGGTCGGCAAAAAACCGGGCAGGCACGAAGGCATAGGCCGAGATTACTTGAGCTGGGTCGGTGAGAAAATAGGTATAGAAGAAGGCCAGCAGGTTCAATAAGATCAGCCCATACATCACTACCGGGCGGGTAGCCGAGCGATTGAGGTCGTAGAGGGGGAACATGGGGCTTAGATTACCCCATCCCAGAATGGCGGTTGATTTTACCTATAGACCAAACCAGGTAAACGGATAGTAGGACTCGAGTTCATTTTTGAAAGACTCGACCAGCTTGACATTGGCGGGTGGGGCGTTGGGTTTTTGCAAACTGACTTGGGGATTGAAGTTCTTGGAGCTAATCTGCCGTAAAATTTCGCTGGGATTGAGGTTGGGCACACCCAGTCCCAAGGCCGAATAGACCTGTTGGCGAGTCCAGGCGTATTCCTGCGAAGAGAAGCCTTGCTTGTTGAGGGCTGCCACCTGGATACGCTTGGCATCGGTTACTAGATTGCCGGAGTCGCGGAAAAGGTCTAGCGCAGCGCGGTAGTCCAGGCTGGTCGAACCCATCTGCTTCTGGGTGAGCTGGTTAAGGCGGGCCTCGAGCTGGGAGAAACGCCCTCCGAGCTGGGCTTTGACCTCTCGTTCCACCCGGACGAAGCGCTGCACCTGGGCCTGAGTAAGCTGCTGACCGGTAGGGGGTGCGTAAGTCTCCTGCTTCTGCACCCCCTTATCCAGGGTAATCACCTGGCGCAAATTGTTTACCAGAGCCTGTGCTGGACGAATAACCCAGGTATATACCGCCCAGCCCCCCAGCAGCAGCAGCACCAGAAACCCCACACACCCTATCGTGAGCCAACGGGCCATGCTGCTAGCATGGCACAACTTGGCGGACAAGACCACACCTTCGGGCTAGAATAGCTTCAGGCATGAACCCCCTACCGACCAGTGAGCTTCGGCTGCAGGAAGCCCAGGATGCCCTCGAGCAGGCCCAGGCTAAAGGCAACCTTTCGCTGGTGGCCGATGCCCACAATGCTCTGGGCCATCTTCAGGCTTTGCGCGGGGAGTTCACCCAGGCCCTAGCCAACCACCTGACTGCACTCGAGCAAAGCCGTCAGGTCGGACATAAACCCTCGGAGTTTGAAGCCTTGCGGGGGGTGGCTACCCTCCAACACTCGCTGGGCAACTACCAAGAAGCCACCAAATACTTTTTGCGCAGCCTGGCTCTGGGGCGCGAGTTGGGTGACGTGGCGGGCGAGGTAGGGGTGCTTAATAGCCTGGGCATGGTTTACCTCGAGACCGGCGATTATCAGGGGGCCGCGCAACTCCACCGTGAGGCCCTGGAAATCGCCCAGGCCAACCACGACCCTTACGGTCAGGCCAATACCCTCAGCCACCTGGGAGTGGCTTATCAGCGCCTGGGGCGCAACCCCGAAGCCACCCTCTTTCATCAGCAGGCCCTGGCGGCGGCCAACACCTTGGGCGAACGCCAGCTTCAGGCCACTGCACTGGAAAACCTGGGCCAGACCTCGGCCCGGCAGGGCAACCTCGAGCAAGCCCTCGAGCTGCATCGCCAGGCCCTCGAGGCTCACCGTGCCCTGGGCAACCGTCTGGCTGAAGCCAGAACGCTGCTCAGCATTGGCGCGGTACAAAACCAACTGGGCCAGGGTGAGGCGGCCCTGGCCGGGCTATACCAAGCGCTCTCGATTGCCGAGGATTTGGGAACCCACAAAACCCTGCTGGAAACCCATCAAAGCCTTTCTGAAATCCTCGAGGCCAGTGGCGACCACCAGCGAGCCCTACAGCATTTGAAGATTGCCGCCCAACTCGAGCGCAGCCTCTTCAAGGAGCAGCAGGTGCAAAAAACCACGGCCCTGCTGGCCGGGTTCCAGGTGGAAAAAGTTCGCCAGCAAGCTGAACTCGAGCGCAGCAAAAATATCGAGCTGGCCGAGGCTCTGCAAAAAGCCCAGGAAGCCGAAGCCGAAAAATCCAGACTGCTCGAGCGCACCCGCCAGCAGGCCGAAGAACTCGAGCGGCTGGCCCGTCAGGACTCCCTGACCCGCCTGCACAACCGCCGCTACCTGGAAGAAAACCTCGAGCGGGAGTTTGCGGCCTCGAGGCGCTATCGCTATCCCCTGAGCGTGGCCCTGCTGGACATTGACGACTTCAAAGCCATCAACGACACCTTCTCGCACCAGGTCGGAGATGACGTGCTGCGCCTATTGGGGCAGATTCTGGAAAATGCCCGGCGCGAGGTGGACTCGGTGGCTCGTTACGGTGGCGAGGAGTTTGTGCTGGTATTTCCCCAGACCGAGCTTGGGGGTGCTCTGATTGCCTGCGAGCGTGTCCGGCAGCAGGTCGAGCGCTACAACTGGAGCAGCATCCATCCCCAGCTAAAGGTAACGGTAAGTATTGGGGTCAGCGACAACCCTGCCCTGGGCAACCACGAGAAGCTGCTGGCCGAAGCCGATGAACAGCTTTATATCGCCAAGCGTTCGGGCAAGAACCGGGTGTGTTCGCTCCAGGGCTCGATAGAAAAAACCTAGAGCCGAACCCTGCCCTTTGGCTCGTGAAGCTCGAGGGCGAGCACAAGGTTTGCCTGTACAGGGGTGGTTTATCAAGATTGGGGGAGGTCTCGAGCCCAGAATTACTCGTAGCCCAACTCCCGTAGGGCCTCGGGGTCTTTGCGCCAGTTGGGGTAAACCTTGACCTGAAGCTCCAAGTAAACCTTTTTGCTCAGAAAAACCTCGAGCTGTTTGCGGGCTGCGGCCCCAATTTCCTTGAGCATTCGCCCACCCGACCCGATCAGGATGGGTCGGTGGCCTTCACGTTCGACATAGATGAAGACCAGAATGTAAAACATATCGTTGTCGCGCAGTTCAAACTCTTCGGTCTTGGTGGCAATAGCGTAGGGAACTTCTTCCTTGAGAGGACGCATAGCCTCTTCGCGCACAATTTCGGCGGCCCACTCCTCGGGGGTCTGTTCGGCGCGGGCATAGTCCTCAGGGAAGAAAAATGGGACCACAGGTAGCATAGCCAGCAGCTCTTCACGGAGATTAGCATCATCCTGCGTATCCTGGGCCGACAGGCTGCGGGTCTCGAGGCCCGGAATCAGCTCACGGTAGGCTTCTAAAGCTGCTTCGGGCCGCTTGGCGGCATCGGTCTTATTACCAATCAGCAAAATCGGCACTTGGCCTTTTAGAGCCTTGAGTGCGCGGGCCACCAACTCGTCCTCGCGGGTGGGTGGGTGGCGCAAATCCACCATCCACAAGACGATATTCACGTCGGCTATGGCCTCGGTAATCTGGCGAATCATATACTCGCCCATGGCATCTTGGGCCTCGTGCCAGCCAGGGGTGTCCACGAACACGATCTGCCGGTTGCCCTCGGTAAAAATCCCGCGCAAGCGCTTGCGGGTGGTCTGGGGCTTGGGGCTGATAGGGGCCGCTTTCACACCCAACATCACGTTCAAAAGGGTGGATTTGCCCACGTTGGGCTTGCCCACCAAGGCAACAAAACCGGAATAGGTTGCTTCACTCACCGCTCCAGTATAGAGGGAGGGTCAGATTTGAAAGCGAGAGGCTCGAGGGGATGCTAAAGTCAGGCCGGATTGGTTATGTTCGACCCACTGTCGCTCGCCCTCACCCCCCAAATTGGCCCCAAACGTCTGCAAAAAGTGCTCCCTACCGATGGTAGTGTTGACACTATCGCTGAAATTCTCAGCCCCGAAATCGCCCTGGCCTACAACAAAGTTCTCAAAGAAGAAAAAGCCCAACAGGAGCGGGAAAAAGCTGCGAAGCTGGGGGTTCGCATCATCGGGCTGTGGGAAGAAATCTATCCCCCAGCGCTGCGCCAACTTGATAGCCCGCCCAGTGTGCTGTGGCTCAAAGGGGAACTGCCGCCGGATACGGCTCAGGTCGGTATCGTGGGAACCCGCAAGGCCAGCCTCTGGGCTACGCTGTGGACTCGCAAGGTGGCCCAAGAGCTTGCTCGAGCAGGCCTGAGCATTATCTCCGGTCTGGCCAGGGGAATTGACACCGAGGCCCATCAGGGTGCGCTGGAAGGCGGTGGGTACACCCTGGGCGTGTTGGGCAGCGCGATAGACAAGCTTTATCCGGCAGAAAACCGTACCCTGGCGGCTTCTATGAATATCCTTAGTGAGTTTCCGCTGGGCACCCCGCCCCAAGCTGAGCTATTTCCACGCCGCAACCGCATAATCGCAGCCTTTGCCAATGCCGTGCTGGTGGTGGAAGCCGGTGAGAAAAGTGGGGCCTTGATTACCTCCAAGTTTGCCCTCGAGCTGGGCCGAGACGTGCTGGCCGTACCCGGACGGCCCGGCGACCTGCAGTCGGTGGGCTGCAACAAGCTCATCCAGGATGGGGCCGGGCTGGTTTTAGCCGCAGAGGACGTGCTGGATGCGCTGGGGATGAAGGCTCACAAACGAGATAAACCCGTCCTGGAAGGCCCAGAAGCCAAAGTATACCGAGCCCTGCTCGAGCTTTCCGAGGCCCTGCCCGACGACCTGGCGGCAGCTACCGAGCTGGAGGTAAGCGAGGTTTTGTCGCTGCTAACCCTGCTGGAACTCAAAGGGCTGGCCCAACCCTTGCCTGGGGGGCGCTACTGCGCGGTTTCGTAGCGGCAATTGGGGAATATTGAGCAATTCAGCTCCTTGAGCTGAGGTACGGTCAGGGCATGGTCGAGCGGGTCTATCTAGCCAAACCCAGAGGCTTTTGCGCCGGGGTGGTCATGGCCATCGAAACGGTAGAGAAAGCAGCCCAGGAGCTAAAGGACGAGGGCGAGCTGGTGGTCTATCACGCCATCGTTCACAACGACGTGGTGGTGCGGAGGCTTGAGCAAAATCACGGAGTTCACTTCGTCGAAGCCCTGGCCGAGGTCGAAGCCTTAGCGCAGGAGCACAAGCTGGCCGATACGGTGGTGTTCAGTGCCCACGGCATCCCCCCGCAACTGCGCGAAGAGGCCGCCCAACGAAATCTGTATCAGCTTGATGCCACTTGCCCACTGGTCACAAAGGTTCATTCAGAAGCCAAGAAATACGCCAAGGAGGGCTATACCCTCCTGCTCATTGGAGATTCTGCCGACCACCAGGAAATCAAAGGCACGCACGGCGAAGCGCCGGAAAACACCATCCTGGTCGCTGTTCGCACCCAGGTCGGGCGCGACCCACGCCTCGCCGACCCCCACACCGTAGAAGTCCCCGACCCGGAAAAGCTGGTAGTGCTCACCCAAACCACGCTCTCGGTGGACGATACCTTGGCAACCGTAGATATTCTCAAAAAACGCTTCCCCAACCTCGTCGTGCCCAGCCGCGACGATCTCTGCTACGCCACCAAAAACCGCCAGGATGCGGTGAAAAAGATTGCCCCCAACGTGGATTTGTTCCTGGTATTGACCAGCCTCAAATCGTCGAACGGGATGCGGCTTTTAGAACTCGCGCAAAGCCTGGTGGGCCGTGCCGAGCGCATCAACACCGTGGAGGAGATTAAGCTGGAGTGGCTCGAGGGGGTTTCCTCGGTGGGCATCACCTCGGCAGCGTCTACGCCGGAGGACTTGGTGCAAGAGGTGGTGGCATATTTCCGGCAGCTCAATCCCAAGCTCGAGGTTCTCGAGGAAGGCCAGTGGGAAAACATCGAGTTCCGTGAGCCGAGGCGGGTTTCGCCGGAGGAATTCAGAACCAAGCCTGCAATCGGCTAATTTCTGCTAATCTGACCTTTTGTAGGCCCGTCCCAGGCAATTGCGCCTGGGTGACGCGTCCAACCTCGAGATGCCTGACGATTTGACCCCACTGGTTCCTCATAGCTTGTCTGTCGCCCCCATGATGGACTGGACAGACCGGCATTTCCGCTATTTGCTGCGGCAGATTACCCACAAAACCCTGCTCTACACCGAGATGGTGGTGGATAAGTCTATCCTGCTCGGCAATCGTCCCAAATTGCTGGACTTCAACCCGGTGGAACACCCTATCGTGTTGCAACTCGGTGGTTCTACGCCTGAAACCCTGGCCGAAGCCTCGAGAATTGGCGAGGAGTGGGGCTACGACGAGATTAACCTCAACTTGGGCTGCCCTTCGGAGCGCGTTCAGGGTGGGGGTTTCGGGGCTTGCTTGATGAAGGAGCCTGACCTGGTGGCCGAGTGCATGGCGGCAATGCGCGGGGCAGTCAGAATTCCTGTCACCGCCAAACACCGCTTGGGCGTGGACGACCTCGAGGACTACCGCTATCTTGTAGGCTTCGTGGAAAAACTAGCTGGAGTAGGCATCGAAACCTTTATTGTTCATGCCCGCAAAGCCCTCTTGAAGGGGCTCTCACCCGCCGAAAACCGCAGTGTGCCGCCTCTGCGCTATGCCTGGGTATACCAGCTCAAGCAGGATTTTCCCCACCTGCGTTTCGTGCTCAACGGCGGGGTGCGTAGCCTCGAGGAGGCCCAGGCCCATCTGTCTCACCTCGACGGGGTGATGTTGGGCCGAGTGGTCTACGAAGACCCCTTCGTACTGGTCGAGGCCGACACCCGATTTTTCGGCCTGAAGCACCAGACCACGCGGCTCGAGGTCGCGCGGGCCATGCTTGCGTATGCCCAATCTCAGATGGAGCGGGGGACACCTCTGTGGGCAGTAGCCCGGCATCTGCTCAACCTCTTCAAGGGCCAGCCCGGTGGGCGCTTGTGGCGACGGACGCTCTCCGAGGGGGCCAATCGGCGCGGGGCTACAACCGAGGTCTTGCAGCAAGCCCTCGAGGGGCAGGCTGCCCACCTTAATCTAGAGTTAATCTCTTGAGAACAGTGTTGGGCCAGATATATGCGTGCCGTACAAGGTAAATAGCTTTGAGAGCCAGGCTCAGACTAAAGCCCCCACAAACCTGGCGCAATTGCCGCGCATCTTGGTAATTAACCGTGCTGGGCAGCTTCAGTCGGCTCTCTGAGTACACCAAAGTAAAGATTTCGTGAGGGCCGTTAATTCGGTGTTTATCTCCACGCGCTAGGCTTTCGTCGGAGGCAACCATGCAGAGAAATTGGAAGTTCCTGTTAGGCACTGTTGGGCTCTTGGCCCTGGCTGGATGTACCGGCCTCAGCACCACCACCCCAACCAGCACCCCGGTAAGCGTGGTAGGCACTGTAAGTGGAAACTCGAGCCTGCTGACCTTAGGCGGCCAGCCGGTAGACCTGAGTGGGGCCAGCGTGAGCGTGGATGGTCAGGCTGGTAGCGTCAGCGACGTGGTAGCGGGCGTGGAAATTAGCGGCGATGGCTCCGAAGAGGGTGGCAAGCTCAAGATGAAACGGGTGGACGTGCGCTGGCGGGCACGGGGCACCGTGGACGCGGTAGACACCACCGCCAGCACGGTGGACGTGGTGGGCTTGCGGGCCAATGTCAGCCAAGTAACCCTACTGTTCAAGAGAAACACCGATGGCAGCACGACCGCCATTACTCTGGCCGATATCAAGCCCGGCGATTACGTGTGGGTTGCGGGCCTACCGCTCGCCAACGACTCCATCCTGGCGACCCGCCTCGAGGTCAGAACCGCCACCGACCCCACCCTGACCTATCTGGGTGTGCTGGCCCGCAGCCTCGATTCCACCGCCAAGACCTTTAGCTATGGGCTCAAAACCTACAGTGTGGACTACTCTAAGGGAACTGTGCAGGGTACTCTAGCCAGCGATGTTTTCGTGCGGGTCAAGGGAACTCGAGCCGGAAGCGTGATTCAGGCCCAGACCATCAATGCTCCAGGCCAGAATAACCAGTCCGGTCAGCACAACGATATCGAGGGGCTGGTGAGCAATCTTGACACCACCGCCCAGACCTTTAGCGTGCAGGGCTACACCGTAAACTATGCCAAGGCCCAGGTGCAGGGCACCCTGGCCAATAACGTGAGGGTGGAGGTTAAAGGAACTGTCACCGGTACTAACATGGTGGAGGCTAGCTTTGTCGAGGTGCAAAGCAACAACGATGGCAAGAACGAAGGCGATAAGGGCAGCCGAAGCAAGCTCGAGGGGGCGATTGCCAACTTCAATGCCACTGCCAAAACCCTCAGCATCAACGGGATAAGCGTGAGCGTTACCCCCACCACCCTTTACTACTCCCGTCAAACCACCCTCACTGCGGATACCTTCTGGGGCAGCGATCGCAGCGGTCTGATGGCCCAGGCCAAGGGCACAGTTTCAAACGGCACCTTGGTTGCCGATAAGATTGAACTCCGATAAGCCCGTGAGAATCCTTCTGGTTGAAGACGAAGCCGGACTAGCAGGGCCACTGGTGGCCCTGCTCCGGCGTGAACACTACGATGTAACCTGGGCCGACAATCTGAAGTCGGCCCGCGAAGCCTTTCTCGAGGCCGAGCCCGACCTGATTGCCCTTGACGTGATGCTGCCCGAAAGTGAGGAGGCAGGTTTCATGTTGGCTCAGGAGGCCCGCAGCAGCGGATATACCGGCTTCATCTTGTTTCTCACCGCCCGCGATGCGGTAGAAGACCGGGTGCAGGGGCTGGACTTGGGCGGGGACGACTATCTGGTCAAGCCGTTTTCGCTCGAGGAGTTTCTGGCCCGCATCCGGGCCTTGTTGCGCCGGGGCAGTGCGAGTCAGCGCAGGCTTTTGCAGCGTGGCCCGCTGCAACTGGATTTTTCCAGTCGGGTGGTGCTTTGGAACGAGCAACGCGTAAGCTTGTCCGACAAAGAGTTTGCCCTGCTCGAGCGGCTGGCCCTGCACCCCGAGCGGATATTTGCAGTGGATGAACTGCTGGAAAAACTCTTCCCCGGCACCGACTCAGGCCACCGGATTTTGCGGGTTTACGTCCACCGTCTGCGGGAAAAGCTGGGTTCGGAGATTATTCATACCCTGCCAGGGGGCTACACTTTAGGAGTGTAGAGCGGTTTTCATGAATAAGCGTCCATCATCCTCAAAGCGGCTACCCGAGCAGAGTTATTATGAAAACCGCGATAGAGGTGGGTTTATACTGTATTCAAGATTTAGCGGCGGTTGGCAACCATGACCCAGCCTATCGAACAGACTGCTCCTGCCTCCAGTACGGGCGGGCGGCTGTGGCCTGGAGGCTTTCGCAACCGGATGCTGCTCAGCCTGATAGCGGTGGTGTTGCTTACGGCGGGGTTGGTGGGTGGGCTGGCTTATTGGCGTTTCCAGGATACCCTTAATCACGACCTACAAAGTGAACTCGAGAGCTATACCAGCACCATTGCCCAGGCCGTCGTGGTTAGCCGGGGAGAGCCCAGCCTCGACCCCAGCCGCCTGGCGAGTTGGCCGCAGTTGGGCAAGGGTCGCTTCCGGGTGGTGCAGGGTGAACGGGTTTTTTACGAGATTGGTGGGCGTTTTCCCGATAATCTGACGGGCTGGATCAGTACCCGGCGGGCCTTAGAGGGGGGGTTCGTGCTGGAGGGGGCGCTCGACCCCAGCCAGAGCCGCGAAGCCCTGCAAGCCCTCATCCAAACCGAGCTGCTGGCCCTACCGCTCTCATTGGGGCTGGCCCTGGCCGTGGCCTACTTGCTGTTCAGCTATCTGATGCGTCCGATTCGAGCCCTGACCGAAGCCACCTATGCCCTGGCCCAGCAGCGCTTCCCCGAGCCTCTGCCCATTCCTCCCGGTGACGATGAACTCGCCGATTTGGCCCGTAGTTTCAACCGCATGTCCGAGGCTGTGCGCAGCTTTTTGGAGCGTGAACGCAGCTTCTCCCGCTATACCTCGCACGAGCTACGCACCCCTCTGGCAACTCTGAGGGCGCAGATTGAGGCCCTCGAGCAGGGTTTGCTGTCGCAGCAAGAAACCCTACCCGCCATCAAGAGTAGTCTGGGGCGGCTCGAGCGCCTTTTGGCCGGACTAATTGCCCTCACCCGCACCCCACAAACCGAGCCGGGCCGGGTACGCATTGGCTCGGTGTTGGCCCTGACGCTAGACAGTCTGCCCCCCCAGTGGCGGGGCCGGGTGCGGTTGGTGGGCGACCTCGAGGCCAGCATCTTGGGCTACGAGGAACCCCTGCAACAGGCGGTGGGCAATCTGTTACACAATGCGCTCAAGTTTAGTCAGAAAGACGTGTGGCTAGAAATATGCCAAGGTGAACAAATCATCATTGCCGTGCGGGATGAAGGCCCTGGTGTGCCCGAAGATACCCTGGCCCGCCTGGGCAGTCCCTTTTTTCGTTTACAACCTAAAACCGAAGGCATAGGATTGGGATTGGCACTGGTACGGCACGTGGCGCTGATGCTGGGGGGACAGCTCGAGTTTGGCAACCGGGTGGGTGGCGGCCTGGAAGCCCAACTCATCTTCCCCAAGCCAGGGGTGGGCCATGTGGCTTAGGCTCCTCATTATCCTGAGCCTGTTGTGGGGTAGCTTGGCGACCCCAGTTGCTTGGAGCATTGCCCTGGCCGACGGTTCAGACGATGGCGGCAAGGGTAGCGGTGACGGCGGCAAAGACGATAAGGGTAAAGGTGATAAAAGTAAAGGTGATAAAAGTAAAAGCCCTAACCATGATGGTTCCAAAGACAATCCGGGTGCGAATAGCACACCCAGCGATGTCCGCAGCTACTATGGTCAGGTGACACTCAACTCTTCGGGTCAGGTGCTAGTTGGTGACACCTGGGTACAGAGCAGTTCTCCCTGGCTCAGGCTGGCGGCTCCTGGAATGTGGCTCGAGGCCAGCGGAACCTGGAATGGGCAGACTTTTGTGGCCACCGAGGTCAAGCTGCAAGTTCCCCAAGAGTGGGCCTACTTCCAGGGGCCTGCGGATTTGATTGGAGCCAAGGACTACCAGTATGCCTCGGCCTGGCTAGGTCGCGGCCCCAATTCTTTTTTATCCTTAAAAGCTTCTCCAGATGGGCAAAATCAGGTGCGTGTGGTGGCCTATTATGATGGCAGCAAGCTAAGGGCCGTTCCGACTAGCTTTCCCGCGCCTCCAGCGGGGCTCAAGCCGGGCTGGGTGGAACTCATCGGCATGGTGGGTAGCCAGGGCCTGGTTTGGATCTCTGCCAAGCCCTTTCCTTAAGTGCGCCCAGCAAGCACTGAAGTTAGAGTGGTTTTCGAGAAGAATCTTGGGGTAGCCTGGGCCTATTTACTGTGCTCATCTGAGCAGAGAACCGTGATAGGTCACTGCTACCCAACCCAGCACTAACGCAGCAAATCCATGGTAATGCTATGGTAAATACAACCCTTTAGCTTGAGCCTAAGGTCGAATCCACCGGAGGTCGGCCAAATGAGGTCGTTTGGGTTGTCTGAATTGCAGGAACAGATCGCTACGATTCGTCTTCCTTGGTCACGCCAGGAGCACCTCGAGGAGCCGCTTCGGGATGTGCTGCTGAGCCCCGAGCACCTCTACCAATACGCCGAAGAATTGGCGCAAGGCCACAGCGTAACCCACCGGCCCACGCGGGGCCGTCCGCTGTTGCCCCGCCTGCTGCAAAATGCTCAGGTAATTCTGCAAACCTATAAGGTAATTAATACGGCGGTGCGGGAAAAACAAATCATCACCCCGGCTGCCGAGTGGATTATTGACAACTATTATGTCACTGACGAGCAAATTCGGGGTATTCGGGTGGACTTGCCCGAGAGCTACTACCGCCAACTGCCCAAGCTAATTGGGGGCAAGCAAAGCGGCTACCCAAGGGTATATGCGCTGGCGCTGGAGTACATCGCCCACAGCGACAGCCGCTATGACCCCGAGGTGCTGGGGCAGTTCATCGCAGCCTATCAGCGCCACCAGCCCCTCAGCACCGGCGAGTTGTGGGCCATCCCAATAGCCCTCCGCCTGGCCCTGGTGGAAAACCTGCGGCGGCTGGCGGTCTGGGTGGTGGATTGGCAAAAAGCCCGTCAGGATGTGGCCGACTTAGCCCAGCGCTTTCTGGATGAAGCCGCCGTACCCGATCCCGAAGCAGTTATTCAGCAAATCGAGCGTGAGGCTTTGCCCTCGGCCTTTGTGGTGCATTTGCTGCAACGCCTGCGCGAGACCCCGGTGGCTAGCCCGATTTTTGCCCGCCTGCTGGACTACCTGGCCAAGCGGGACACCAGCCCCGACGAGCTGGTCTCGCTCGAGCACGCCCGTCAAGCCGCCGCCAACGTCTCGGTCAGCAACATCATCAGCAGCATGCGGGCCATCTCGGCCTACGACTGGGAACTTTTTTTCAACCAGGTCAGCTTGGTCGAAAAAGCCTTGGGGAAAAACCCCATCTATGCGGCCTCGGATTTTGCTACCCGCGACCGCCTGCACCATGCGGTTGAGGAGTTGGCTAAAGGCTCACCATATTCAGAGGTGGAAATCGCCCAACGGGTGGCGGCTAAAGCCACGGCCGAATTGCTCAAGCTGGGTTTGCCATCCGACTCGAGCCTTGATTTGTCCAATCTGCCGCCTCAGGCCGATCCGGGCTTTTATCTGATGGACAAGGGGCGAGGGGGTTTGGAACACGAACTGGGTTTCCGCGCTCCGCCAATGCGCTGGCTGCGACGGGCCTATCTGGCTTTTGCCACGCCGGGTTACTTGGGAACCATCGCACTGGCAACCGCTTCGATTTTGGTGCTGGGCTTGTGGCTGGATGCCCGCCAAGGGGCCATGTGGATAGAGCTGGTCTTGTTGGGGCTGTTGGCGCTCATCCCAGCTTCGGATATGGCCATTGCTTTGGTCAACCGCTATGTGCTGGCGGTGGTTCCGCCCCGACCGCTGCCCAAGCTCGACCTTAAGGAAGGTATTCCTCAGAGCCTTTCAACAGTGGTGGTGGTGCCCACCTTGCTGACCAGCCCGGCCCAGATTAAGGAGCAACTCTCGAGGCTCGAGGCCCACTATTTTGCCAACCCCGACGGCGAGCTGCGCTTTGCCCTGTTGAGCGACTGGGTGGATGCGCCCAGTCAAACTTTGCCCGAGGACGGGCCGCTGCTGCAAGGCGCACTCGAGGGCATCCAGCAGCTCAACACCGAGCACGGCACGATGCCGGACGGCAGCCTGCGCTTTTTGCTTTTTCAGCGCCAACGCCTGTGGAACCCCAAGGAAGGCTGCTGGATGGGCTGGGAGCGCAAGCGGGGCAAGCTCCAGGAGTTCAATCGGCTGCTGTGCGGGGTGGGCCACACCAGCTTTATGGCTTTGGACTTCTTTCACAAGTTGTCGAAGGTCGAAGTTCGAACGTCAAAGGCCAAAACCAGCATGGCCTTTTCCAAGGAGCAGAGTCAGGCGGTGGGGGCTAATGAAATAGGCTTGGTGGGCGATGCGGTTGCTGCACCAACTGGGGTGCGGTTTGTTATTACTCTGGATGCCGATACCGAGCTTCCACGGGGCACAGCGGCGCGGCTGGTGGGTACGCTGGCCCATCCACTCAACCGCCCAGTTCTCGACCCCCAGACCAAGCGGGTAGTAGAGGGCTATGGAATTTTGCAACCGCGCATCACTCCCTCGCTACCCGAACCCAGCCAAGACACCGTTTACCGCCGCATTTTTTCTGGGCCAGCGGGGATAGACCCTTATGCCTCGGCCAGTTCGGATATTTATCAGGATGTGTTTGGCGAGGGCAACTTTACGGGTAAGGGCATCTATGATGTGGATGCTTTTAGCGGGTCGCTCGAGGGCCGCGTACCTGAGAACAGCCTGCTCTCGCACGACCTTTTTGAGGGACTACTGGCCCGCACCGCTCTAGTCAGCGACATCGAGCTGGTCGAGGACTTTCCCATCAACTATGAGGCCAATGTGGCCCGCCAGCACCGCTGGGTGCGGGGTGACTGGCAATTGCTGCCCTGGCTGTTTTCACGCCGCGTCCCCATCCCGCCCATCGGGCGCTGGAAAATGCTGGACAATCTGCGCCGCAGCCTCTCGGCTCCGGCGGCTTTTTTGACCCTCATGGCGGCCTGGTCGCTGCCGCTGGCCTCGCCTTGGCTGTGGACAGCTTTTGTCCTGACGACCCTGATTGTCCCCCCGCTGATTCCAGTCCTGACTGGTCTGGTTCCGCGCCGACCGGGGATTTCCCGACGGGTTTATCTGGCCCGGATTGCCCAAGGCTTTGGACTGGCGGCCTCGGAGGTGGGGTTGATCCTGACCCTGCTGGCCCATCAGGCTTGGCTGATGCTGGACGCGGTTGGGCGTACCCTATTGCGGCTGATAAGGGGAAGACGGATGCTCGAGTGGCGCACTGCCGCCCAGACCGCGACCCAAGACAACACTGGGCCAATGGGCTTCTACCGCCGCATGTTTGGCGGGCCAATGCTGGCCCTGATAGCGGGTTTTGTCGTGCTTTTGGGGCAGACCGGCGGCTGGAGGATGGCGCTGCCGTTTTTGCTGGCCTGGCTGCTCTCCCCGCTGGTAGCCCGTTGGATCAGCCTGCCACAGCCCGCCGCCCTACCCAAACCACTGAGCGAGCCGGACACTCAGACCCTGCGGCAAATCGCCCGCCGCACCTGGCACTTTTTCGAGGTCTTTGTCGGCCCCGAAGACCACCACTTGCCGCCCGACAACTTTCAGGAAGATCCCAAGCCCCTGGTGGCCCACCGTACCTCGCCCACCAACATCGGCCTCTACCTACTCTCGGTGGTCAGCGCCCGCGATTTTGGTTGGATTGGCTTGGCGGAAATGCTGGATCGCCTCGAGGCCACCCTCAACACTCTGGGGCGGATGGAGAAGTTCAGGGGCCAGCTCTACAACTGGTACGACACCCGTGATCTGCAGGTACTCGAGCCGCGCCATGTTTCCTCGGTGGACAGTGGCAACCTGGTGGGGCATTTGATTGCCCTGCAACAAACCCTGCTGGAGTTGGGTCATCCGTTGCCCGACCATTCCACTGCCCTTGCGGGTCTGCAGGACGGCTTGAGCCTAGTGGTTCAAGCGGCGGAAGCGGTAGCCGAGCGTAGCAGCGGGACAGTGACCAAAAAACAACTGCTGCAAACCCTGAGCGAACTCTCGGCCCAACTCGAGCAGCCCGCCGCTTGGGACGAGGTGCTGGGCGAGGCCGAAAAACTGGCGGCCTCGGTGCTGGACATCAGCCAAACCCTGCTGGCCGAAGGTGCGCTGGCCGAGGATGCCGAGCTGCTCGAGTGGAACCAGGCCCTACTGGACAATCTGCGGAGCCATCAGCGCGATTTGGGATGGTTGGAAGCCCAGCAAACCCTGCGAATTGCCGCACTCAGCAAACAGCTTACGCCCTTGGTGGACGCGATGGGCTTTGACTTTCTCTATGACCCCAGCCGCAAGCTGTTCTCCATCGGCTATGACGTGCGCGGTCACCGCCTCGACCCCAACTGCTACGACCTGCTGGCCTCGGAGTCGCGGCTGACTAGCTTTATCGCCATCGCTCGCAGCGAAGTCCCGACTGGACACTGGTTCCGCCTGGGCCGCACCCTCACCCCTGTCCAGCGCTCGGCGGCGCTGGTCTCGTGGTCGGGCTCGATGTTTGAGTACCTGATGCCCGCGCTGGTGATGCACTCGCCCAACGGGAGTCTGCTCGAGCAAACCTACCGCATGGTGGTAGCGCGACAGATCAGCTATGGGCGCGAGCGCGGCGTGCCCTGGGGGGTCTCGGAGTCGGCACTCAACTCTCGAGACCGCGAGCTGACCTATCAATATTCGGCCTTCGGGTTGCCGGGGCTGGGCCTCAAACGCGGCCTGGCCGATGAACTGGTGATCGCGCCCTATGCCACGGCCTTGGCTGCGATGGTAGATCCGCTGGCGGCGGTGCGTAATTTTGGCTTGCTGACCAGCCTGGGGGCCAGTAGCCGCTATGGCTTTTACGATGCCCTCGACTACACTACCCAGCGGCTGCCCGAGGGCCAAACCTTCGTGCTGGTGCGCAACCACATGGCCCACCACCAGGGCATGATTGTGCTGGCGCTGAGCAACGTGCTGCTGGGCAACCGGATGCAGCGCCGCTTTCACCACGACATGCGGATGCGGGCTACTGCCACCCTGCTGCACGAGCGCATCCCCGTGGATGTGCCGGTGGCGCGCCCGCCCTCGGTGGAGGTCTCGGCAGCGGTGCACGTGCGCGAGATGGCCCCCATCGTTTCTCGTCGCTTTACCCAAGCTAAGCAGCGCCAGCCACAGACCCACCTGCTGTCCAATGGGCGCTATATCGTGATGCTGAGTGCGGCAGGCTCGGGCTATAGCCGCTGGAAAGGACTGGCGGTGACCCGTTGGCGCGAGGATGCCACCTGCGACGACTGGGGCAGCTATATCTATTTGCGCGATGTCCGCAGCGGTCAGCTTTGGTCGGCCACTGCCCAGCCGACCCTGCTCGAGCCCACCATCTACGAAGCCCAGTTCTACGAGGAACGGGCGCGTTTTTTCCGACGCGAGGGCGACATCGCCTCGACCTTACAGGTTCTGGTCTCGCCCGAAGACGATGCCGAAATCCGCCGTGTCGCCCTGCGCAACTATAGCGAGTTTCCCAAGGAACTCGAGCTGGCCTCCTACGCCGAGGTTGTGCTGGCCCCACCCTCAGCCGATGCCGCCCACCCAGCCTTTTCTAAGCTGTTCGTACAGACCGAGTTTATCCCCGAGTTGGGCGCGCTGCTGGCTACCCGCCGCCCTCGCTCCGCCGACGAGGCCCCGCTGTGGGCGGCGCAGGTGATTTGTGTGGAAGGTACCCCAGTTGGGGCCTTGCAGTTCGAGACCGACCGCAGTCGCTTTCTGGGCCGGGGGCAGGGGGTTCACGGGCCTGCCGCCTTGATGGACAGCCGACCCTTCGCCGGAACAGCCGGTAATGTGCTCGACCCCATCTTCAGCCTGCGGGTGCGGGTTCGCCTCGAGCCGGGTGAGGTGGCCCGCATCGGCTTTACTACCCTCCTGGCTCCCACCCGCGCCGAGGCTTTATTGCTGGCCGACAAGTACCGCAACCCGGCGGCCTTCGAGCGCATCCAGACCCTGGCCTGGACCGACTCGAGGGTCGAGCTGCGGCACTTGGGCATTGAGTCGGGTGAGGCCGCGCTGTTCCAAGAACTGACCGGACACCTGATTTTCCCCAGCCGCGCCCTGCGGGGTTCGCTCGAGGCCATGACCCGCAACCGCTTGGGTCAGCCTGCGCTGTGGAAACATGGCATCTCCGGTGATTTGCCGCTGGTGCTGGTGCGGATTGCCGAACTGGGCGAGCGCGAACTGGTGCGCCAGATCATGCGGGCCTTCCAGTATTGGCGGCGCAAGCGCTTGGCGGTGGACTTGATTATCTTGGACGAAGAACCCGCCAGCTACGCCTCGGCCCTGCAAACCGAGTTGCGCGATTTGCTGCGGGTCAGCCAGCCGCCTGCCGAAGCCGAAGGCATTCTGGGCGATGTGTTTGTGCTTCAGGTGGGGCTGCTGTCCAGCGACGAACTCGAGCAACTGCAAAGCGTAGCCAGGGTGGTGCTGTCCAGCGCCAAAGGTACTTTAGCTGAACAACTCAGCGCCTTGCGCCCTGCCAAAGCCCTGCCGCCCGCCCCCCGCATGCCCAGGGCACGAGCGGCCTCCTCCTGCCCAATGTCGACGCC
>JADMIM010000069.1 GCA_015478585.1 Thermaceae bacterium | reverse complement strand
TAGGAGCGAAATCGAAGCGACCGGAGTCGGCTTCGCTCTCCCGGCGGAAGCGGCTTTTCATGGGGTTTTTCTCCGTACCGGAATGGAGTCAGGGTCGTAGGCGGGAATAAACATTCCACTAAGCTGGCCCTGGCGGCGCATCTCGGCTTCCATAATCCAAGTGGGCAAGCCTTCACGCACGCGGTCAACCTGAAGCAGAATGGCCTCGGCTTTGGTCTTGAGGAGGTTGCGCCCGAAGTAGGCGGCAATGGCGACTACCAGGCCCGCAGCGGTGTTGACCAGGGCCTCGCTGATGCCCCCGGCCAGTTGGGTAGGGCCGGGCGAGCCATTTTGTGAGAAGACCTGAAAAGCCTGAATCATGCCGAAAACCGTGCCCAAGAGGCCCAACATGGGTGCGATTTGAGCGATGGTGGCCAGAGTGGGGAGGGAGGCCGTGAGGCGAGCCTCCTCCATAACGGCGGCTTCGTTCATGGCCAGCAGAACCGAATCCTTGCCAGTCAGAGCCCGCTCCAAACCTGCCCGCACCACGTTGGCAACAGCGGTAGGCTGCTGCGCAGCGCGCTGGGCACCTAGCCAATCCTGTTGTATCAACGAGCCATGAACCCGCGTGAGCATTTGTGCGGGGTCGTCCCCCAGCCGGGCAATTACCTGCCAGCGCCAAACCAGCAGATAAAGCACATAGACCGAAAGCAAGACCAACAGCCAAAACACCGGCCCAGCCGCTTTGAGCATCTCCAACAGTTGCATACGGATTGCAATTGTCTCGCAAGCCCAGATGACAAGAATGAGCCTATAGACAGATATTACCGAGGCACTGCGGGCCTAAACGCTGTGAGCAAGGGGCTTTGGAAGTATCTGCTGGGTTAAGGTTTCCTTAGATAGGGCTGGCAAGGGTGGGCTTCTGGGGCTAATAGAGGGCTTTGGGGAACAACTTGAGATACTGAAAAAACACGGTACGCCCCTCCTTGCGCACACGGCTCTATAAAGATGGAAAGAAACTCAGGGCAATTTTTAGGGTCAGGGCTGGCGGCTGTGGCCCGATTTGAGCCCCTGCGCTCACCGAAAGCTGGGTGTCGCTGCTACCGGTGGTAAACCCCAAACCCAACTGCCCGCGCAGGGCATCGGGGTCAAACCATAGCTGGGCCAGCAGGTTCCAGCTCGAGTCTTGATCTTGGGGTAGGGTGATCTGGCCTGCCAACAGATGGCGCACAGCCTGACCCGCTGCCGGAGCCGCATTGCCGCCCTCGAGGGTCCACAAACCGTCCCCTAGACTCCCGCTCAAACCCAGTGCGTAGCGCCATTCGGCAGGGTTGGTAAGGGCCCAGACTTCGCCATAGAGCACCAGGTTTTCTATGGTGGCACTCCCTCCGAGGCCAAAGGTGGGCCGTCCCGAGGGAGTGAGCGCCTGGGCTTCCAACTCGAAGGTGTCAAACTCCCGGCGCAGGCTCAGCAAGCCGAACCAGCCCTGGGCGTTTTGCAGCAATCCCAGCCGCAGCCGGGTATTTTGGGGATTCCAACTGGCCCGAATACCAAGCAGGCCCAGGCGGTTGCCCAGGGGGCTGACCGGCTCGAGGCTATAGGGCAGGCTCAGGCGGGCGTACTCCAGCGGGATACGCTCTACCCCGGCGCTAAGGTCGAGGGTGTCTAGCCGCAGCAACCCATAGGCTTCGCTGAGGCCAGTGTCGGTAATCACCGGCTGACCAAACTCCAGCCCTGGCTGGAGTACCACATTGAGCTGAAGGGGCTTCAGGGTGTAGTCAAACTCGAGGCGGCTAGCCAGCATCCAGTTGACCCCAGACCCTAGCGGCAGGGCAGCATTTGGCGCCAGGGCACTGCTAAAGTCGAGCTCGACTTTGGTTTGTAGCCCTGCTAGGCCCAGGCTTTGGGCCTGGGCCGGGGGCAGGGGGCAAGCCAGAAGCAGGCCGCAAAGCAACAGCCACCGAGCCACCAGCAGCTTCGCCAAACCTTCAACTTTTCGCCAGAGTGCGAGCATTTAGTCACCTGAGGCTTGACCGGTGCTGTTAGGTCTCCTGCTCACACTACCCCCTGCACCCGACCATCCTCGAGGTAGACCACCCGGTCTACGTGCTCCAAGAGGCGGGGGTCGTGGCTGCTGAACAAGAAAGTCATGCCCTGCTCGCGGTTGAGGGCACGCATATGTTCGATCAGGGCGATACCTGTCTTGGAGTCGAGGTTGGCGGTGGGCTCGTCGGCCAGGATGATTTTGGGCTTCGCTGCCAGGGCCCGCGCTACCGCTACGCGTTGTTGCTGTCCGCCGGAAAGCTGGTTGGGGCGGCGATCCGCGAATTCGCCCATGCCCAAGGTTTCCAGGGCTGCTCTAGCCTTGGCCTGGCGCTCCGCCGGACTTTCGCCGCGCAGCTCGAGCACGAAAGCCGCGTTCTCGAGGGCGCTCAGCACCGGAATCAGGTTATAAGCCTGAAACACGAAGCCCAGGTTCCACAAGCGCAGGTTGGCGAGTTGGGCCTTGCTGAGGCCATCTATGCGCTGCTGGCCCAGCCAGACCTGGCCCGAGGTGGGGTGGTCGAGGCCACCGATCAAGTTCAGCAGGGTGGTTTTGCCACTGCCCGACGGCCCCGCCAGGGCTGCGAATTCTCCCTGGCCCACCTCGAGGTTCACCCCCCGCAGAGCGGGAGTCTCGACCGAATCCACCTTATAAATCTTGGTCAGATTTTTGACCTGCAAAACCGCATTCACCTTCACCTCCACCAAGTTTCGACTAGGCATTGAAACGCATGGCCTCCACGGGTTCCATCTGGGCCGCCACTCGAGCGGGCCACCAAGCTGCTAGCAGCCCGGTTAGCACGGCGAATAGCAGGGTTCCCAGCACCGCCCAAACGCTCAGGCTAGGGTAGAGCACCTGGGGGATGCCAAAAGTTCCCCCAATTTTGTCCAGGCCGGGATAGGTGAAGCCTTTGGATAAAATCGTCACCAGCCCCACCCCCAGCAGTCCGCCCCCTACCGCACCGCTCAGGCACAGCAGGAGGCTTTCCAGAAGCACCATCCACGTGACCTTGGCCGGGCCAGCGCCCAGCGCGGTAATCACCCCGAATTCGCGGGTGCGCTCGAGCAAGCCCAAATAGACCGTGTTTACCACCATCAGCCCGGCCAGCACGAAAAAAATCAGCATCATCACCAACACCAGGGGTTGCAATAGGGCCAGCACCTGGGCCAGCGAAGGGTTGACCTCGCGCCAGGTTTCCACGCTTAAGCCCGGCCCCAGCGCGATAGCCAAAGCCGGGCGCAAGGCGGAGACCAGAGAGTCCTGACTGTAGCGGGTGATGGGCAGGTGCAGCTCGAGGCGGGTCGCTCCACCGGGGGCGGCGAGCGCTTGGGCCGCTGCCAGAGAGAGGTAGGCGGCACGGCCCTCGGCGGCGGGGTCGGGGAAGTGCAGCAGGGCCACCACCTTGTAAGCCGCCGCCCCACTGCCTTGGGTGTTAGGCGCGTAGGCATACACCGCATCCCCCAGCTTGACCTGAAGTGCGCGAGCTAAAGCCGCCCCCAGCGCGATACCCTGGGTGTTGGAGGTGGGCATCTGGCCCGCTTGCAAAAACTGGGCCCGGAAGTTCTGCGCGAACTTTGGGGGTTGCTCCTGCCCCACCAGCAAAACCCCCCTCGAGCGGCTTTCCCCCGAGAGCAGCGCGGGAACCTCGAGGCTGACCACGATCTCGGCTTGGGGCTGGGCTTGTTGCAGCTTGGCTTTTACCGCCTCGGCACCTGGAATCAGCAAGTCACGCAGCTCGCGCTTATCGCGGTAGCCCGCCACCCGCACCTGCAAGTGCCCCACAGCCTGGGCCAGGGTGTTGTACATCCCGTTCTCTACCGCGCCAATCAAACCCTGATACACCAGCGCGAAGAACACCGCCAGCCCCACGGCCCCCGCCGTGAGCAAGCTGCGCCCGCGTTGTCGCCAGACATTGCGCCAGGAAAGTGTGAGCAGGTTGAACATGGCTAAACCTCCAGTAGGCAAAGAGCAGAGCGCTTGATGCTAAACCTCGAACGCCAAAAACTCAAAATCAAAAACTAAAAACATCAATTGCCTCCCAAACAGTGTTTCTCGATGGAGCAGATATGCCGTTCTGGTGTAGCTTTTTGCTCTTTATATTCTGCTTTTAGCCTTCGGCATTCGGCACTCGACGTTTAGCGTCTTGCGTTTTGCATTCGACGTTTGGCTATCCGTTCTTTGCCCTCTGCCTTTAGCCCTCAGCACCCCGCCACCAGTGCTCGCTGATCGAAACACCCGCTGGGAATGCTCACCCCGAACTTGTAATCGCTGTAGACCAAGGTGGTGCGGTTGCCAGAGTGCAGCAGGTCTTCCACTGTGGTCTGCACCGGAAAGCTGTGCCCATTTACCTCGGCGTACTGGGCAAAGGTAACTTTTTTGACGGCTTGGCTGCGCTGGTCGAAAAATGTTACCTCGAGGGGGACGTATCCCTTGACCTTGGCCTGAATTGTGACCTTGCCGTAGGGGGTAGGGGCGCTGGGTTGGGGGGTCAGCTCGAGGGTCAGGTTGTTGGCATCTTCGGCGGTGATTTTGGGGGTGTAGTCGCGCTGTAAGTCGCGCCCGCTGAGGTCGGAGTAGCTGAGGTCGGAACCCAGAAAGCTGTCCGAGCGCCCGCTAGGGGGCAGCCGCAGCACCCGTTTGAGGGTCGGGTTGTAAATCAGAATGTTGTCCCCATCCCGTAAAAAAGCCTGTCCAGCCTCTCGAGGCGGAGCCTTGACCTGGATTAGGGCTCGCTCATTGCCATCTGAAACGATGTCCAGCACGTATTGGGTCTGGCGGTCGGTGCGCGCCACGCTGAGATTGAGGGTAGCCCGCACACTCCCACCGCCGCGCTGGTTGTCCACGATGGCCTTGAGCACGGCTTGGGGGTCGCTGGCAGCGCTGCTGAGACTGAGCCCTAGTAGCAAGAGAAGGATTTTGCCTTTCATAGCTAAAGTTCCTCGAGGATTTGTGGGGTTGATAGTGGTGTATACGGCTGCTTGGCGTTTTGCAGGGTCAAACCTCGGCTCGCAGTGCTCCGGCAGGCTCGAGCTGTAGCATCCGCCGGGCCGGAATCAGAATCGAGAACAGTGCGGCCAGCACGATGGTTGAAGCCGCATAAAGGGCGTAGACCGGGCTCTGGGCAGTGTAGATTTCCCCCCCGGTTCCCAGGGTCTGAAAAGCCCCGCCGTAACCAGCGAAAACCGGCCCCAGCACGTTATAATTTGCCATCCAGGTGTTGAGCCCATAGCCCAGCACCAGCCCCACCGCCCAGCCGATGGTGGTGGCAAACACCGCCTCGAGCGTGATCATCTGAGCCAGCCGCAGCGGGCTCATCCCCAACGCGCCCATCACCCCGAACTCCCTGGTGCGCTCCAAGACGCTCACCAACACCGTGCTGGTCACGGCAAGTGCGGCGAAGATGGAGAAAATTAGCCCGATCACGAAGATGGTTCCGCGCTTCTGGTTGATGGTTTGGGTCAAAGCTCCCAGGAGTTGGGTGACATCTGCAGCCCGCAGACCCGGTGGCAAAACGGCTTGCACCGCCCGCGTTACCTGAGCCTCCTGGCCTCTGGGGATGTCCAGTGCGACCTGGGTGGCGGTTTTGAGGCCGGTCAGTTGTCGGGCCTGCCCGAGGTCTATCAGCACCGTGCCAGAGTCCACCGCCGCCAGCCCCGAGTCCACTAACCCCACCAACCTGAGCCCCGCCGACTGCGACCCCGCCAAGGCGGAGGTGTCCAGTACCACCCGCTCGCCCAGCCGTGTGTCCAGTCGCTGAGCCAGTTCCTTGCCCAACACCACCTCACCGGCTCGCTCGAGCATCCGCCCCTCTTTGATACGAAGGGGGATATCGCTAACCTTGCTCTCCAGCGCGGGGTCTACGCCCCTGGCCTGGGCCGCCTGCGCAGTGTAGGGTGAGCGCAGCAGCACCGAGAACTCGAGCCGGGGCACTGCCGCCCGCACGCCTGGCACAGCCTGTACCCGCTTCAGAAAATCCAGGTTGGGCAAGCCCTGGGCCGGGTCGGGGTCGTCGGCGTAGGCGGTGGTGGAAATCAGGGCCGGAGCCGCCAAATAGCGGGCGTTGCCATTCAGCACCGACTGATTGAAGCCATCCTGAACCCCCCAGAACAGCACCGTAGCCAGGGTGGCGTAGGCTACCACTGCCACCAGCAAAAAGGTGCGTTGGCGATGCCGCCACAGGTTGCGCCAGGCCAGTCGGGGCAGGGCGGCCAGGCTCGACGGCGATATGGGCAGGGGCGTGCTAGGGTGAACCATTTTGCCTCCTTTTGGACAGACCTCCATCGTCCTCGAGCACCGGCTCAAGTGCCAAAAATGCGCGAGCTCAGAGGCTAGCCGGATGGGGCGGGCTCATGCTCCACCTCCTGGGGGGGGCGGTAGTTTTCAAAGAAATGGTCAATCGCCACTGCGAGTTCGTCGTAGAAGTGCCGGGTGCGCTCGAGCCGGGCCTGGGTTTGCGGTGATACCTCCTTGAGCCCAGCCCCACGCTGGATTAGCGAGGAAAGTGCCAGCGCCGCGTTCAGTTTCATATGCATGGTCTTGATGTGGCTATCGTTGGTGACTCGGTAATAATCACGGCGGTCGCCGGGCACGGTGCTTTTGGCGATCATGGTCATGGCCTGGAGCTGCCTCGCCATGGTGGAGGCGCTGGCCTTGGAAATTTTGAGTCCCTCGGCAATTTGCTCCAAACTCAGGTGGGGTTCGTCGCTGAGCATGAGCAACCCGTACATCCGCCCAAAGATGCGCGGCAGCCCGTAGTTCTCGAAGAACAGCCCGAAGTCTTCAATCAGCTTGTCTCGAGGCGAAAGCACGGCTTTAGTTTAGTGTGTTCATATCGTTCAGTCAATACTAAATCAATCAAACCTTGCTTTCTACATATAGCGGAAACTACTTCACAGAGGGGGCTTTGTGGCCTGCGGAGAATGAGGGCAATGGTTGCCCCTACCCAAGCCCCATAATCTTGAAAACCACGATAGCCCCTCGGCTATCGTGGTCTACTGGAACACCGTGCTTCTCGACCAAACAGTATCAAGTGCACTTTAAAGTGAAACCGGTTGCGCCGTCCGGGCCGACTCAAATAGCGCGTCTAGTACGCGCATTTGCCGCACTGCCTCCTCGGCGGGGTAACGCAAAGGCTCGGCCCCTCGAGCCGCCCGCACGAAATGCTCGACCATGAGCTGATACTGGTCGGCAGCCACCGAGTCAAGGGTTTCGCCGTTCAGGAGCAGGCTGGGAGCGGCACTCCCGTGTCCCTGGTCGTTTCCCTTTTTGTCGCGGCCCGGCACGTAGGGCTCGAGCAGGGTCAGGCTGCCTTCGGTTCCTACCAGTTCGACGCGCTGGCGGAAAGCCTGCTTAAACGAGCAGTCGAAGCTCGAGCGCAACCCCGCGCCAAAGTCCAGCAGACCCAGAAAACTGTGGTCGGTTCCATCCCCGCCGGGGTCATTGGGCCCTGTCTCCAGAGACATCGCAAAAACCTGCACCGGCTCGCGCCCAGCGAAGGTACGCGAGACGTTCACGCAGTAGGTGCCGATATCGTAGAGGGCTCCGCCGCCAAGCTGGTGCACCCAGCGGATGTCGGCGGGGCGGCTCAGGAAAAAGCTGAAGCTGGGGCGAATCAGGCTCAACTCACCAATATCGCCTCGAGCCAGGATGTCCTTGGCTTGCTGAATCTGCGGGTGAAACCGGTACATGAAGGCTTCCATGACCTGTTTACCTACCCGCTTGGCGGTCTGATCCACCTGCATGGCCTCGGTGGCATTGAGGGCGAACGATTTCTCGCAGATTACGTGCTTACCCGCTTCCAGCGCCCGAATTGTCCAGGGGGCGTGTTCGGAGTTGGGCAGGGGGTTGTAAACCATCTCGATTTCGGGGTCGGCCAGCATGGCCTCGTAGCTACCGTAGGACTTGGGGATGCCGTGCTGAGCAGCATAGTCTTTAGCTCTGCCGGGGTCTCGAGCCGCTACCGCTACCACTCGAGCATTCGAGGATTTGCCGATAGCCGGAATCAGTGCCGAGGCCGCGATGCGGGCTGCGCCGAGGATGCCAATACCCATTTTCTCCATAGCACTGCTATTCTATTGCCCCCTCGGCCTCGGAGAGCAAACCTAGTGGGGCCAAGGAGGGCTCAAGCACGATAAAAGGCCGCTCGTGGCTCCACATTCGCAACAGGATATACAGCGGAAACAGCAACCAGGGCGCATTCAGCGCCAGCACCAGGGGCAGGTGTGGGGTAGCGTGGGCTCCCGCGACCTCCTCGCCCAGGATGATAGTCACGTTGGTCATCATCACCGAGCTGTAGATGATGGCCGGAATCCGAATCCAGTTTTTCCGGCTCAGAAAAGCATAAATCGCCACCACATAGAATGGCCCGAAAAATAGTACGTCTATCCATATGGTCATCTTCCACCACATCGGCCGGGCCATGAGCACCGGGTCGAAGCTCGAGCCGTACCAGTGAACCAGGTCAATCAGGGCGCTGGGCGGCCAGAGCGGGTATTGAAAGTGGGTGGGGTCGGCAATCACCAGTTGCTCCAAATCCACGATGTAGGTGATAAAGAGCAAGTTCACCAAAAAAAACCCTACCACGCTTAGGTCGCCGATGCGGTACAGCAGGGGAAGACCGGGCTGGTTCATATGGGTATCCGGATTTGGGTGTGGGCAACCACACCGCCGCAAATAGCTCGTCATGTGATTCAAGGCTTCAATATCAACAGCTCGCGGATGACCTCATGGTGGGTGTTCTTCATCGGCACCGGCTCAATGCGGAAGCCGTGACGCTCTGCCATCGAGCGCACTTCGGGCGCGTCGTCATAGGTCAGCATAACTGACCCACGCACCGAAGCCATGAGCGCGAACAGCCCTTCATGGTCGATTTCGTTGTGGTTGTAGAGCCGTGCCCCGGCCTTCTTGCCGCCTGCGGTGTAAGGCGGATCAACAAAGAAAAACGCATTGGCATCGTCGCCATATCGCTGCACTACCTCGAAGGCGTCGGCCTGCTCGAAGGTGATCCGCTCGCGCATGGCCTGCAAGGCTTCGATGCGACGGGCCAGCGTTTCGGGATACCAGCGGGAATTGAGGCCGCGACCGGCCTCTCCGGTCTTAACGAGGCCAGCGCCTGCGGCCATGATGCCGCCGCGCTGCATCCGGTTCTTGACGATAGTACGGAAGGCCCGGCCGCGAATGCTCTTGGGGTTGCCGTCGAGGATTGCCCAGACGTTCTCAAGGTTCACATCGAAGTCGATGATCTGCTTGCAAAGCCACTTCACGTCAGCGGGCCTGCCGTGGAAGATGGTTTGCCAGACAGCGGCCACATCGTCGTCCAGTTCGCCCAGAAAGACGTGTTCGGCCAAGCCCTCAGCGGCGGCCGACAGGCCCGCCATTGCTCCACCCGCGAAGGGTTCCACAAATACCGAGGGCATGATCTTGGAGGCCGTCAGCCACTTGCGCACCTCTGGGACAAGCCATGTCTTGCCGCCCGGATAGCGGAACGGACTGAGTTGGCGAACCTGCGCAACGTTCGTCGGGGCTTTCTTGTCGTGGAGTTGTTCGACCAGTGAGGCCAGCGCTTGCGCTTTGTCGGGGTCAACGAAGTGATGCCGCAGCCCTTCAAGGGCCGGTTTGCATTCGCTGTGAACCAGTACCGTGGCACGGGTGACGCCTTGCTCTTTCAGACGTTCGATGCGGCGGTTCTGCCGTTGTAGTGCGGTGGCGTCGGTTGTCATTGTTATTTTATCCGTGAACATTCACGGAGCATAACAAGGACATATAGGCGCGTCAAGACCCGTGAATGTTCACGGCTTTGTCAAACAAGCAACTTGTGGTCAGTTTGCGGCGTCGGAGCCGTTGCCGTTCTCAAGCGGCAGACCGTCCTCGACCGTCTCAGTGATGGGCACCGGGTGAACGATCTTGTCAGTGATGCGAGTCTCAAACACTGGCAGAGGAACCGGCTTGCCGCCAGTCAACCCTTCCACCGAGCGCTCAAGCGTGGTGTAGCGGACTTCGTCCCGAACGATGCGCGTACGCTTCTGGCCTTCGACCTCTTCAAAGCGGACGATGAACCATGCAATGTCAGCATTAGATATATCGGCCACGTTGTCCATCTCACCGATTGAATCGAAGAAGGCACGATCAACGACCACGGCCATCTTCTTGCCCCAGCGTCGCAGCGTGGGGACTTTGATTTGAAGCTGCGGCATCAAGCGCTTGGGGCCGCTGCTGCGGTAGTCCGGGCGACGACGACCAGCCGGGAAAATGACCCAATCCACGGCGCCATCGTTGAAGGCTTCAAACTCGCCTTTCATGGCGTTGCCGCTGAAATAGACGGCTTGAATCTCAAGGGCGGCCCAATTCATCGGGGCTTTCTCGGGCGTCTTGGAGCTGACCAGAACCATGTCGATGCGGCCCACGTCATCGCCGCCTTCGCTGTCGGTCGATGCTCCGGCTTCTAGGAAGCCGACTTCACCGACCAGCAACGGGTCAGGGTCGCCAAGGATGGTTTTGCCTACCCACTTGAACACGTCGAGTTCATCGTGGAAGCGATACGGGCAGGTGGCGCGGAGGTCGCCTTGCTTACCTTCAACAGGGACACCTACCGCCCGGCCCTTGCCTGGGTGCGTGTCGTAGGAGTAGAGCCGGAGCGAACAGACCCCGCCATCCTTGGAGCAGACAGCGCCTGTTTTGCGTGCCTGAAAGGGGCAGAGTTGTGGGGTTCGCTCTTTCTTCGGCTTGAGGACTTCGGACGCAAGCTGGCGGCGTTCCGACCCGGAAAGCTGAGTCAGGTTGAAGCCGAACCACTCACCTATCCCGAATCGTGGCGAAATGTCTTTTGGTTTTTTTGCCATAACCCCACAATGTAACACATTGGACAGTTGCGACCGAGAGGTAAGGCAAAAAATAAGACAGATCAGGCCGAGTCGCCCATCCATCTACAGAGTGCAAAACCGGATTTCGATGTGAGTAAACACAGCCAAATCCGGATACCCGTTCATATGAGGGTCATTATTGCGCATTGCTGAAGGGTTTTGCTGGTCTGACAAAGCCGTATGGCCACGACCGACCTGGAAAGTTGTAAAGTGTGTCGAGATCCACAGGAATTTTTACTCTTTTGATCGATTAACCAGGAGGGTGGCGTGGGAAAAGTTCGACTGCTGGTAGGAACCCGTAAGGGAGCCTTCGTTCTTAAGTCTGATGGCAAGCGCGAAAACTGGGAGGTTAGCGGGCCGCATTTTGCGGGTTGGGAGGTGTACCACCTGAAAGGCTCGCCGATTGATCCCAACCGCATCTATGCTTCGCAGTCCACCGGTTGGTTCGGTCAGATTATCCAGCGCTCCGACGACGGGGGCCAGACCTGGCAAGCAGTGGGGAACGGCTTTACCTACGACGGGGTGGCCGGAACCCACCAGTGGTACGACGGAACGCCGCATCCCTGGGAGTTCAAACGAGTCTGGCACTTAGAGCCTTCCCTAAGCGACCCGGATACCGTGTATGCCGGGGTGGAGGATGCTGCGCTGTTTCGCTCGAGCGATGGGGGGCAGTCCTGGTCGGAACTCTCTGGGTTGCGGGGGCATGGTTCGGGTTCTGGGTGGGCACCGGGTGCGGGTGGGATGTGTCTGCACACCATCCTGCTCGACCCCAGCGACCCGCAGCGCATATTTGTGGCCATCTCGGCAGCTGGGGCTTTTCGCACCGACGATGGCGGCCAGACCTGGAAAGCCATCAATCAGGGGCTTCGCTCCGAGCATATCCCCGACCCTACGGCGGAGGTAGGGCACTGCGTGCACCGCATCGCCGCTCACCACTCGAGGCCCCAGGTGCTGTTCATGCAAAAACACTGGGACGTGATGCGCAGCGACGATGGGGGAGATCGCTGGTTTGAGGTCAGCGGTAATCTGCCCAGCGATTTTGGCTTCGTGGTGGACGTACACGCCCATGAGCCAGAGACCGTGTACGTGATTCCCATCAAGAGCGATTCCGGGCATTTCCCGCCGGAGGGAAAACTCCAGGTGTGGCGCAGCAAGACCGGTGGACACCAATGGGAGGCGCTCACCGAGGGTCTGCCCCAATCGGATTGCTATGTCAACGTGCTGCGCGACGGCATGGCGGTAGACCGGCTCGAGCCCTGTGGGGTCTATTTCGGAACCACCGGAGGCCAGGTGTATGCCTCTTCTGACAGTGGGGATAGCTGGAACGCTATTATGCGCGACCTCCCGCCGGTGCTTTCGGTAGAAGTGCAGACCCTGCCATGATTCGGGTGGTCTTGCCCTACCACCTGCGTAACCTGGCTAGGGTCTCGGGGGAGGTGAGCCTCGAGCTTCCCACCCCAGCTACCTTGGCGGCAGTGTTGAGGGCGCTCGAGGCCCGCTTCCCGGCCCTGCGTGGAACCGTGATAGACCCGGCCTCGAACCAGCGCCGCGCTCTATTGCGGTTTTTTGTGTGTGGTGAGGACTGGTCACACCTTGGCTTGGATATCCCATTGCCCGACATGGTGCTTGGTGGGGCCGAACCGCTCCTGATTGTGGGGGCTATCTCTGGGGGTTGAAAGCCTTTCCCAGGACTCTTGTGGCCCTACACTCACCTTCCTAGCGCTTCTCGTAAGTGGTGTACGTCCAGTCGGTATTCTTGGAATTTTGATGGCATCCCACGCACATCGCAGGGTTCGTAAGTGTGCCGCCCATAAACTGATTGCTTTTACGCTCAAACATACCCCAAGCCCAGTCCCCAGGCTTATCGCTCTTCTTTTGCATCACGTACAAGGTCGTGACCGAAAGGGTGTTGGGATCAGAGCTTTCTTTAACGATCAGGGTTCCGGCAGGTAAGGGAAACTTTGGCTGACCGTCAGCCCCCAACAACTGATCCGGTTTCAGGTTGATATAAACGTCTCTGACACCAGCGTGTGGCCCAGCCTTGGTTACTTTGTTGATGTTAAGCCGGGTCCAGTTGGTATAGCCCTGAATGTTTTCGCTCAAACCCGCAACCTGTGCCAGAACAACTCCTATGCCTAAAACTCCTGCTATGAGCAGTACCCAACGATTCATTTGCCACCTCCAGGCTCGAGACTATACCTCTGATGGCCTGGGTAAGGTATAGGGCTTTACCTGAAGTTGTCGCACTTCTTAGTCTGGCTCGACTCATATACTCGCACCCTAAGGTTCTTTCGGCAAACCGCTCTAGGGTTTTTGTTCATCGTCTCGACCCTTTCTCTTGCTGCTGGGCGACTCGAGTAGACACGCAGCTCGGCCCCGTACCATAGAGCGATTCTCGAGCCGGTGTCCCTTGCCCTCAGTATCGAGGTGACTCAGGGGTTCAGGGCCTATCCCACTCGAGCCGCTCTACCAACTGGCGTAGCTCCAGCAGGTGAATACGATACTCACCTCTAGTCCCTTCTACGAGACCCTGCTCACGCCATGTGCTCAGAGTCTGGGTGGCAAAAACTCGGGTTATCCCTGCCATCGAGCCCAACTCTTCTTGCTTTAACTCCAATTTCATGTGCGCAATCCCTGGCTCTACCTCCTCGCCAAACCGCTCAGCTAAGGCCAGTAAAACGCTAGCTAATCGCGCTTCAGCAGGTAAAATAGCCAGCCGGAGTTCCTCTTCGAGGGCACGATTACGCTCAGCAAGGATCGTGGCGAAAGTTAACATCACACCGGGTAGACGCTCAGCGATTTGTAGGAACTGCTCTTTGGAAATTGGACAGGCTATTACTTTTGAACTAAGGCAAATAGCCTCACTTTGCCGTCGCTCTGAATGAGTCAGAAAGGATTCGCCAAAAATATCGTCTGGGCCAACGATAGTCAATACTCGCTCACCGCTACCCGAGGGCAGGCTGAGCTTTACGTGACCCTCGAGCAAGATGTAAAGACTGTGGGCCGAATCTCCTTGATAATAGATTGCCTCCCCTTTTTGGAAAGGACGCGGAGGACAAATAGTAGCCATCTGGCGCATTTCATCCGAAGAGAGCAGTTTTCGCCAGTCGGTTCGAGGAACCACCCAGGCCTCAGGTGTGAGCTTGCTCGAGCGGCGGATGCCTGGGTTTAGCGCCTCGCGTATACGGGCATATAAAGACGGTGTTTTGACCATAATCCCCATGATAGAGCAGTTTGCGAAATATGTGTGGGACTACAAATTGCCGATTGGGTTAACCAGTTTACCTAGCCAGCCTGTCCTAAGGTGCACACTCGGAACACTCCAGGCTCGAGGGGTAAAAAACTTGGAGATGCGGAGGGTTTATGAATATTATTGCTGCGATCATCGCAGGTTTGGTAGCCACGCTGGCGATGACCGCCTTGATGTATCTGGCACCCAGAATGGGACTGCCCAAGCTGGATATCATCCGAATGCTTAGCACAATGTTGAGCAGCAGTCGGGCCACCACTACCGGCAAGGTGACGGCAAGTGGTGACAATGTCTTAGTAGGGTGGACGGTTCACCTGATGGTGGGGGCAGTGTTTGGCATTATATATGCCTTGTTATGGAATGGGTTTCACTTCAGACTGACCTGGCATATCGGGCTGATTTTCGGACTATTACACGGTATCATCGCATCCTGGCTCACGCCGATGATGCTGCGAACGGTAGCGGATGCCCCGCAAAGCCAACCGGGTATCGGTATGACGAGCGGGATGGTTGTTGGACACGCAATTTTCGGTCTCGTAATGGCTTTAATCTACGTGGCTTTGAGGTAGAGCGGTTTTCCGAATATGGGTCGAGCTAAACTAAGAAGCACGATAATATCCCCGCCCATCTGTGAGTGCTGGATTGCCAAAGGAGTGTTTGGGTTATGATCAACCGTCGTTTTGGGAACCTAATTTTTTTATCCTTGTTCTTGGCCTGGGCGTTGGCACAGGACACGATTCCTCTGGCACTTAACTTTGAGCTGCACGCCATTTTCTTTTCAACCGAGACCCACCAGAAGGTTCTTCTAGATCCTCAAGTCTTTGTCCAGGCCACAGATGTTGCCGCAGGAACTGGGCCACAGGGTATTCCCCATGTGGCTGGTATACGTCCAGCTTACCTCAGCGACTCCGTTGATACCCCCCTGCTCAACGCCCAGGGAGTTGGTCTGGGTTTCACATTGGGACAGTGGAGACAGGCTACTGGCTTCGTGGTCATCAAAGTATTGAGTCAAAACCAGTATCAAATCACCTCGAGCTTTAGCAGGCTAATTCCGGGAGGGCGCTACAGTCTTTTTGAGAACCACTTCTCGGCCACCGGAGTTACCTTCACTCCTCTCGATGGCAGCGGGACAACCAACTCCTTCACCGCCTCAGCCAATGGTAACGCGGCCTTGACTGTAATAGCTACACAACCACTAACCCACGCCAATGCGGTGCTTTTGGTTTACCATAGCGACCAGAAAGACCACGGGGAATCCAGAGGTGAGCCCGGCTTGAACGCCCACCACCAGTTGATTGCGCGTGTTCCTTAAGGTCAACCGCGCTGCCAAACTATCTGTGGAATGGCGCTGTGGTGTCATCCGCTTTACACTGGCGAAACTAGACAAGGGCTAAACTTCAGGTATGCGCTGGGTAGCTTTGGTTGTGCTTTTGGGCTTGGTGCTAGCTCAAGCCGTTCCCAAATTGCCTTTCTCTGACAACCCTGACCCCAGCCTGTGCGGTATTCCCATTCCTTGGGGTCGTCCAGATACGGCTTGGCTGGACGGGCATTACCAGGGGAAGTTGGTGGAGCCAGTAGTTTATCTTTACGACTCCCACACCCGAAACCGTATCATCGGCCAAGCCCCTAGCGGAACTCCTGTACGGATTAAATTGTTCCAGGCTAACCCCAAGCTTGACTACTACTTCGTCCAAACCCTGGTCCAACCAAGGCAAGAAGGCTGGGTTCCTGCGCCCTTTCTAAGACACCAGCCCTAGAGCGGTTTTCACAAATAAGCCTCCATTATCCCCAAGATTTTTGTGTGGGTGAAGCTTAAATAACTCCGCCGGAGGGCGGAATTATTATGAAAACTGTGATAGTTCACGGTAGCAGAAGTAGTCAAAGTCGGCAAACTGCCCTCCGCCGCCCAAATCTTGAGCGCACAGCGCGATGAAGGTTCCGGTAAAAGAGAGGCCGTTGCAGTAGTCGTCGGAGAGCTTGCCTGCGTCGAAGGCTGGGCCAATGGGCTGCCAGGTTTCGCCCTCAGGTGAATACGAAAACCGGAAAGTCTCCCTGGCAAACTGCACCTTGAGTGTTCTTGGTTCGGCCTCTAGCCTATGAGGTAAAACGGGTTTTTAGCCTTTTATGATTGGCGTTCGACGTATGATTTAACCGTGCATGTGTTTCGCTTAAAAGGCAATTTCGAGACCCTGGATGCCTATTCACCGATGCTGTTCGACCTCGGGGCTAGGGGCCTCGAGGAGCGTCCTGGAGAGGTCTGGGCTTACTTCCTACAGCGCACCGAGCTGCCGCTGCCGGGCGAGTGGGCCGAGCTGCCCGACACCGACTGGCTCGAGGCATGGCGGCGCGACCTCAAGCCGGTGGTAGCCGGGCCGTTTGTGGTGGTGGACCCTTGGCACGAATGGCAGGGAGACGAAAAAAGAATCGTGCTCGAGCCCGGCATGGCTTTCGGCACCGGACATCACGAGACCACGCGGATGGCGCTGGAAACTCTCGCCAAGCGGGTCGAGCCGGATATGCGGGTGTTGGACTTGGGCACTGGCTCGGGGATTTTGGCGATTAGTGCGGCGATGCTGGGTGCGGAGGCCGTCGGGGTGGACATTGACCAGGCGGTGATTCCCCTGGCAGAGGAAAACGCTGCCGTCAACGGGGTAAATCCGCAGTTTTTGGTGGGAAGCCTGACTGACGCGGCTGGCCCTTTCGACGTGGTGGTTGCTAACCTCTACGCCGAACTTCACGCCTACTTGGCCTCGCAGTACCGCGAAGCCTTCGGCATCTGCGGAACCCTAATCCTGACCGGGATTCTGGCCCAGCGTGAAGAACTGGTGCGGCAGGCTGTGGAATCAAATGGGTTCGGACTCCTGGAACACCGTCAGGAAGGTGAATGGCTGTGTCTGACGTATGCGCTGAAATAGCAGAGAGCGGAGAGCAGAGGGCTGAAAAGTCAAAAACTCTCTGCCCTTGGCCCTCTACTTTCATCCGTCAACGCTAAGGTGTATGCGGTTAACGTTCCTATGCGTCCTCATCGTGCTTTCGTTCAATCTATTCAGCCCGAACTCGAGATTTCCGGGCGCGAGGCACGTCACCTCGCCGACGTGCTGCGGGCACGAGCTGGGGATGTGCTCACCGTGTTCGACGGGAAGGGTCTCGAGGGACGCGCAACCGTCCTGGACGTGGATTCTGGCTCAGTTCGCCTGAAAATAGAGGAAACCTGGGTCGCCAGCCGCGAAACCCCGCAGCCGGTCACGCTTTATGTCGCGTTGCTCAAAGGCGACAAGCTCAGCGATGTGGTCAGGGCCGCCACCGAACTCGGTGTGGCTATGATTGTGCCCATCCTGACGCAACATTGCGTGGTGCGCGAGATGGCGGAGAGCAAACTGCTGCGCCTGCGCCGGGTGGTGGTCGAGGCGGCCAAACAGTGCGAACGCAGCCTAATCCCCGAGGTCGGCTCGCTGCTGTCGCTAAAGCTGATTCCGAGCGTTGGACAGGGCTTCGTGGCCCATCCGGGCTCGTCGGCCAGGGTGCGCGATTCCTTCGACCCAGACAAACCCACCGCCCTCCTCACCGGCCCTGAAGGGGGTTTGACCGAGTCCGAAGTTGAACTCTTGGAGACCAAAGGCTTCACCCCGGTCACATTGGGGCCGCGTATTCTGCGAGCGGAGACTGCGCCAGTGGCACTTTTGAGCTTGGTGACGGCAGGAGAGGGGTTCTAGGGATGTCGAAGGTCGAAGGCCGAAGATCGAACGCTTGGAACGTTAGCTTGGTAGCCTTAGTGCTCGTCACGCTGACCGGCTGCCGTTACACCTTCGTGCCGCTTGACCCTGGAAAGGCCGCCTTCCCCGACCGGGTAATGCTGACGGGAACTATTAAGTCCGTCGAAAGAGGGGCTGAAGTCAAGCTCGTCCTGCGGCGGATGCCGGAGCCGGGCTACCTCGAGCTGCGCTGGTACAAAGACGATCAGCTTTTCGAGGAAAAGTCTATCTGGGCCGAGAAGCCCGGCGAGTTCGAGGCCCACTTTGACCGGATTGACGACGGCTACTACCGGTTAATTGTTTCCGTAAAAAATAGCCCGCTGCTCCAGCTCGAGGTCGGCACCCCGCTGCTGCCCACCCCACCTAGCCTCCCGCCGGGCCAGACGCTGGACACCCTACCGCAACAAGCTCCTCCGACTCCCGACCAGCCGCCAAATCCGCCTACCCCTTGATGTTATCTCCTGGCAGGTTCAAATCCGGCGGTGTTGGAGGTAACGACCTCCGACGGCAATCTCACCTTACACTGAGGCTGTTGCCCAAACCCAATCTCATGGGCCTGAGTTTGCCCAGCACGCTCACCTGGTCTGGAGAGGGGCAGTCTTGGTGGCAAAGAAAGGAGCCGCATGGTAACCATTACCGACGAGTTCATGCGTCAAATGGCCTCTCAGGCCAGAGCATTCAGCCTGATGATCTTGAAAGATGGGCCGAACCGACATATGACTGGAGCCCCGGAGATCATCTGGGAACATGGTCGTCGGAACCATGCCCTTCGTGCTGAAGGAATCTTGAGCATTGTCTGCCCGGTGTCCGATGGCAGTACCTTATGTGGAATTGGGGTCTTCAATGCGAGTCTGGAGGAGGTAAAGCAAATCATGGATGAAGACCCTGGTGTCAAGCAGGGGATCTTTATCTACGAGCTTCATGCCTGCCGGGGCTTTCCTGGCGATAACCTACCGAAAACCTAACCTGGGCGGAGTTATTTGAGCGTTCCTAAAATAAAAACCTCGAGGATAGTAGACGCTTATTCATGCAAACCGCTCTAAAAGGCAAAAGACAGAGGGCTTTAAAGCTACACCAGGACAGCACAATTGCCTTATCAAGAAACATCGTCTGGGACGTGGTTGGTGTTTCTATAGCGGTCTTCAGGGTAAGCCTGCATGACTTACCCCGACTGAGAGAGAAGGAGAGCGCCATCAGGAGATGCGCCCAGCGCATAGCCGCTCGCACGGGCAAAGCCCGGCCCTGTGGGCCTAGTGCTCGCACGGGCCAAGCCCGGCCCTGTGGGCCTAGTGCTCGCACGGGCCAAGCCCG
>JADMIM010000068.1 GCA_015478585.1 Thermaceae bacterium | reverse complement strand
CAAGAATACTCCCTGAGCGTTCTTGTTCATCGCAAGCCCCAGCTTCAGGGCACAAGGACGCTCTTTTCAATCCTTCTGCATAATTGCAAGTTCTCAGTTAAGAAATTAGTTCCTTGTTTCCCTAAAACTTTCCATGCCCTTGCATAGCCGCACCACCCGCTCGGTCAACTCGAGATGATGTTGAGCGATATTCTCGAGGCCCACCCCTTGGAACCCTATCGTCTTTGGCTGCAGTTCGAGGACGGCTTGGAGGGCATGGTAGACCTGAGTGGCCTTCGGTTCGAGGGGGTTTTGGCCCAATGGAGCCGACCTAGATCCCAGCGTGCTTCGTGCTCAAATTAAACCGCAGGCTTTGAGCGTCTAAAACTCCCTGTCTGCCTCGTGCAGCCGCACTGCCCAGACACTCTTCGGCAGGTGGTGCTCGCGCACCAAGGCGGCTACCTCGAGGTCTAATATCTTCCGCGCCCCGTAAATCGGGTGGTGTTTGCGAACCTGCCAGGCTCCGTAGAAGTTTTTACGCAAAGGCTCAATCGCCACGTTCGGACACCACAAACTGCTCAGGATGCGCTCCCAGGCGCGGTAGGGCCGTGAAGCCTTGCCTGAGTCGTGCAGCAAAGCCGCCCGCACCACGTAGCCAGGGGCATCAGGATAGCGCTCCAGAAGGCGTTTAGCCACCTTTACAGCGTGCTCTCGGTCACGCCGATCCATGGCTTTGTACAAGGACACCTCCTCCACTTGCAACTCGGCCAAGGCCCAGTCGTCGTCAGGCTGGGCCAAGTGTGGACTGAGTGCCTTAAACAAACGCCCCAAACGGCCTATCACCCTGGTATGCTATCGCGGGAATCTACACTTTGGGAGGAATCATGAACATACGTGCGCTCATCGCGGAGTTTTTAGGGGCATTTGCACTTTGCTTCATAGGTATCGGGGCCATCGCAGCCACTCAGGGTGGCGAGCTTATCGTCATCGCTTTTGCCCACGGCCTGGCTATCGGCCTCTCGGTGGTGGCGCTAGGAGCCATCTCCGGCGGACACTTTAACCCGGCTATAACCTTCGGGATGCTCATCACCGGGCGGATTAATCTGACCGGGGCGATTGGCTACTGGATTGCCCAGTTGCTGGGTGGGTTGGTTGCGGCATTCTTTATCGGAGCACTCTACGGAACGGGTGCGGTAGCGAGCGGAACCCCGGCTCCAGGGGCCAGCCACACCGCCATACAAGCTTTGATGATGGAGATTTTCCTGACCTTTTTCCTGGTTGCGGTAGTTTTCGGCTCGGCAGTCCACAACAACTATAGCTTTGCCGGTCTGGCAATTGGCCTGACCATCACCATGGACGTTCTGGCCGGGGGTGCAGTTTCCGGCGCGGCCATGAACCCGGCCAGGGTGCTCGGCCCAGCCATTGTGGGCGGAAACTGGGCTGATCACTGGGTGTATTGGGCAGGGCCGCTGATCGGAGGTGGGTTGGCAGCCCTGTTGTACGACTATCTTTACGCGAAGAAGGCTTAACCCCTCCGGTCTGACGGCCACCTCCCCTGATGCCTGCGGCAAATAGCGTCCTGGACAGGTGCGGATAATCGCGTTCCCAAGGGAAGGCAAGAAGATTTATTTGATGCCCGCGAGATGTTTGGCTCGAGCTACCACCCCGTCGAACATCTGCGCCGTAAGCTTGCCGGTGTTGGTGTTCTGGCGGCTGACGTGATAGCTGCTGAGCAAGATTAAGCCGTTCGGGAGGGTATATTCCGTGCCATGTCCGAAGGGGTAGAGCGACTTGCGCAAGCCGTGATAGCTCAGAAGCGCCTCGTGGGCGATTTTGCCCAGGGCCAGGTAGACCCGAAGCTTAGGCAGCAGGGCTAGCTCGAGGTTCGTCCAGATCGAGCAATTCTTCAACTCTTGTGGCAGCGGCTTATTGTCCGGCGGAGCGCAGCGCACGGCAGCGGTGATGTAGGCATGACGCAGGCGCATCCCATCATCCCGCGAAATCGAATCGGGCTGATTTGCCAGTCCTGCGCGGTACAAGGCCGGATAGAGAAACCCGCCCGAGGCATCACCGGTAAAGGGTCGCCCGGTGCGGTTGGAGCCGTGGGCTCCGGGGGCCAGGCCGAAGATGAGGATTTCCGCGCTGGGGTCACCAAAACCAGGAACGGGCTTGGCCCAATAGTCATGCCCTAAGTAAGCGCGGCGTTTCTCGAGGCCCACCCGCTCGCGCCACTCGACCAATCGGGAGCAACGGGTGCAGGTGATGAGGTCAGAATGGAGGTGCTCGAGGGTCATGGGCGGCATTGTATTGCAAACGAACCAGGATGGATTGCGGCATTGTCTACCTTGGTAGGAATGGCTCGAGACCGCCAGTCCACCCGGCTGCGCGAATACGATTACACTTCGGCGGGGGCGTATTTTGTTACCCTGTGTGCCCAAAACCGAGAACATTTGTTTGGCGAAATCCAGGATAGGCAGATGTGTCTCAACCAAATTGGGGAGATTGTGCGAACCGAATGGTATTGGTCGGAGGTGGTGCGCCCCACCATAGACCTAGATGCGTTTGTCATCGTGCCGAACCACGTCCACGGCATGGTGATGTTCACCCCCGACCCCGGTGTAGGGGCGCACAGCTGTGCGCCCCTACGGCCCCGGCATTCTCTGGGCTCGTCCATTGCCCAGTTCAAAGCCACAACCACCAAACAAATCAACGAGCTGAGGGGAGCGCCTGGGATTAAGGTTTGGCAGCACAACTACTACGAGCGAATCATCCGCGACGAGGACGAACTCAACACGATTCGGGCCTACATCGAGAACAACCCCCTAGCCTGGGACACCGACGGGGAAAACGTCGCCTAAAGCGGGATGTTTCCGTGCTTTTTGAAAGGTCGGTTTTCGGCCTTGGTGGAGAGCATCTCGAGGTGTCCAATCAGCAACCTGCGGGTATCTGCTGGGTCTATCACGTCGTCAATGTAGCCCCGGCCCGCAGCTATGTAGGGGTTATCAAAAGTCTTTCTGTACTCGGCAATTTTAGCGGCGCGGGTGGCCGCGGGGTCGGGCGAATGCTGGATTTCCTTGCGGTAGACAATATTGGCCGCGCCTTCCGCGCCCATCACCGCCACCGCCGAGGTAGGCCAGGCCAGCACCACGTCGGCCCCCATATCTCGAGAATTCATCGCCAGGTAGGCTCCACCGTAGGCTTTGCGGGTGATCAGGGTAATCTTTGGGACACTGGCCTCGGCGTAGGCGTAGAGCATCTTGGCCCCGTGGCGGATGATGCCCGCGTGCTCCTGGGCCACGCCGGGCAGGAAACCGGTCACGTCCACCAGGGTCAGGATGGGCACGTTGAAGCAGTCACAGGTGCGGATAAACCGCGCGGCCTTGTCCGAGGCGTTGATGTCCAGGGCTCCGGCCATAAAGCGCGGGTTGTTCGCCACGATACCCACGCTGTGCCCACCCAGTCGGCCAAACCCGACCAGGATATTGCGGGCGAACTGGGGGTGAACCTCCAAGAATTCGCCATTATCCAAAAGGGTCTCGAGCACCTTGTGCATGGAGTAGGGCCGCTTGGGGTCGGGGTGAACAAGATCCATGAGTTCGGGGGTGGTACGGTCTTTGGGGTCGCCGTTTTCCTGCAGCGGAGGACGCTCCTTGGCACTTTGCGGCAAGTACGAAACCAGGCGCTGGATGAGATCGAGCACGGCGGCATCGCCCTCGGCCTCGAGGTGAGCTACGCCCGACTGGATGTTGTGGACATCGGCTCCGCCGAGTTCCTCGAAGCTGACCTCCTCGCGGGTGACGCTCTTGATAACTTCCGGCCCGGTGATGAACATATAGCTGCTGCCCTTGCTCATCAGCACGAAGTCGGTCATGGCCGGGCTGTAGACTGCGCCTCCTGCGCAGGGCCCCAAAATCGCCGAGATTTGCGGCACCACGCCAGAATAAATTGCATTGCGATAAAACACCTCGCCATAGCCCGAGAGGGAGTCCACGCCCTCCTGGATGCGGGCGCCGGCAGAATCGTTGAGGCCAATCAGGGGTGCGCCAATCTTGGCAGCCAAGTCCATCAAGAGGGCAATCTTGCGCCCGTGCATCTTGCCCAAACTGCCGCCCAGCACCGTGAAGTCCTGCGAAAACACGCAAACCTTGCGCCCTTGCAAACGCCCATACCCGGTGATTACCCCGTCGGCGGGAGCTTCCACGCCTTCCATAAGACCGGTCTCTAAGTGCTCGGCAAAGGGTTGCAACTCGACAAAACTGCCCTCATCGAGCAGGTAGGCTATGCGCTCCCTGGCGGTCATCTTGCCCGCTTGGTGTTGCTTCTGGATGCGCTCGGGGCCACCGCCCGCTTCCACGCTCTTGCGGCGCTCTTCCATTTCGGCCAGGAGTTCTTCCATCCAAGCCCGTGTATTGTCAGCCATAGCAAAAGTATACCGGGGCCCCAGAACGCCTCGAGGTTCGGGAGCATTTATTTACCCCTACCCGCTCTCGGTAGGGAGTGGCTTGCCGTAGCCCACCAGATAAAACCGGCCCTCTTGCCAGCTTAGCGTGGTGATGGAGGCGTTGGGTATTTGCACCTGGCGGAAGGCAGAGAGCGGTGTGCCCAGGGCCTCGAGCATAGCCACCTTGATGACCCCGGCATGGCTTACCACCAGGAGCGGCCCGGACTGGGTGGCGGCATCGCTCAGAAAAGAAACTACCCGCTTCCTCAACTCGGCCAAAGACTCTCCACCTGGAAAGCTGACGAGGTCAGGCGACTGCTTCCACTGGCGCAAAAGCTCCGGCCAGCGCACCTTGACCTCTGCTTGCCGTAGTCCTTCCCACTCACCGTAAGCCAGTTCGCTCAGCCGCGCATCGGTAGTCACTGCCAGGCCCAGTTGGTCTGCGACGATACGGGCGGTGCTATAGGCGCGTTGTAGGGGGCTGCTGACAATGCCCCTCAGACCCCCCAGATGCTGGGCCACGCACCGGGCTTGGGCCTCGCCCCTCCAGGAAAGCGGTGGGTCGCTCTGTCCCTGATAGCGTTCCAGGCGATTCCATTCGGTCTCACCGTGGCGAAGCAAAAGTAGGGTTGTGTTCATGGGTTGTGGCCCCCAGCAGGCGGGACAAGGTGTTTCTATCGCGGCCTTCATTGACGTTGGCGCTTGGAGGGGTGCGCGTAGCGCATAGCCGCTCTGCGGCTAACCGGGAGGGAGTGGCCGTAGGCCATACGGGCTCTGCCCGTAACCTGGAGGGAGTGGCCGTAGGCCATAGCCGCTCTGCGGCTAACCTGGAGGGAGTGGCCGTAGGCCATACGGGCTCTGCCCGTAACCTGGAGGAGCGCCAACTGTCAATCTGGAACGCAATTCCCAAAGTTTCCGCTCAGTCAAACATTATGAAGACCGCTCTAGCTGGCAAAGGCCAGATACTCGAATCCCAGGGTGCGCATCTGGTCGGAGGAGAGCAGTCCACGACCATCCAACACGGTGCTTCCGGCCATTGTCGAGCGAACCCTGTCCCAATCCAGGCTACGAAACTCCGGCCAGTGGGTGGCAATCAGGATGGCATCACTGCCCTGGATAGCCTCGTAAGCATCACCGCAGTAGCGTAGGCCCGCATGAGGGGGCAGAACTTTTTGGGCAGTAGGTATAGCTACCGGGTCGTAGGCCTGAACCTGGGCTCCGCGCTGGCACAGCATGTTGATCAGCTCGAGGGCAGGGGCCTCGCGCACGTCATCGGTGTCTGGCTTGAAGGCCAGGCCCAAAACGCATATCGCCTTATCCTGCAAACTCACCAGAGCCTGTTCCAGTTTGAGCACGGCCCATTCGCGCTGGGTGGCGTTAATCTCCATGACCGCTTGCAGAAGCTGGGAAGAATACCCATGCTGCTCAGCGATAGCCGACAAAGCCAGCACGTCTTTGGGAAAGCAGGAGCCCCCATAGCCCAGGCCAGACTCGAGGAATTCCGCACCAATGCGCCCATCAAAGCCCATACCCTGGGCTACCGCATGGATGTTGGCCCCAATTCGCTCGGCCACACGGGCGATTTCGTTGATAAAGGATATCTTGGTCGCCAAAAAGGCGTTGGAGGCGTATTTGGTCATCTGGGCACTGGCTGGGTCGGTCAGGAGTATCGGACATTGCAGGGGCACATATAACCCTGCCACTTCCTCGGCAGCCGCAGTATCCCAGGCTCCAACCACCACCCGGTCGGGGTGAAAGCAGTCGTATACAGCTGAACCCTCGCGCAAGAACTCAGGGTTGACCACCAGCGGAGCCTTGATGGTAGAGGGCAGGTTTGCTTGCAGAATATCAGCCAGCCACTCGGCATTCCCCCCCGGAGGAACGGTGCTCTTGAGCACCACGATGAGTGACCGGGTGGCAAAACGGGCAATTTGGCGGGCGGCGGCTTCAACCTGGCTCAAGTCGGCGTGGCCGGAAGGGCTGGAGGGGGTGCCCACACAGATAAAAACCATGTCTGCATCCCGCAGAGCCTCGCTGTAGTGGGTGGTAAAGCTCAGGCTACCAGCTCGCAAGTTTCGCTCGACCAGCTCGGGCAACTGCGGTTCACTAAAAGGAATCTGCCCCTGGCCCAGCAGCGCAACTTTCTGCCGATCGGTGTCTATTCCTATGACTTGGTGTCCCATCTCGGCAAGACAGGCGGCTGTGGTCAAACCCACATAGCCCACCCCAATAATCCCAATCTGCTTCATAAAACCTCCGCAGGGCTCGAGGGCCTACGGACGCTGCTATGCCAGAGTTCAGCATAGCGCCCCCCCTGGCCCAAAAGCTGTCCATGTGTACCGGCCTGCACGATACGGCCCTGATCGAGCACCACGATTCCATCGGCCTCGGCGATAGTCGCCAGACGATGGGCAATCACCAGGGTGGTGCGTCCCTTGGTCAGGCGCTTCAAAGCCCCCAGCACATAGCGCTCGGAGAGGGCATCCAGCCCACTGGTGGGTTCATCCAGGATGACGATAGGCGAGTTTCGCAGCATAGCTCGAGCAATCGAGACATATTGGCGCTGTCCGCCAGACAGGCCCACCCCCCGTTCCCCAACCGGGGTGTTGTATCCATCCGGCAAACCCTGGATAAGCTCGTGAATCCCCACTGCTTTTGCGGCTGCAACTGCCTCGGCGTATCCGGCTCCGGCCCGACCATAGGCGATGTTCTCCCAGAGGGTGCCTCTAAATAGCAGTGGCTCTTGCAACACCAGGGCCACCTGATCCCGTACGAAGGTCAGTTGGAGATCGCGCAGGTCGCGGCCATCTAGCAGCACTTGGCCCTTCAGAGGGTCATGAAAGCGGGGTATCAGGCTCACCAGGGTGCTCTTGCCCGCACCCGTAGCCCCCACCAGAGCGATAGTCTGACCAGCTTCGATGCGAAGAGAGATGTCGTGCAAAGTGAGTTCATGGGGATTATAGCCAAAGCAGACCGAACGAAACTCGAGCCCCCCACGGCAGGATGACGGACGCAAGGCCCGGGGCGCGTCGCGGATGTCGGGTTCTTGCGAAAACACCTCCCAGATACGTTCGGCAGCTACCGAAGCCTTGCTGGTAACCCCGGCCATTTTGGCAAACTGGCGTACGGGCGAAGCTAACCCCCGCAAGTAGGCCAGAAATACCAGTAGCTCCCCTGGGGTGATCTGCCCAGCCAGTACCTGAGCTGCTCCGTACCAGGTGGCTACTCCCGTAGCTGTCGCCACCAGACCACCGACCAATGGTGTAAACCCCATTTGTAGCTGGTTGGCCCACACCCCTGCTCCCAGGCTTTGCTGGGCTCGCTGGCGGAAGCGCCTATCCTCGTAAGCCTCTCGACCATAGGCTTGAACTACCGGAATACCGGCAATCACCTCCTGCACCATGCCCCAGAGTTGGCCCTCTTTGTAACGAGCCTGCCGAAAAGCCTTTTTGAGATGCTGGATATAGCGCTGGGTAACTACCAGCAGCAGTGGGGCCGCGGCCAACACCACCAGAGCAAAGCGCCAGTCTATGATGAGCATCACCGAGGCCATGCCGACCACGGTCAACAGGTGGGCAAAAAGCCCCGACCCCAGCGACATCACAAAGTCTTGCAAAGTCTGGATATCGCCCCCCAGCCGGGCCATCAGGTCTCCGGCATTCTGACGGCGGTGAAACCCCAGCGAAAGCCTTTGCAAATGGGCGAAAAGGGCACAGCGTATATCAAAGATGGTGTGCTGCCCGACCCTTAGTAACAAGCGCCCCCCCAGATAGTCCAAAACCGCGTCAGCGACCCCCAGCAGCAGCATGGCCGCCCCCAGGGCTGTCAGTAGGGCCACGCTGTGGGTTTGGGGGTTGGGTAACAACCCGGCCAGCCAGGCCGGAAGGGGCTTGTGGAAGATAACGCTGTCCACGATAAACTTCAGCGGCCAGGGAACCAGCAGCAGCACCACCGCCCGTCCCATCATTGCCAGCGCGGCCCCCGAGAGGGCTACCAGGCGGGGGCGCAAAAAGTGGCGCAGTGCCCACAGCGAGAAGGCTCGCCCAGGAATGCTATTGGGTTTCATTGGGGACTCCTGGCCTGTAGCAGGGCGAAGGTTTCGAGCACTTGGTTGGCGACATGCTTCCAGCCCAGTGTTGCCAGCGCCGCCAGGCGGGCCTGATGTCCCATAGCCTGCTGGAGGGGCACGTCACCCAACAAGGTGAGTATCTGCTGGGCACAAGCCTCGAGGTCGCCAGGGGGAAAGAGCAAGCCGGTCAGGCCATCCTGAATCAGGCTGCTGAGTTGGCCCAGCCTGGGAGCCACAACCGGGCAACCTGCCGCCAGCGACTCCAGCACTTTCAGGGGCGAGAAATAAAAGCCCTCCTGAGCGGTATAGGGTGCTACAGTCAGGTTCATGGCGGCCATGTAGTCGGGGATATCGGCGTGGGGGATGCGCCCAGTCAGGATGACCTGCTGGCCCAAGTTTTCCTGGGCGATGCGGGCCGCCAAACTGGCAGAGCCCGGCCCCTCGCCCACCACCATCAACACGGCATCAGGGCGCTGCTGGCGTACGCGCAGGAAAACCTCGAGCAAGAAATCCAGGCCGTGCCAGGGCTTCAGGCTGCCCACAAAGCCAATCACCGGGCGAGACCCCAATCCGTAACGGGTTCGCACTAGCTCTTTAGTCTCAGGGTGAAACTGGGTAAGATTCACCCCATTGGGCAACACACTGACCCGCTCTGGAGACACCCCCTGAGCCTGCACGTACTCCCGCAGAGCTTCAGATACCACCACCAGGTGGTCGGCCCGTCGAAAAGCGGCGGTCTCTGCGGCTTGGGCCTGGGCCTTCAGCCGCAGTCTCCTAAAACGCTCTTGCTCTACTACCAAAGGCGCGTTCACCTCGAGCACGTACGGCACACCCAACCGAGTCGCCAGCTTCCCACCGGCCCGGTGAAAGAGCGAATAGCGCTCGTACAGGGCTTGGGGTCGCACTTTAGCGCTGCTCAGCGCCTCGAAGGCCCGCCGGGCGAGATGGTGGTCAAAAACCCGGCGCTCGAGTTCGCGGCGGAGGGTTTCATCCCAGCCATCGGGCTCCAGGCCAAGCCCCACGGCCTCGGCGCTTAGCTCGGCTGGGCTGGCCTCGGGGGGTAGCTCGAGCAGCCGTGCTGGAGGGCTCGGATTGCCCTCACCCCGCCGGGCACACAGCAGCGTGACCGAGTGCCCCAGGTCGTGAAGGGCGCTAATAAACTCGCGCACGTGTACCGAGGCTCCCTTGTCTCCCAAAACCGGGATGCCCCCATCGGCGCACAGATAGGCGATGTTCACGAGTACCCACTTTCGCCCAAAAGAGCCTGTACCACCTTGGTGGTCTCCCAGCACTCGAAGCGCTCCTCAATTTTGCGCCGGGCTGCTGCCGCTAAACGCTCCCTCAGGGGTTTTTTGCCCAGGAGTCGCTGGAGTGCATCGGCCAGGGCCACCGGGTCGCGGGGGGCAACCAGCAGTCCGGTGCGGTCATGCTCGACCAGCTCGGGAATTCCCGAGACCGCTGTGGTGGCCACCACAGTGCCCGAGGCCATAGCCTCGGCGATGACATTGGGAATGCCGTCGCGGTCACCGTTCTCGGTGATATGCGGGGCCAGGGCAAAGACCGTGGCTTGGGGATAGAGGGCCAGCAAGCGGTCGTGGGCCATGGCCCCAGCCAGAGAAACCCGGCCGCTGAGCCCCAGGTTTTTGATGTGATCCTCGAGTTCTCCGCGCAGTGGCCCCTCTCCCACGATTAAGCAGCGAAACTGCACCCCGCGTTGATGCAGGATTTGGCAAGCCGAGACCAGGTCTGGCATCCCCTTCTTGGATACCAATCGCCCCACCGACAGGATTAGCGGCAGTTCGGCGGGGTCTGCGGGGGATATGCTTTTGAGTATTCTGGCCGACATGGCCTCGAGATCAATGCCGTGATAGACCAGATGCAGCTTGTTCCAGTCGGTGGGGGGCAGGAAACTCCGCAGATACTCGAGGTTGTAGCGAGTGCAAGTCAGCACGAAACTTGCCGAGGCTACCCGCTGGCGCAGCACGGGTTGTGGGGTCAGGTAGAGGTCTTTAGCATGGGTGCTGAAGCTATAGGGGATATTGCCCATGACGCTGGCCAGGTGAGCCACCATGGATGGGGCATTGGCGAAGTGGGCGTGGAGGTGCTGGATGTTGTGTTTACGGCAACCCTGAGCCACATAAGCCGAGCGCCAAAACTGCTTCAAAACGGTTAATGGGCTACGTGACCCCAGTGCCCACCAAAGGGCCAAACCCATCGCCTGCAAGTACCGCAGGGGTGCCCCCACCGCCATCGCCACATGGGCTTTGGCAACCGCCAGAATCAGCTCCCACCAAAGTGAGGGGAAATAGCTCACCGGGGCTTGTATCTCGGCAACCGTGGGGTGCATCAAGGCTTCTTCTGGGCGCAACAAGGAGAAAATGTGCAGTGGGGTACCCAGGCGCTCCAGGGCCCGCATCTCGTTGAGGATGAAGGTCTCCGAGAGCCGTGGATACCGTTTGAGCACGTAGCCAACCGAGGGTGAGTGGCTCATAGAACCTCTACCGCGCTGGTGTGCACAAGCTCCTCGAGCACCTCGCCCACCCGGTGCACCCCCCCCAGTTCTATGGTGTTCCACCCGCCTGTGGGGCGGGCACCTGCCAGGGCTGCGGGTAGCAATTCCGCCAGCCTTGAGGCCAGGTCTTCCTCGGGTTGCACCACCCAGGCCAACCCCAGTTCGCCCAGCAGCGTGGCCCGCAGGCGCTGCTCGGCTCGAGGAGCTGCGCGGGGCACCAAGATGGCTGGCTTGCGGGCCGCGAGAATTTCGGCGGTGGTGTTGTAGCCCGCCATCGCCACCACCAGATCGGCGCGGTTGAGCAGGCGGGTTAGCTCGGTGGTGTAGGGGATGAACTCGACCTGGGGATGGCGGGCCGCAGCTTGTTCTAGCACCCGAAGGTTCTCCTCGGGCATGAAAGGGCCAGGAACCAGGATGCTGTGGGCCGCTACAGCCCTTTGCTCCAGGGCCTGCAAATAGCCCTCGAGCAAGACATAGCCATCTCCGCCCCCGCCTGCCGTAACCAGCACCAGCGGTTGGAGGTTGGGCTCGAGCGGTTCGCTGAGGGTGCGGGCAATATAGCCGCAGTACCGCACCTTGGCGGCCAGGGCTGGCGAAAGCTGGTAGGCCTTCACCACGTCGAAGAGGTGGCGGTTGCCATAGGCCAGAATCTGGTCGTAGCCGGTCTCGAGCAGGCCATAAATACCCTGCTCTTGCCAGAGACTGCGCACGGTTTCCGGGCGGTCAATGATGTCGCGCATTCCCAGCACGGTGCGGGTTGCGGGCATCTGTCTACGAATCAGCTCCAGGGCGTCTAAAAGTTCTCCTTTCATCCCGGCGGGAGCATGGTCTACCAGGAAAATATCGGGCTCGTAGTCAGCCAGGGCATTCAGGATCAGGGTCTCCCGCTGGGCTTTGACCGCCGCGAAGCTGAGGGAAGGGTCTAAGGAGGTGTAGGCTTCTGCCCCCACCTTGACCACCGGCGGCAGGGCCTGTACCTTCAGGCCCCGTGGCATCGGCCAGGACTCCGCCACCGGCGAGCCGGTCAGGAGCTGCACCGAAAACGGCGGGTCGCGCTGCAAGAGGTGTTCGGCGATAGCCAGGTTCCGCCGTAGATGACCCAGACCGAAGGTATCGTGGGAGTACAGCAACACCCGTCGGCCCCGGCGGGAATCGCCTAGAGGTGGCCTGGGGTTGGGGGTTAGCCGCTGGAGGCTCTGGAGGGATTGCCGGGCCTGCCATTCAGCGTGCAACTCGAGCCCTTTTTCCAGGCTGGTGTGGGGCTTCCAGCCCAGTTGGGTCTGGGCCTTGCTGGAGTCGGCCAGGGTAGCGTTCACATCCCCCTGTTGGGCCGAGGTGAAGCGCAGATGGGCCTGCTTGTTGGTAACGCGCTCGAGGATAGCAATAGCCTCCAGCAAGGTAGTCTGGCTACCTCCGCCCAGGTTGTAGACCTCGGCGGCTGCGCCCTGGTGCGCAGCCAGGAGGGTTCCTTCGACGGCATCGCCCACGTAGGTGAAGTCTCGAGCCTGGCTTCCATCCCCCAGAATGTTCAGCTCCTGGCCTGCCCCGAGCGCCCCCAAGAAGCGGGTAAAAGCCATATCCGGCCGCTGGCGCGGCCCAAAGACCGTGAAATAGCGCACCGCCGTGATGGGAAGCCCGTAGTTTTGCGCGTATAGCAGGCAAAGATGTTCGGCAGCCAGCTTGGTCACACCGTAGGGGGAATACGGCTGGGTTGGGCTGTGCTCGCTCATGGGCAGGGCCACCCGGCCATACACCGAGGAAGAAGAGGCATAGACACACTTCTGCACCGAGCTGCTGCGCAGGGCCTCGAGCAGCTTTTGGGTGGCCTGGATGTTGTTGCGCAAATAGCTATGAAACTCACTACCCCAACTGCCGCGCACGCCGGGCTGACCCGCCAGATGAAACACCCACTCCACCCCCTCGAGCAAGGCACTCAGGTCGGCCTGGAGAAGGTCGGCTTCCAGCCAGCTAAAGCCGGGCTGCCCGATCAGTTGGGCCAGATTGGCCCGCTTGATCTGGGGGCTGTAATAGTCGCTCAGGCAGTCCAGGCCCAGCACTTCCCAGCCCTCCAGTAGCAGCCGCTCGGCGAGGTGGGAGCCGATGAACCCGGCCACCCCAGTGACCAGAGCTTTTTTCATAAAGCTGTGCCTGGCCTGGAAATCAGGGAAGTGTAGGAACGACGGTTTCTACGCCAGCAGTCCAGGCAAAAAGTAGCCCAGGTATCGCCCATCAGCACCCGCATGGCCTGGTGGGTTGGATGACCGCAGGTGGTGGCGATCAGGTTGGTGTTGCCTGCGACCTGGCCGAACCGGGCCATCAACCTCTCCTCGGGCTTGGGGATTGCCGCTTGCCTCATGCTTTGCTTATTTATAGTCAACATAGCCGTCCTCCTAAGCTGGTTGGTAATCACTACTTCTCGAGCCTAGGGACACGGTATTAATAGGGGATAAATTTCAGCCTCCGCCAGCTCACCTCCGCCAAACCCCTCCAGCACAGCCTTAAGCCGCGAGCAGTGCATACGGAGGCAGACCCAAGACGCTGAGAGCCAAACGCAAAATATAAAAAGCCAGAAAGCCATACCAGGACGATACAATTGTGCTATTGAGAAACACCGTCTGGAACACAGTTTGTGTTTTTAGGTTTTTGACTTTAAGCCTTTAGCTTTCGGCCTTTAGCGTTTAGCGGCTCTTAGCTCCCTGTAGCGAAGGCCCAGATACATGGGGATAGCTTGGGCTACCCGAAAATATCAGGGTGGCCTCGAGTCCGCCGCTGGGGTGATTCCTAAGGTGAAACTCTCCCCCAACGGTTTCGGCTACTTGCCGCACGTAAGCCAACCCTAACCCCGTGCCCTCGAGCCGGTTCGACAGGCGCACAAAGGGCTGGGTGATTTGCTCGAGCTTGTCTTCGGGTACTCCCGGCCCCTGGTCGCGCACCCTCAGATAGGTGGGCGATTCCTTGGTCTCAACCCAAACCAATCCCTGGCTATATCGCAAGGCATTTTCGACCAGGTTGCGCACCGCCCCCAACAGGGCTTCGCGGGGGCCACGCACGTGACCGGAATCCAGCTCGAGCACCAAGCGGCTGAGCTGCCCCGCGTTCAGGTTTTCCGTGACCGACCATACCAGCTCGGGAAGCCAGATCAGGGTGTCGTCCTCGCTGTTAATCCGGGTCAGGCCCAGCAGGCCAATCAGGGTGTTTTCGATGCGGTCGAGATTACGGCTCCAGGCCGGTAGCACTTCGGTCAGCGGCATGGCCCCTTGCTGCAAGGCTCCGGTGTAGTTGCGTAGCGCGGTGAGGGGGGTGCGAAGTTCGTGCGAGGCATAGCGGGTAAAGGCTCTTTCACGCTCCAGCGCGGAGCGTACGCGCCTGACCATGCTGTTGAAGGCATGGATCAAGCGCCCTATATCCCCTGGGCCTTCGCGCAGCGGTTCGGGGAAGCGCTCTCGAGCCATTACCTGAGCAGCGACCTCCATTTTGAGTAGAGGACGCATCAGCAGTTTTTGCAGCAGCCAGGCCAGGGCAATCGCCAGGATCAAGCTCAGGGGTAAGAAAGCAAACGAGGAGCCTACATATTCCCGCAAGGAGCGGCTATAGGTGCTCTTGTCCAGTTCCAGTTGAAGGGTGTAACCTCGGCCCAAGCTAACCGTCCGCGATACCCAAAACCACGGATGGCTGGGCACTTTTTCCCCAAACTGCTGATAGACCTGGCCGTTTTTGGCAAGGGCAATATAGAGCTTGGTGTTCACCAGTCGCGGCAAAAACGCGGGGTCTACCACCGGGTCTGAAGCCTGGTTCTGGATGGCGTGCATGGTCATCTGTAGGTACTTATCCAAATCTTCTTTGGAGTCGCTCTCGAGGTTGTTGCGAAGGGTAAAGTAGCCCAAGGCAAACTGCCACCCCACCACCGCCAGGGCCAGCACCAGCATTGCTATGTAAAGCCTTCTACCGAAGTCCAAGGCGGTAACCTCCTGGTATGGTCTCTATCGCTTCTGGGGCAATCTTCTCGCGCAACCGAAAGATATAGACCCTGAGGATTCGTAGGCCCGACTCCGCTCCAGGGAACAGGCGTTCAACCAGTTCGTCCACACCGTACACCTTATCTGGACTATGGCTTAGCAGTTCCAATAGGGCAAACTCTTTTGCCGTAAGGTCAACCTTCCGGCCCTGCCAGACCACCTGGCGCTGGATGAAATCAACCACCAGGCTACCGCGACTCACCACGCCCTCCCTGACCTGGGCATCCTTGCGCAACTGAACCCGCACTCGAGCCAGGAATTCGTCAATATCGAAAGGCTTGGTCAGGTAGTCATCGCCCCCTAGATCCAGCCCGCGCACCCGGTCTTCCACCCCGTCTCGAGCGGTGAGGAAAAGAATCGGGCCGTTAAAACCAAGATCACGCACTGTAAGGGCAAACTCAAATCCCGCGTCTTCTCCTTCGGGAAGTATCACATCCAAGATTAACAAGTCGGGTTCGGCCTCGGCCATGTAATCAAAGGCTTTAGCCAGATGGTCAGCCCAGACCACTTCATATTGCTTTTGCCGCAGGATCGCCACCAGCGGCTTGGCTAAATCGGCCTCATCTTCTAAGAGAAGGATGCGCATAGCTATGCTCCTACGACCCTCGAGGCCAGCCCTGGGCTAGCCTTTTGCAGGCCCGGCAGATCCGACATTTTGCTCATCCCTCACGAAGATATAAAACCTATATTAACAGCAGATAACTCGAGGAATTATCTTACAACGTTCCCGCCACTACCCCTGCATCGAATTCAGGGCTTTAAGCTCCCCTCGAGAAGGCTAAAGATAAGAAATGCGGCCAGATGCCGGGCAAGGTTAACTCCCTCCAACCTTGGGAAGGGCTAGCCCAGCGGAGTTTGGCCTGGGTCTACCGTCCACTTTGGCTTCATCTGACCAACTGATAGTATGAACAGGTCATGACCCCTACTGGCCCCGGTGCAACTCGAGCCCGTTTATGGCTGCTTTTGCTGCTGATACCGGTGGCGCTGTTGGTCTATATTGCCGCCTATTCGCGCTGGGTGGCTAACAAGCCCGCCCCACAAATCGCCCAGCCCCTGGAGTTCATCGTGCCGCCCCCCGCCCCCCTCGAGGCCGCGCCACCTGCACCCACTGTGATTGCGGTTGCGCCCGCGCCTGCGGGTGTCTCCCAGCAAACTTTTGCTCCCCCCAAAGCCTTTGCCGCCACCGTGGTACGACAAGTCAGGCTGCCCGCCGGAGCAAAACTAATCGCCCTTACCTTCGACGATGGCCCCTGGCCCGTCACCACCCAGGAAGATTTGGACATCCTGCGCCGCTACAACGCCAGGGCCACTTTTTTCTGGGTAGGCCGTTACCTGCGGGCCTATCCTAAGATTGCCCAGCAGGTGATCCTGGACGGGCACGCCGTAGGTAACCATAGCTGGAGCCACCTCTACCACCCCTTTACTCCCGCCGCTGCCGCCCAAGAACTCGACTCCACCAGCAGCCTTATTACCCAAGACACCGAGGTCAGCACCCGCTTGTTCCGCCCCCCCGGAGGCAGTCTCAAGAATGGCCTAGCAAGCTACGCCCTCAAGCAGGGTTATACCGTGGTGATGTGGTCGGTGAGCAGTGCCGACACCGACCCCAAAGCTCCCTGGACGGCCTTTGCCGCGAACGTGCTCAACGGCGCACGGCCCGGCGCTATCGTCTTGATGCACGACGGCGGGGGCAACCGCAGCCGCACCACGCGGGCTTTGCCAGTGATTCTCGAAGGGCTACAAAAACAGGGCTATCGCTTCGTGACCATACCCGAACTGCTCGAGGCCGCCCAAAGTGGGCCCGCCCTCCAGCAAGCCCACACCAACCCCGCCCCCCACCGCAGCAGTTTGGCCGGTCACTGAAAAGCTCATTCAGCCAACATTCGCTTGGCCAGCAGCCCGAAGGCTTCTTCTACACCTTGGCCGGTTTTGGCGCTGGTCTGGAGAATTGTCCAGCCTCTGGCCCGCAGGGCCTCGAGCTGTCCTTCTTCAAGCTGGCCCTCGAGGTCAGATTTGTTAATCAGCAGCACGAAGGGAACCCCCCCCAACACCTCCTGGGTGCGGGCCTGCATGGCAATCGCGGTGTCCAGGGTGTCGGGGCGAGTCCCGTCGGCTACTAGCAGATAGCCCGAGCTGCCGCGCAAATAGAAAGGCTGTACCCGGCTAAAACCGTCTTCACCGTATAAATCCCACAACACCAAGCTCAGGGGCTGCTTGTCCAGGATGAGTTCCTTCTTGTCTATCTTGACCCCCACCGTGGTGTGGTAGCGCTCGGAAAAGATGCTATGCACGTAGCGGGCCACCAGGCTGGTTTTACCCACCGCAAAGGCTCCGAGCATACAAATCTTCTTTTGTATCATGGCTGGATTCTGATTTCTAAGTTGGAGATGCCCAAAGTAGGAGCTAGCGCTTGTAGGCGCACCAGCCATTCTTGAGTCACGGGCCCACTCACCGACAATATATTACCGTTGAGGTCGAGCTTGAACGAAGTATTGGGGCCGAGCCGGGCCTTGATGCGCCGCAGCACGATCTCCGGCTCGAGGCTCTGGTAGGGCTGGAAACGGGTTTGCAGGTGCGGCAGGTTCAAGCCTTTAGCCAGTTGCAGCGGGTCGGCGGCCAGAGGGTCGCGCAAGCCCTGCACCTTGTAGCGCCCCGGAACACCCGTCAGCACGATACCGGGAGTGTTGTGCAGGCGCTCGAGGTAGGTGTTCCAGTTGCGAGTAGCCTGGTAGATGTTCCAGCCCCACCCCCCAAGCCCCAGCAAAACCAGCACCCCAACCACCCAAAGGGCATAGGGCGGGCGACGAGCCGGAGTTTGATACTGGGCCTCGAGCAGGCTTTCCAGTAGCGGTCTGGTGGGCTCGAGCGGTTGGCTGTCCCCCTGGTAGTGGCGGATCACCTCAGCAAAGCGCAGCTCGATCTCCGAGCGCACATCCTGAAGTCGTTCCTTGAGGGCCGTGGGGGGGGTTCCCCGCACCACTGCTGCCAGCACCGCCCGCTCGTCCCCTTCGGCGACCAGCACCCGCTCCCCGAAGTTCACGGTGTTGAGGTCGGCGCTGGGGTCGAAAGAGTCGCGCACGAAATCCCCGATGGCCGTGAGCATCCCCGAGACCATGGCCCCGTCCTGCACGCTCACCCCCGCTGCCACCACCCGCGCCAGCAGCAACCCACTTTCGCGCTGAATCAAAAAAACCTGCTCCACCCGGTACAACAAAGTATGCGAAAGCACCACCTCGCCAAAGGGCTTACCCGTGGTGAGGGCCTCGAGCCGCCAGCGCAGCCCCTGCGGGCTCACCGCCTGGTCGAGGGTCTGATTGAAGTTTTGTACCAGCGAGGCAAACATCTGGGCCACCGCCCGCCGAATGGCCGGGAGAATCACCGGGAACAGAATTTCCGCCAGCAGCTTGGGGTTACGCTGTACCAACAGGGTAAACGATTCCTCCAGCACCCGAGCCAGGGCCTGCTGCACGGCCCGGTCTTCATTAGCCCGGCGAATCAGGGCTTCAGGCAGAGCCTGGGCCACTTGTTCTACCCATTCCTGCGGCGTGTCCAGCCGCTCCAAGCGCTCCTGCTCGGGCTTGAGGAGCAACCGGCGCAGAGCCTCGAGTTGGTCTGGGGGCTCGCTGGGACGGGGTTCAGGCTGGGCAGGCATAAGGTGAAATGCGGATAGCGGATGGAGACTTTTCTGGCTTCATCCTTCCTCTCTAATCCTTGCGCAACTTATCCACCATGCCGCCGAGCAGGTCGGCCAGCACCTTGCGGTCGGTTTTTTGCAGGCGCAACTCGGCGATTGCGGCCTCGAGCTGGCTCCCCAGCGCGTCCATCTTCTTGTTTATTTCCTTGCCCTGGTCGCGCAACTCGTGGCGGGTTTCCTTGATTTCCGAGGCCAGCTTGCCCTCGAGGTCGCTCACCGCTTTATCGAGGCCACCTTGCAAAGCCGAGTCGGCAATCTGCCGCTCCTGGGCTTCCTGCTCGAAAAGCCCGGAGAGGTGTTTTTCCAAGGCCGCGAGGCGCTCCAAGAGCCCCACGTTCATCTGGCTCGAGCTTTGCTGAAAGCGCTCCTCGAGCCCTTGCAGCTTGCGGTCAAACTCCCGCATCTGCTGCCCGAACAGAATCAGGCGAACCTGCTCGAGGCTTGCGTCGGGGCTGTCGAGCTGGGCCTGTAGGCTTTGCTCCTCGAGAGCAACCGTTTTGGCCTCTTCCCGGCGCAACTCCGAAGAACGGCCCGAGGGCTGGGAACCTCCGCGTTTGGTCATGCGCTTAAGTTACCACCCCGGCCCCCCTTACAGCAGAGGTGCTTACTTTTGCTAGCAATGGCCCTCCAGCAGCGAATATCCCGGAACGGGTCAGTCCAGGATTTCCTTGACCCGCCCCACCGCCCCGCTCTCGAGCCTTACTTTGATGCCGTGGGGGTGGGTCGCCGAGCTGGTGAGGATGTCCCGCACGACCCCCTCGGTGAGCTTGCCAGTGCGCTGATCAGCCTTGAGGACGATAAGAACTCTCGAGCCGGGCTTGATGTTTTGGCGGTTGGTGCCCTTCATGGGCTTACTGTAGTCCTTAAGAGATAGACTGCGGTGACTCAATGCTCTTAGGGTAGACTAATCGCGCAATGTCCGACGCGAAAAGCTGGAGGCTAAGTCCCAAGGTTTCGACGTTCACTTCTTGTTGGGGGTCATCAATAGCGAGAAGGCTACTGAAATTCTCGGTAGTGGTCTCCCGCGTACTGATAGACAGAGGGCATGATCCAAGAGACGCTCACCTACCGCTGCCACAG
>JADMIM010000067.1 GCA_015478585.1 Thermaceae bacterium | reverse complement strand
CAACCTTGCCAAGGTTGGGGTCGCGAGTTCGAGTCTCGTCTCCCGCTCCAGAATCCAAAACCCCCTTCTAGTCGAAAGATTAGAGGGGGGTTTGTTTTTGGATGAAAGGCAAAGGCATTCGCTTCGCTCACTCCCTCACCCCAAGTGACTCGCAGAGTCTGCGTCCCCTCTAGGGGCTTTCGTTTGGCTCATCATATGGCATCTAGCGCCTTCTGTAGCGCAGCACGTAGCCCTCGAGCCAGGCCACCATGCCATATAGCCCGATACCTAAGAGCACTGTCACCCCCACCGCAGCAAAGGAGTTGGCATAGTTAAAGTTCAGTCGCTCGCTGTTTGCCATATAGCCCAAACCCGAGCCGCCAAACACGAACTCCGCCACCACCGCACCAATCAGGGCCAGCGAGACCGTGAGCCGCAAACCCCCCAAGATGACCGGTAGCGCACCGGGAACCTCGAGCTTTCTGAATACTCCCCAGCCGGTGGCCCCAATGGTCTGGAATACCTCGCGGTAAGCCCGGTCTACCTCGCGCACCCCCACCATTGCCGAAACCAGCACTGGGAAAATCGAGACCAGTGCGGTGACGGTAATTTTGGAACCCAACCCGTAGCCAAACCAGATAATCAGCAGGGGAGCCACGATGATGGTGGGAACCGCTTGCAAAGCCGCGATAAACGGGGAGAGCAGGCGCTCCAAAGCGCGTTTACGGCCCATTGCATAGCCTAGCGGCAAGCCGATGGCGAGCGAGCAGAAAATTCCTAGCCCAGCCGTTTGCAGGGTAGAGAGAGTGTTTTGTAGCAGCACTCCGGCATTAGCGACGGTGGCGTTCCACACCGCTCCTGGCGCGGGCACGAAGACTGGAACCCTCGAGGCCAGCAGGCTCCAGGCCAGAAAAAACAGGCTGGTCAGGCCCAGCACCCCGAAAAGTTCCCAGGGCGGGCGCAGCGGGGCTGGGGGCGGCTCGATGAAAGTCGAGTCGGCTACGCCCAGGCGCTCACGTAGCTCGGCCTCGAGGCCATCGGTAAAAGCGGTGAGGCGGCCTTCGTCGCGGGTGTCGAGGATGGTCTCGATTTTTCCACCGGTCAGCACCACCACCCGGTCAGCCAGGTACACTGCCTCGCGGATGCTGTGGGTGACGAACACGATGGTTTTGCCGGTGCGCTGGTGGAGTTGTTTTAGCTCTAAGTTGAAGCGCTCGCGCACCAGTGCGTCCAGGGCCGCGAAGGGTTCGTCCATCAGCAACACTTCGGCATCTTGGGCCAGGGCCCGGGCAATGGCAACCCTGGCCTTCATCCCGCCCGAGAGCTGGTGTGGATAGAGATTTTGGTAGGGCTTCATGCCCAAATGGGTCTCGATTTTACCCCGCCGGGTGAGTTCGATGGGAAGCTGGATGTTTTGTTCGACGGTGCGCCAGGGCAACAGGCGATAATCCTGAAAAACCATTGCCGGCTGGCCCAGCACCCGAACCTGTCCAGTATTGGTCTGCAAAAGCCCGGCCACCATGCGCAGCAAAGTACTCTTGCCACCACCCGATGGCCCAATAATGGCGACAAACTCGCCCTTCTTGACCTCTAAATCTACTTCGGAGAGAACCCGGTGTCCACTCATTTCCACCGACACCCCGGAAAGCTGGATGGCAATAGGGGTTTCGGCGGTTTTGGTCTGGGCCGGAACCGAGCGGCTCATGGCTTTAGCATACCCTCGAGGGTTTTTGCGACTGCATCCCGCTTCACTCACTGCTCGGCCTCGAGAAGGCTATTCTTTGAAGGCGGGGGTTTCCGAAAATACCTTGGCCACCACTGCCCCGCACAGCAAAATCCACATGGTCAGATAAAACCCTACCAGGGCCAGCAAAAATCCAGCGATAGGGCCATAGATAACTTCGTACTGGGTGCGCGGTATCAACAGGGGCAGCCCCAGGCGCATTCCTTCCCAGGTGAGGGCTGCCAGAGCCGCAGCCAGCAGTGCCGAGCTGAGCTTGGGCGCGGGTGAGGGTAGCAAGGCATAGGTGAAAAGAAACAGCAGGAATCCACCTAAAATCGGTAAAATTAGCTCGAGGCCCCCTCTGAGGACATCCAGACCAGGAGGCAGGTAGCGCAGAACGAAGGAAAACCCCAAGCCCAGCAGTGCCAGCAAGATGATCGCCAGGCCCAGCAACAAAGGAGCCATCAACGCAGCAATGCGCCCCCGCAGCACGCCCAGTCGCCGCAGGCCCTGGTCCAACCAGCGCCGGGCTGGGTGGGGGTCGTAGGCCGTGACGACCTGGGTCAGGCTAAACTCCAGCTCCAGACGGGGTTTGGTCTTGCCAAAAATCACCCCCAGAGCATAGGCTAGCGCGGCAAAAAAGTTGCTGCTGGCCCATAGCAGCACCAGCAAGCTAGCGAAGGTGATGGGAACGGCCCCTTTGGTCAGGAAAGTGACCAACCGCTGGGCAATCTCTGGCTGGGTAGGGAAGAGCAACACGGTGAGTTCGGCCAGACGGCTGAGAAAAGCCTGCTCGAGTTCGGTGTTGCCGCGCAGCATGAAGCCAAACACCCCCACCAGCAAAAAGAGGAGTGGCATCAGACTAAAAAGGGCATAATAGGCCAGGGCAGCCGCAAAAAAAGGAATGTGGGAGCCGATATAGGTTTGATAAATGCGGCTAAAAAACTGCACCGCTCACTCCGGCTGAAGTCGGAATAGCCAATCCTTATCGCGGTTTCTGCTATTTTTGCCGCTACTCATGGCGGTAAAAAATGAGCTTGGTACGGTCTTCCTAACGGAGTGAAGGGCCATACTCTTTCTGAAAACCGCTCTAATCTCAGCGCCTCCCAACTCAGGGGCACAACCCGCTCCCATCGAGCGCAGTTTGGGTTGGGGTTTGCGCCCGATGTATTCGCTGGCCTCCCGCACCAGCTTGGCAACAGGACGCTTTCCCTGTCTGGCCGCAGCTTTGAGTGCGTGGTGTACGCTTGGTAAATACAGTGGGGTCTTTTCCATAAGCCCTTGGATTACCATATACCACATAGGGCAATCAGTCTCGCACCTGCCCCTTCCCCAACGCAATCCACTTGGTGGTGGTCAGTTCCCGCAGACCCATCGCCCCGTAGGCGTGAAACTTGCTGGTAGAGATACCGATTTCTGCGCCCAGGCCGAGCTGAAAGCCGTCGTTGAAGCGCGGCGAAGCGTTGACCAAAACCAAGCTCGCATCTACCTCGCGCAGAAAGCGCATGGAATGCCCATAATCGTTGGTGCAGATGGCCTCGGTGTGGTTGGAGCCATAGCGGGCGATGTGCTCGAGCGCCTGGTCTAGCGAATCCACTACCTTCACGGTGAGAATCAGGTCTAAATATTCGCTGCTCCAATCCTCTTCGGTTGCGGTTTTGATGCTGATGAAGTTTCGCGTCCGCTCGTCCCCGCGCAGTTCGACTTTTGCAGCGCTCATTGCGGCCTCGAGCCTGGGCAAAAACTTTTTGGCTTCGGCAGCGTGAACCAAAACCTTCTCGAGGCTATTGCAGGTGCTCGGGCGCTGGGCTTTGCCGTTCACTGCAATCGCTACCGCGCTCTCGAGGTCGGCTCCGGCATCCACGTAGAGGTGGTTTATCCCTTCGGCATGAGCCAAAACCGGCATCCGGGCTTCGCCCTGTACGAGCTGGATGAGTTCCTTGCCCCCTCTGGGGATGATTAAATCTAGCAGGCCGCTCAGGTGGCACAGCTCGAGGATAGCGCTGCGCTCGGTGGTGGGCACGAGCTGGATGGCCTCTTTGGGCAACCCCGCCTCGAGCAGCGATTCTTGCAGCAGGTCAACCAAGGCCCTATTGGAGTTCCAGGCTTCCTTGCCCCCGCGCAGCAAAATGGAATTCCCAGCTTTGAGGGTGAGCGCCGAGGCCTCAATGGTGGCGTTAGGCCGCGACTCGTAAATGAAGCCGATGCTGCCTAGGGGGATGCGCATCCGCCCCACTTGCAGGCCGTTGGGGCGAATCTGCAAATCTTCGATTTCGCCTATAGGGTCGGGCATATCGGCTACTTGCAAAAGCCCTTGTAGCAAGTCGCTCTGTATTTTGGGAGTGAGTTTGAGTCGGTCTAGCTTGGCCTGGGAAAGCCCGGCAGCTTCGGCGGCGGCAAGGTCGGTTTGGTTGGCGGCCTCGAGGGTTTTCCACTTATCGCTGAGCTTCTGCGCGGCGAGGCGCAGGGTTTCGGATTTGGCGGCTGGGCTGGCTTTGGCTAGGGCTCGAGCAGCAACTCGAGCAGTTTCGGCCAGCGCTTGGAGCTGCGACTTGGACTCCACCATCGGTTTCTCCTGACCTTGATTCTAAGGCCCGACCTGTTCTAGCTCGCTGCCCAGGGCGAAGTAATCGCGGTGAATTGCTTCGTCGGAGTGCTTGTAGCCTAAAATTCCCTCGATATCGCGGGTCTTGGCCCCTTTGATGCGGCTCAGTTCGCCAGAGCTATAGTTCACCAAGCCGATACCAATCAGGTGGCCCTGCTGGTCGAGGCATTTGACCGCTTCGCCAAGGTCAAAATTGCCCCGCACTGCGCGGATTCCTGCCGGTAGCAAGGAGGCCCCGCCCTGCCGCAGGGCGGTAGCCGCTCCCGCATCCACCACGACCTCACCCTTGGGTTTGGGAAGCTGATACAGCCAGAGTTTCTGCCCGCTATACCGGCGCTGGCCCCCGGCAAAGAGCGTGCCCAGGGGTTTTCCGGCCAGAGCCTCAAGGATGGCATGGTCGCGCCTGCCCGGCAATAACAGCATGGGAATTCCAGCAGCCTGGGCCTTTTCGGCGGCCAGCAGCTTGCTTTTCATGCCCCCTGTTCCGACTTGGTTGGGGGTTTCTCCGGCCATGGTGAGAATTTCCGCGTCTACTCGAGCCACGTAGGGCACGGCCTGGGCCTGGGGGTTGGAGCGCGGATCGGAGTCGTAGAGGGCATCTATATCCGAGAGCAGCACCAATAAATCAGCTCCCACCAAGCCAGCAATCAGGGCCGATAGCTGGTCGTTGTCACCAAACTTTATCTCGTCCACCATCACCGTGTCGTTCTCGTTGATGATGGGCAGGATGTTCCACGCCAGCAGGGTCTCGAGGGTGTGCCGTGCGTTCAAGTAGCGGTGGCGGTGGGCCAAGTCTTCGGCGGTGAGGAGAATCTGGGCAATTTCGGGGGAGGGGGCACGGGGAACCGGGGACGGAAGGGTGGGGGGCAGGTTCTTCCCGGCTTTGCTAAAGGCTTCCGCCCAAGCCTGCATGAGCAAGGGTTGCCCCACCGCAGCCACGGCCTGTTTGCCGGGCATGGTTTTGGGCCGCTCGAGGCCCAGCTTGGCTATCCCCGCAGCCATCGCGCCCGAGGAGACCAGCACCACCTCGCGTCCCTCGGCCCGCAAAGCCCCAATTTGAGCGGCGATATTCGCCATTCGGGCCTGCTGGATGCCCTCTCTTCCAGCGAGCACGGCGCTGCCCACCTTGATTACCAGGCGGCGGTAGGGTTGTGTTGGCAAGGGGACACGCTTTTCCATAAGCCTATAGTCGAACCTATTCTACTATCGCGGTTTCCGCTATTTTTGTCGCCACTCCTGGCGGCAAAAAGGAGCTTGGCAAGGTCTTTCTAACCGAGGGGACTGCCCTATTCTTTCTGAAAACCGCTCTAAGCGTTACTTCCGTTACGTCAAAAAGCGCCGCATCTTAAGTTAACGCTTTCCAGGCCATTTTTTGGGAGATAACGCTGCCCCTTGTGATGACATGGATGGCGTAACGACGAGATCCTCGTATGACTCGAGCCTTGCTTCTTTCCCTGCTTTTGACGGCTTGTGCCAGCCAAAGCTCCACGGTAGTTGGTACTCCCAACCCTTCGCCCACGCCTACTCCCAGTCAGGTTTCGGTTCCCAAAACCGAGTGGGGCCAGAGCGTGCTCTCCGGCAGCCTTCGGCTGGTGGCGGGCAAGCCCGCATTGTTGCGGGTGTACGCGGTGGGGGCTCAGGCGGGTTTGAGTGCTGCCCTGCAAGGGGATGTATACCTGGGCAATACCTTTCAGGGCAGCCTGAACTTTAGTGGCCCAACTACTTTTCCTCTCGCTCAGGCCAGCACCGGCGACCTCAGCCAGACCTATCAGGCTACCCTGCCCGCGAGCTGGGTAGCCAGTGGCCTCGAGGTGCGCCTCTACGCCGATGCCAGCAAGAGCGCTCCCCTGGCCGATTTGAAGCCTGCGGTGGGTACGGGTACGGTGCTGTACATGACTATGGTTCCGGTGCTCCAGCCGGGCCAGACCACTGCCCCCAGCATTCCTTCGGTCAGCCTGCTCAAAGACATGCTGCCGATAAAGGACGTGCAGACCACTACCAGAACCCCGTTTACCTATGGCAAAACCTTAGCTGCGGATGGAACCAACTGGGGGGATTTGCTGGGTGCGTTGGCCAACTTGCGTACCACCGACGGCAGCAACCGCTACTACTACGGCCTAGCCAGGGTGAGCTACAGCAGCGGGGTAGCTGGTATCGGCTACGTGGGTTATCCGGTGGCGCTGGGCTGGGACTATTCCAGCTCGGCCCCCCGCATCATGGCCCACGAGGTCGGGCACAACCTGAGCATGGGCCACGCCCCTTGTGGTACTACCAGCGGCCTCGAGCCAAACTGGCCCACCGCTTATACCAACGCCTCGATAGGTACTTGGGGCTACAGCCTGAGCAACAGCACCTTGTATAGCCCCAGCAGCTATAAGGACGTGATGAGCTACTGCAACCCAATCTGGATTTCCGATTACACCTACAACAAAATGCAGAGCTACCTCGAGACCAACTCACCCCAAGCCCAAAGCTTGAGCGCCGTGCAGGAAGTGCTGTTGGTGAGCGGCAGGCTCAGAAATGGGCAGCTCGAGCTAAACCCGCTTCAGGTGGTTCAGGCCATGCCGAGTTGGCCCAAGCCTGGCCCTTACACTTTGCGCCTGCAAACCGGGGCGACTCTACAGGAAATCCCTTTTTCTACCCAGGTAGTCGAGGCTCCGCACGGCCCCGGCCAAGACCCCAGTGCCACTTGGAGTGAGGAGCAGTTTAGCTTCAGCATTCCCAACCCCGGTGTGATTGAGGGCCTCGAGGTCAGGAGCGCTGGGCGTAGCTTGTTTCATCGAGCGGCGGGAATCCAGCCCCAGAGCCTTCCCAGCCTAAGCCTGAGCGAACAAACCGGCTCGTTGAGCCTGAAGTGGGACAACGCGGTTTATCCTTACGCCTCCCTGGCTCACCTGGGCAGCGAGCGCACCACCCTTGGTTTGTGGCTGCAAGGCGGTCAGGTTCAGCTTTCTACCCAGGGTCTGCCAAGTGGGGGCAAGTTTGAGGTGGTGCTCTCGGACGGCCTCAACTCTAAGAGATTCGAGGTCGCTCGTTAAGGCAACCTTAAGACTGGGCCAAGGTAGTATCCGTATGCTCGGGGCTATGAATCCGAAATATAGCCTGGCTACCCTGATTGCTCTGTTTAGCTTGCTGGCGGGGTGCAGCAGCTCGAGTTCTACCACTCCCGGCACGCCCCCCTCGAGCAGCTTCAAGATTGACCTGAATCTGGTGAATAGCGTTAGCGCTAGCCAGCAAGCGATTTTTCAGCAGGCTGCGGCCCGTTGGCAACAGGTGATTACGGTAGGTCTGCCCAGCTTCACCATCTCCGGCAATACCAACGTTTGTAATGGCATCTCGGCTTACAACGGCCCGGTAGATAGCGTCCGCATTGACATCCTGGTCAAGCCAATTGACGGGGTGGGCGGAACTTTGGGCAGCTCGGGGCCGTGCGTGATTCGCTCGAGCAGCAACCTTCCGGCCTATGGGGTAATTACCCTGGATTCTGCCGACGTGACCAGCTTGGAGTCTCGAGGTTTGCTGTTGGCAACTGTCACCCACGAGATGGGCCATGTTTTGGGCTATGGCACGCTCTGGAACGATTATGGCCGGGCCTTGGCGATCGGGGTGGGCAAAAAGGCTACTTGCGGCAACAACCCCCAGTTCGTGGGCAGCAATGCCGTGCGGGAGTGGCAGACCCTGGGTGGGAGCGGGAGTGTGCCACTGGAAAACACCGGTGGCCTGGGCACTTGCGATGGGCACTGGCGTAAAGCGGTGTTTGGCGACGAGCTGATGACCGGCTATATTGGCAGTTCTGACCCCTTGAGCCGCGTGACCATCGGTTCCATGCAGGATTTGGGCTATACCGTCAATTACAGTGCCGCCGATGCCTATAGCCTGCCTGCCGCCAGCGTGCAGTCGCTGGGGCAGCCGCTCGAGACCCAGCTCATATACCCGGTTGGCGTGGTGAACGACAGCAAGTAGCCTCCTGGGCGCATTTTCTTGATAAAGCGATTTCACTGTGCTGGACGAGGGCAGGTTAGACTAGCTTTTCCAGCTCGTCCACCATCTCCTTTAGCACCGCGAAGCCACGTTCTACAGGTTCGGGCCGAGTCATGTCAATCCCGGCGATTTTCAGGGCCTCGAGCGGGTAGACCGAATCTCCGGCTTTGAGGAATTCCAGATAGCGCTGGGCAGCAGGCTGACCCTGTTCCAGCACGTCCTTGGCTAGGGCGTTGGCGGCAGCGATGCCGGTGGCGTACTGATACACGTAGAAGGGTTGGTAGAGGTGCGAAAAGTTCATCCAGCTCGAGCCCAGCCGCTCCTGGTCGAGGGCTACTTCAGCGCCGTAGCCCTCGCTGAGCAGTTGGCTCAGGCGCTCTTTTAGAAATGGGGCCGAGATGGCTCCACCGGCTTCTATACGCTCGTAGAGTTCTTTCTCGAAGCGGGCCAGGGTAGGCATCACGAACAAATAGCGGTGGAAGTTGGAAAAGGCTTCCTCGAGCACGGCCAGCTTGTACTCCGGGGTTTTGGCCTCGCGCAGCAGCATAGCCCGCACCATGGCCTGGTTGAAGTTGGAGGCCACCTCGGCAATAAACAGCGAATAGCCCGCATAGACCACGGGCTGGAGGCCCTTCGAGAAATACGAGTGCATGGAGTGGCCCAGCTCGTGGGCCAGGGTGGAGAGAGAGAAAAGGTCGTCCGACCAGCTCATGAAGATATAGGGAAACGTGCCCTTGAGCCCTGAAGAATAGGCTCCGGCCCGCTTGCCCGCATTCTGGCCCCAGTCCACCCAGCGCTCTTGCAAAAGGCCCCGGCGCATTGGCTCGACATATTCACGGCCCAGCGGCTCCATGCCCCGGCAGATGGTCTCGGCGGCCTCCTGGAAGGTTATCTTGGGACTCTGGACGAGGGGCGCGGGTGCGTCGTAGAGCGGCACGTCGTGGTTGGGCAGGGTTCCGCCTTTGGCTTTGCGGCGGATGCGCCAGAAACGATGCCAGGTGGGCAGGTTGGCCTGGAAGATCGAGAGCAGGTTGTCGAAGACACTGCGGGGGATGTTGTTGGCGATACGCCCCACGGCCAGGGAGCGCTCGAGGCTGCTGGCATAGCCCCTGGCTTGGGTTCCCAAAATGTAGGCTTTGATGCTCCCTTGCAGGGTCGAGGCCAGGGTGTTCTGCAAGGCCAGGTGTCCGTCGGCATAGGACTCCCAGGCGGCTTTGCGCACTTCGGCCGCGGGGTGGACGAGCAGTTCACCCACGCTGGTGTGAGAAACCGGCAGGCTTTGCCCGCCAAACTCTACCGGTCTGAAGCGCATGTCGGCGTTGGTGGCGGCACTGGCGCTGGCGCTGTGCCCACCCAGGGCATCCGAAGCCTGGGCCAGCACCACTTCGACCTCGGTGCTGCGGACGTGGGGCTTGCGCAGGTGCAGTGCCTCAAAGTAGTGCTGGTAGATTTCCAGGCCGGACTCCTCCTGCACGAGGGCCTCGAGGCGCTCGGCTGGAATCGCCAGAATCTCCGGCTCCAAGTAGGCTGCTGCCGCCCCTAACTGGGCCAACATTCCCCGAGCCTGGCTGAGCATGGTGCTGTATTGGGGGTTGGCCCCATCGGTAGAAAGTTGCAAGGAAGCGTACAGGGCTACTTTGCTGGCTTGCAGGCTCAGCCGCTCTTGGGTTTGCAGGGCTTGCAGCAGGGTTTTCCCTCTCTCAGAGAGCCGCCCGGCGAAGGGCTGGAGTTCTTTAGTGGAGGCTGTGGCCTGCTCGAGGGCGGCTTGCCAGTCGGCCTCCGAGGCGAATAGGGGCTCTAAGTTCCAGGTTTGTTCTAGGGGCAATTCGGAGCGTTTGGGCAAAGTCATGTACACGATTGTAGCGTCAAACTGACCCATTGGTCAGAAATTCGCTGAACCACTTCCCCGAATCCTTCAGGATCCGCTTTTGGGTGGGGTAATCCACGTACACCAGGCCAAAGCGCGGATGATAGCCCTCGGCCCACTCGAAGTTGTCCAGCAGGCTCCAGACCAGATAACCTTCTACCGGCAGTCCTGCACGTCTGGCCCGCAAGACCTGCTCGAGGTGGTCGCGGATATAGCTGAGCCGTTTGGGGTCGTGGACTCGCCCGTCTTGCAGGGTGTCGGGGAAGGCCGCGCCGTTCTCGCTGACGATGATTTTTTTCACTCCCGTATAGGCCGCAAACTGCTCGAGCAGGTGGTATAGGCTGGGCGGATAGACTTCCCAACCCATTGCGGTGGGCTCGCCGTGGCCCCGCTGGCGGGCGGGAATCTCCTTGGCCCAGACTCCAAAATCCAGTAGGCTCAAGCGGACGATGGTGCGAAAATAGGTCTGTAAGCCCACGAAGTCGAAGTCGAAAGCCAGTTTTTCGGCATCTCCGGGCTGCATATAGCGCTGCATACCCTTTAGAAAAGGGAGGGTGGCCCAGGGATAGCCCAGGCCCAAAGCCGGTTCGATAAAAAGCCGGTTGACCAGCGCATCCATACGGGTGGCGGCCCCCCGGCTCCAGGGCCAGGCGTTTACAGGCTCTACAAAAGAACCGGAAAAAGTCGTCCCGACCTGGGCCTCAGGCACACTCCGCAGGATTCGCCCGCCTTCGGCCTGGGCCAGGGCGGTGTGGTGGATGGCGGGTAGGTAGTGGCCTAGCCCCTTGCGACCCGGCGCGTGGGTTCCCAGCATATAACCCAGCGTGGTGAAGACGAAGGGCTCGTTGAGCACCATCCAGTGTTTTACCTTGTCGCCAAAAGCTTTGGCGCAGACCGCCGCGTATTCGCTGAACCAACCCACTATGTCGCGGTTGATCCAGCCCCCGCTGTCCTCGAGGGCCTGCGGTAAATCCCAATGGTAGAGGGTAATCCAGGGCTGGAGGCCCAGCTCGAGGGTGCGGTCTATGACCCGGTGGTAAAAGTCTAACCCCTGGGGGTTCACTCTCCCCCGGCCCTCGGGCATAATGCGCGACCAGGCCAGCGAAAATCGGTTGACCTGCATTCCCATCTGGCGAATGAAAGCAAGATCGCTGGCATAGCGGTGGTAAAAATCACAGGCCACATCGCCGGTGTCACCATTCCTGATTTTGCCTGGGGTATGACTAAAGGTATCCCAGACCGACGGACTACGCCCATCTTGGCCCACTGCCCCCTCGACTTGATACGAGGCGGTAGCCGTGCCCCAAAGAAATTCTGCGCCGAAATCAGCTTTGCTAAATGCCGCCATGGGATTCAATCTACCTCGAGCCCAGGCTGTGGCTCTGCGAATTCTGAATAGTTAAGATGCCCAACACCCAACGCCTAACGCCTGACGCTAAAAGCAAAATACAAAGAGCCTTAACGCTACACCAGGACAGCATAATTGCCCTATCAAGAAACACCGTCCGGGACGCGGCAGGTGTTTTTAGGTTTTTGACTTTAAGTTTTCGGCTTTAGGCGTTCGACCTTCGACGGTTTTGCTCCCGGCTCCGTCGGTGCGGAGTACAATTGGCCCGAGCTTAGCTCGAGGAGGTCTTCGATGGGCCTGATTACCGCAGGCAGCAGCGGCTTTTGTATCGTTCCGCAGTATATTTTGCGGGCCATCGCCCGCAACGGAACCAAACAGCAGCGGACGTGGGCCTTGCAAACCCTGGCCGTGGATACCACCATGCGCTCGGTGCGCGATGGCCCCTTGGTGCGGCCCAGGGGAATCCGGGCCATTGCCGGTCAGAAAACCCGCTCGATTTACGATGCCGGAGGCTTGCAAAACCTTCCTGGCAAGCTGGTGCGGGCCGAGGGCAGCAAGGCCAGCCCTGATGTCACCGTAAACGAAGCCTACGACGGGCTGGGAGCCACCTACGACTTCTACTGGCAGGTCTTCAAACGCGACTCCATAGACGACAAGGGCTTGCCCTTGCAAGCCAGCGTGCATTTCGGTAACAAATACAACAACGCCTTCTGGAACGGCACCCAGATGGTCTTTGGCGATGGTGATGGGGTGTATTTCAACCGCTTCACGATTGCCCTGGACGTAATCGGTCACGAGCTAACCCATGGGGTCACCGAGGTAGAAGCCGCCCTCGACTACAACATGCAGTCGGGTGCGCTCAACGAGTCGGTCTCGGACGTGTTTGGTTCACTGGTCAAACAGCGTACCCTCAACCAGACCGCCGACAAAGCCGATTGGCTGATTGGGGCCGGGCTGTTTACGGCCAAGGTAAATGGGGTGGCGCTGCGCTCGATGAAGGCTCCGGGAACTGCCTTTGACGACCCAGTGCTGGGCCAAGACCGTCAGCCCGCTACCATGAAGGACTACCTAAATACCCTCGAGGACAACGGTGGGGTTCACATCAACTCCGGCATCCCCAACCACGCTTTTTACCTGGCTGCCAGCGCCATTGGGGGCTATGCCTGGGACAAAGCCGGGCGGGTCTGGTACGAGACCCTGCGCGACAAGCGCCTGCGCTCCAAAGCCAGCTTCAGCGACTTTGCCACCCTCACCATAGACAACGCCACCCAGCTCTACAAAGCCAGCGGCAAGGAAACCAAAGCCGTGCGGGAGGCCTGGAAAGCGGTGGGGGTTCAGGTCACGGGGGGCTAGGATGCATATTCGCTTCAAGGTCGAAGGGGGCCTGGCCTATTTTCCGGGGCTGGCTGCTCCACTAACCCTGGATGTCGAAAGCCTGCCTTCGCAAGAAGCCAAAACCGTCAAGGAGATGGTGCAGGCCGCGCATTTTTTCCAGCAGCCCAGCCAGGCTGCCCCTAGAGGCGCGGATCTACAAACCTACATCCTGAGTATCGAAGACCACGGCCAGGAGCACACCGTCCAACTTTGCGACCCCATTACCGATGCCAAGCTGCAAGCCCTGGTGGATTATCTGCGCTTTAAGCGCTAAGTCGCTCCAGGGTGAGGTTGCCGGGGAGGATATTTTGCCACCTCATCCAGGTTACGGGCAGAGCCCGTATGGCCTACGGCCACCCCCTCCAGGTTAGCCGCAGAGCGGCTATGCGCTACGCGCACCCCCTGATGTCGCTCTCCTTCTCTCTCAGTCAGGGTAAGTCTGCAAGGCTTACCCTGGAGAAACTTAGAGCCGGTCTACATGAACCGTGATCCCGTTGGGGTCGCTCAGGCTCTGGCTTGGCCTATCCCTAATGGCCAGGCGGTACTCGCTCAGCCCGGTGGATTCCGGCGGCGCGGTGCGTCCTCTGGCCCAGAGATTGCTGCCGACGTGGTGATGGTAGCCATCAGCCGCCAGAAACCGCGCACCGGGGTAGTCGCGCTGGGTCACTTGCATACCCAATCCGGTGAAAAACTGCTCGGCCTGGTCGAGGTCAGCGACGTGCAGGTGAATATGCCCGAAGGTAGTTTGAGCGTCCAGCCCAGTGCTGTGCGGGGCTTCGGCCAGAAGCTGCTCGAGGTCGAGCGGCCTGGTGTACATCTCCACCTTTTGGCCCTGACCCGGCCATTGGGCTCTGGGACGGTCACGGTACAGTTCGATACCGTTGCCCTCGGGGTCAGCTAAATATAGCGCCTCGGAAACCCCGTGGTCGGAGGCCCCTTGAAAGTTGGGGTACTCGCCCTCGAGCAGCCGCCGGAAAACCGCCGCCAGCGCCGGACGGCTGGGCAAGAGCAGCGCGAAGTGATACAGACCCAAGGTGGACTGGGGGCGCAGAGGGGCGCTGGGAACGTGGACTAATCGCAGGGTAAACTCGCCTCCAGAAAGGGCTAAATCGGTGCGATTGCCCTCCTGGGAGACGGCTTGCATCCCCAGCAAATCGCGGTAGAAAGCCAACTGGGCCTCGAGGTTGCGCACCCGAAGGGTCAGGCCGCTGAGTTTGAGGGTTGGGTTCATAGGGTTTTCTCCAGCCAGGCTCGAGCAGCCAGCAGTTCTTCGGGATAAAGCTGGTGTCCACCCTGCTGCCAGCGCAGCTCGACTTCGCTTCCGGCTTGCCTGAGGCGCTGAGCCAGGGCCTCCACCGATGCCCTGGGAATCATGGGGTCTTGGATACCTGCCGCCATGAAGACTTTTTTATGGCCCAGGTCAGGCAGCTTTTCGGGCTCTGTGGGCAGCATTGAACGCAGCAAAACCCCACCGGCTAGCAGTTCGGGATGCAGTAGCAGCAGCGCCGCGGCCATATTGGCCCCGTTGGAGTAGCCCAGAGCGTAGATTTTCCTGGTCTGTAGGCCGTACTGCTCTGCAGCATCCCGCACGAAGCCTGCCAGGTTGGCGGCTTGGGCTTTGAGGTCGGCCTGGTCGAACACTCCCAGCGCCAGCCGCCGGAAAAAGCGCGGAGCACCGTTCTCGAGCACTTTTCCTCTGGGCGAGAGCAGGTTGGCAGCCGGGGCCAGTTGCCGGGCCAGGGGCAGCAGGTCGTTCTCGTCGCCACCGGTGCCGTGCAGCACCAGCAGCGTGGCCTCCGAAGCTCCGGGCTCCAGACGATGAATAAAACCCAGCTCTAAGGTCATGGAAGACTTACTCCGCGTGGGCTGGGCAGGTGCAGGAGCGGTAAACCGGCCTCGATGGTGGCCCGCTGAGGCTCGAGCCAGGGTGGTAGCACCAGCGACTCGCCCAACCTGGTCGGGTCTTCGTCCACCGCGAAGCCAGGGCCGTCGGTGGCAAGCTCGAACAGCGCCCCGCCCGGCTCCATGAAATACACCGACTTGAACCAAAAGCGGTCTACTTGCTCGGTGGGACGGCGGCCTGCGGCGGCGATCCGCGTCCGTAGCTCCAGCTCCTGTGGTGTGCCGTCTACGCGCCAGGCCAGGTGGTGAATGCTGCCCGTGCCCCACTGGCCTCTGGAGAGGTTGGGTAGTTCCTTGATGTCCAGGAAGCGGCCCGAACCCCCACCCGCCAGGCTAAAGCGGCTCCAACCGTTCTCCTGCCCGACGGCCTCAAAGCCCAGGGTCTGGGTCAGAAAAGTGGCTGTCGGATATAGCTCACGCTCCCACAGCCGGGCCCCGTGCAGGCCCATGATCTGCTGGTTTTCCGGTACGTCGCTGCGCTCCCAAGGGCTGAACTCGCGCTGGCCGGTTTCGACCAGGGCCACCTCGAGGCCGTCCGGGTCGCGGAAGGGCAGTGCCCGCTCGCCAAAGCGCACCTCGAGGGTTGTGGGCTTCAGGCCGTAGCCTCCCAAACGCTCCTCCCAAAAAGCCAGGCTGCCCTCTGGCACGGCCAGTTGCACCTCCACCGAAAGCCCTACTCCCTTGCGGCTGGGAGCGAGCTGTTGCCAGGGGAAAAAGGTCAGGTCGGTGCCGGGACGACCCTCGGCATCGGCATAAAACAGGTGATAAGTGGCAGGGTCGTCCTGATTGACACTTTTTTTGACCAGCCGCATCCCCAGTACCCCAGCGTAGAAATCCAGGTTCCGCTGGGCCGGGCCCGCGATGGCGGTGACGTGGTGCAGTCCGGTGATTTTGGCGCTCATGGTGGCTCCTTTACCTCAACATTTACAATGATAAATATAGTGCTATAGAATGTCAAGTGTAGAGGGTTTTTCTAGCGTCCGGTAAAGGTCTGAAAGAGCAGGTATAGATTGAGCCCGATAATCAGCGCGGCAATCAGCCAACCCACCGCTGTGATCAGCCGGTTGTTGACCAGATCGCCCATTACCTCGCGCTTGGCGGTGAAGATCAACAGGGGAACCAGCGCAAAGGGAATCCCGAAGGAAAGCACCACCTGCGACAGTACCAAAGTAGAGGTAGGGTCGAGGCCCAGCCAGATCACCCCGAAGGCCGGGAGCATGGTAATTAGGCGGCGTATCCACAGGGGAATCTGAAAGCCCACGAAGCCCTGCATCACCACCTGCCCGGCCATCGTTCCCACGGTACTCGAGCTGAGCCCCGAGGCCAGCAGCGCCACCCCGAAAGCTACGGCTGCCAGTGGCCCCAGCAAGGGGGTCAGGGTTTGGTAGGCGGTGGTGATATCGGCGACTTCGGATTTGCCGTTGGCGAAGAAAGTGGCTACGGCTGCCGCCAGCATAGCCATATTAATCAGGCCCGCCAGGCCCATCGCCACCACCACATCCAGCAGGTTGTAGCGCAACAGTCGGCGCTTGAGCAGCGGATTATTGGTGGGGATGCGGCTTTTGGTGAGGTCGGAGTGCAAGTAGATGACGTGGGGCATCACCGTAGCCCCGATAATGCCCACCGCCAGCAACAGGCTCTCGCTGCCCTGAAGGCGGGGAATAAAGCCCTGGACGAAATTACCACCGGGCCTCGAGAGAAACAGCTCGACCACGTAGGCCAGGGCAATCACCCCCACCAAGGCCGTGATGGTGGTCTCGAGCGGCCTGAAACCGCGCTGCTGCAAGGCCAGGATGGCAAAGGTGAAGATGCCCGTGAGCACCGCCCCCCACACTAAAGGAAGGCCAAACAGCAAATTGAAGGCCAGGGTTGCCCCCAGAAACTCGGCCAGGTCGGTTGCCATGGCGATAATCTCGGCCTGTGCCCAGTAAAACCAGACCACCCCCCTGGGCCAGCGCTGGGCGATGTGTTCGGGCAGGCTTTTGCCGGTGACAATGCCCAGCTTGGAGGAAAGAAACTGAATCAGCATGGCCATCAAGTTGGCCGAGGCAATGACCCACAGCAGCAAGTAGCCGAACTTGGCCCCACCCTGGATATTGGTGGCAAAGTTGCCGGGATCCATGTAGGCCACGCTCGCTACGAAGGCCGGGCCGAGAAAGGGCAGCAGCCTGGCCAGCCCTCTGCGGGGGCTGCGCCGCCCCAAGACCTCGAGGGCCTCGGTCTGAATAGCCTTGTCCTCGGAGCTAACCAGCATATTCGTCTCCTAGCGGGCTAACCCAGACCATCTGGGCCAGATTGGTGGGCAGGAGATAGCGCTGCTCACCCACCCTGACCCGCGTGCCCTCTACTGAATGCCCCAGCATCAACATCTCTACTTTGGCTCCGGGCCGTATGCCCAGCCGGGCCAGCAGGTTGAGCGCGTCCTGGTCTTGGGTGGCCACCCGCATCACCAGGCCGTACTCGCCGTCTTCGAGCGAAGACAAGCGCTGGCTGGGAGCATCCTGCGGCAGCTCGAGCTGGGCCGAGGGAATCGGGTCGCCGTGGGGGTCGTGGGAGGGGTGGCCCAGCCACTCGGCAATCCGAGCCTCGAAAGCCTCGGAGATATGGTGCTCGAGGCGCTCGGCCTCGGCGTGGACTTCCTCCCAGCCGTAGCCCAGGGCTTGATGCAGATAGGCTTCAATCAGGCGGTGGTGGCGCAACACCTCGAGGGCTACCTTATAGCCTGTAGCCGTCAGCCGCACCCCACGATAGGCTTCGTGCTCGACCAGCCCGTGTTCGGACAGCTTTTTGAGCATCCCCGTGACCGAGGCCGGTTTAATCTGCATCTCGTCGGCCAGGTCTTGGGTGGAAACTGCCAGGGTGGGCTCGAGGCTACCGGTTCCCCCACTGCTGAGCAGCAAAATCTGCTTGAGATAGTCTTCCTGGGCTTCAGAAAGGGGTGTTTTCAATATAAGCTGGTTCATATTTAGGGGTTCCTAAACCCTGAAACACCTAAGTTTAGGCTAACCTAAAAATGTTGTCAAGAGTAAAATGAAAACAATGGTAAAGTCCTCATCGCACAACCGAGACCTCGAGTCGGATCGAGAGAAAGCCAAATGGTTTCAAAGCCTCTCGCTTGAGGAACGTATGGATTATCTGTGCATGATGACCGACCTGATCCTCGAGAATAATCCCCAGATTGCCGAGGCCGAAGATGCTCAACCGCCTGCAAAACGTGTTCGCATCCTTGGCCTCGCTCGAGGTTAAGTATCTGGTAATTGGCGGCATCGCCGCCGTACTGTACGGGGTTCCCCGTGCCACATTCGATCTGGATATTTTGATTGAGGCCAGCCCCCAAAATGCCGAGCGGCGGCTCACGGCGATGGAGTTGGCGGGCCTGCGCTAATCACTCCCGAGGAATTGCTCGCCAACGAAATCACCATATTTCAAGACCAGGTACGAATTGACGTGCAAACTTCAACGCCTGGCCTAGTTTTTGCCGAAGCCTGGGAGCGTCGGCAGGGCATGACTTACCTCCGGCAATCCTTCTGGGTAGCTTCACGAGCTGATCTTATCGCTGCTAAAAAGGCAGCCGGGCGGCCCAAAGACTTGCAGGATGTGGAAGCGCTCGAAGCAGGTGGGCCTGGCTCGAAAGACTGACGTTTATTTTCTACACCAGTGCAAAGTGCCGTTCGGCGTTCGGTCTTCGGGGTTTCGCGGTATCCTGGTAAACAGTGACCCTCTATGCTAGAAAAACTTTCCTCCCTAGAACACGAGTACCAGACGCTCGAGGCGCAACTATCCGACGCGTCGGTGCTCACCAACCAGCAGGAATACGGGCGATTGTCCAAGCGCTACGCCGACATGGGCAGCCTGATTTCTGTCATCCGCGAGTACAAGAAAACCCTCTCCGGCATTGCCGAGGCCAAGGAGTTGCAGTTTGATCCCGAGTTTGGCGAGATGGCCCGGGCCGACCTCGAGCTGCTCGAGCCCCGCATCCCCGCGCTCGAGGCCCAGCTCGAGCTGATGCTGCTACCCAAAGACCCCCTGGACGACAAAAACGCCATCATCGAAATCCGTGCCGGAACCGGCGGCGAAGAGGCCGCGCTGTTCGCCTCCGAGTTGCGCGATATGCTCATCAAATTTGCCCAGACCAAGGGCTACAAGCCGGAAATCCTCGAGACCAGCCTCACCGACTTAGGGGGCGTTTCCAAGGTCTCCTTCGAGATAGACGGGGCCGGGGCCTACGGCCTGCTTAAATACGAGTCGGGGGTTCACCGCGTCCAGCGCGTCCCGGCCACCGAGACCCAGGGCCGTATCCACACCAGCACCGCCACCGTCGCGGTGATGGTAGAGGCCGAGGAGGTGGACGTGCAACTCGACCCCGCCGACCTGGAAATTACCGTCTCACGGGCCTCTGGCCCCGGTGGGCAGGGCGTGAACACCACCGACAGTGCGGTACAGGTGCTGCACAAACCCACCGGCATGATCGTGGCCTCGATGGAGTCACGCAGCCAGATCAAAAATAAGGAGAAAGCCCTCTCCATCCTGCGCTCGAGGCTCCTGGACATCAAGCGGGCCGAGGAAGCCGCCAAACGCCGCGAAGACCGCCTGGCCCAGATTGGCTCCGGCGAGCGCAGCGAGAAAATCCGCACCTATAACTTTCCGCAAAGCCGCGTCACCGACCACCGCATTGGCTTCACTACCCACGACTTAGAGGGTGTGCTGTCAGGCGACCTTTCCGAACTGCACGAAGCCCTTAAGAAAGCCGACCAGGAGCGCCAACTTGAAGCAATATCCCAGTCCGCCTAGCGGAAGAGAGGCGGACTTATGCATGGATTACGACGTGACCTATTGGTTGCCGCCGCCATCCTGGTGGACAAGCAGGGGCGGGTGCTGCTGGTAGCCAATGATTGGAGCCGCCGGGGCAAGGTGCGCTACACCCTGCCAGGCGGCATGGTAGAAGCAGGTGAGAGCATTCTGGCGGCCATTGCCAGGGAAGTAGCCGAAGAAACCGGACTGCGGGTCAAAGGGGTCGAGCACCTGGCCTACGTGCTCCAAGTCGAGGATGCCCGCAAAGCCGAGCGCACCGTAGCCATGGCCTTTCGGGCCAGCTACGAGGGCCTCCTCAACCCCCGCGACCCCGACGGACACATTGTCGAGGCTAGGTTCTTTACCCCTGAGGAGGTTTCGGTCAAGCTCGAGGATCACCGCCCTCTGGCCGAGCCCCTGCTGGACTACCTGCGCGGGGAGCGCGGGCGGTTTTACGCCTACTCGAGCTGGGGTGGGGAGGGCACACGGGTATAGAGCGGTCTTCATAATGTTTCAGCCAGGGGGCATTTGAGAAACCATGTTCTGGATTGAACAGTTGGTGCCCGGAGGGGTGGCTGTAGGCCATACGGGCTCTGCCCGTAACCCGGAGGAGCGCCAACGTCAATGAAGACTGCGATAGCTTGGGTAAACTGTTGGGCGAACTATGAACCTCAAGGGACTCATCCTCTCCGGCGGTAAGGGTACGCGCTTGCGCCCCCTAACCCATACCCGTGCCAAGCAGCTTATCCCTATCGGGGGCAAGCCCAACTTGTTCTACGTAATCGAAGACCTGGTTAAAGCCGGTATTCAAGACATTGGCGTGGTGATTAGCCCGGAAACCGGCGACGAGGTGCGCGAAGCCCTGGGCAGTGGCGAACGCTGGGGAGTGAGCCTCACTTTTATTCCCCAGGACACCCCCGCAGGGCTAGCTCATGCTGTCAAGACAGCCCAGCCCTTTCTGGGGGAAAGCCCGTTCGTGATGTACCTGGGCGATAATTTGCTCTCCGGCGGTATCAATCATATGCTCGAGACCTTCAAACGCGGCTGCGACGCGGTGCTGCTGCTGACCGAAGTCGAAGACCCCAGGGCTTTCGGGGTAGCCGTGGTGGACGCTTCGGGCCGGGTGACGCGCCTGCTGGAGAAACCCAAAGACCCACCGTCTAACCTGGCCCTGGTGGGAGTGTATTTGTTCACCGCCAAAATCCACCAGGTTATTGCCACACTCGAGCCTTCAGGGCGCGGGGAATACGAGATTACCGAGGCCATTCAGGGGCTGGTAGACCGGGGCTTGAGTGTAGAAGCCCTGAAGGTGCGGGGTTGGTGGAAAGACACCGGCAGGCCCGAGGATTTGCTCGATGCTAACCGCCTCACGCTTTCGCAGGTGCGCCGCCAGATTGCCGGGGAACTGGTTCAGGCCGAGGTGGTTGGGGAAGTGGTGGTGGAAAAAGGGGCTACCATCGTTCGTAGCACCGTACGTGGCCCAGCTTATATCGGCCCCAATGCTCAGATTGAAGACAGCTTTATCGGCCCCTACACGGCGGTAGGAAAGGGTGCAAAGGTGGTGGGCAGCGAGGTGGAATACTCGATTTTGATGGACGAGTCCGAAGTGCTGGGCCTACCCTACCGGCTAGACTCCAGCGTGCTGGGAGAAAAGGCGGTGGTGGACGGCAAAGGCAATACCCGCCGCCACACCCTGCAACTCATACTCGGAGACCGCAGCCGGGTCAAGCTGTAGAGCGGAGGGCTATACCGCCATGGTGGAGGTCTTAAGCCCTTTGGCCGGACTCAAGGGGGTGAAGCCCGAGTTGTCGTCTCGGACGTAGCTATGGGCTATCCGCCAGGAGTTATCCGCGACTTCTGCAAGAAGTCTAATCTTTCTGAAGCCGCACAGGTCTGGGGGTTATCACCCAAACAACTCGAGCACAGGGATTTAGCATCGGAGCATGGAGCTTGGCTATTCGTTTTGCCCTAACGACACTTTTATCTTTTATGCCCTCTCTCACGGCAAGGTGAAGGCTCCTGTGGAGGTTAAGGA
>JADMIM010000066.1 GCA_015478585.1 Thermaceae bacterium | reverse complement strand
GCCCATAGCAAAAACAAAAAAAAGGCAATCCGCAGGAAAAGGGCTTGGTCAAACTTCACCCTTCAAGCATACTGGGCAATTCAGAGTAAAACCGCTGAAGCCCTTGCGTTTTGCATAACAACTTGGCCCTCGAGAAGAGTTCTTGCCCCACCTTCGCAAAAACCCTGAAGACAGCGATGCTTACTGGTCAAAACTAGTCTAGATACGCTTAGCATTAGAAGCCTTGCGGCCCCAGAAAAAGCGCAGAGCAGCGGGAACTATACCGCTCAGAATCCCCACCAGCAAGATCAGGTAGACGTACTTCTCGAGGTTGGGAATCTTGGAACCCACGTAATACGACAACAGGGTCAGGCCCACTGTCCAGACCAGGCTTCCTAGCAATGTGAGCAGGAAGAAACGCCAGTAGGGCATTCTCAGGGTTCCGCAGATGAACGGCACCAAAGCCCGCACCACCGGAATAAAGGGCCCCACCAAAAGCGAAAGTGGCCCAAAGCGAAGCATAAAAACCCTGGTGCGCTCCATGTGCTCGTCTTTGACCCGGCGCTTTAGGCTCGGCCCCAGCAAGCGGCCCAACCAATAGCCTAAATTATTCCCCATAAACGAGCCAATAAACAGAACTATCAAAGCAGGCCCTAGCTGCAGCTTGCCTGCTGCCACCAGAATCCCCACCGTAATCAGCAGGCTATCGCCGGGCAGGGCAAACCCTACCAGCAGGCCCGTTTCCGCAAACACCACCGCAAAGATGCCAATATAGCCGAGGGTCTGTACCCAGTTGCCCAGTGCCGAATCCATAACGCATAGCAGTGTACCGGGTATTAGCATGAGAGAAGGGCAAAACCCGACTCGAGATATACAATCTCAGGGTGGTTACGCCCAAAAACTAATCCTGCCAATCTACCGGACGCTCAGCCAGTCCCAAGCGCCAGGCTACCCCCTGGGCACAGCGCTGGGCAGCTTTGCCATCGCCGTAGGGGTTGGGCCGGTTGCGCATGGCAGCGAGCGCGGCCTCGTCACAGAGCAAGCCGTCAATCAGCGTAAATACCTGCTCGGGGTCGGTTCCCGCCAGCTTCAAGGCTCCTACCGCCAAACCTTCGGGTCGCTCGGTGACGTTACGCAGTACCACTACCGGTATCCCCAGCGTGGCCCCGCTCTCCTGCACCCCGCCCGAATCGGTAATCAGCAGGGCTGAGCGGCGCATCAGCCCGGCCATGGTACCAAACTCGAGGGGCTCGAGCAGGGCGACGTTCTCCAGGGGCTCGAGTTCGGGATACACCGCCTCGCGCACGGCTGGGTTGAGGTGAACCGGATAGACAAAATAGCACTCGGGGTGGGCTTTGGCGACCCGCGCCAAGGCATGGGCGAGTTCACGCATGAAGGGCAGGTTCTCCCGGCGGTGCATGGTTACGCCCACGATGCGCTTATTTTCGGGCAGCGGAGGGGGCGTTCCTCGAGTGCTGGCATAGAGCACCGCGTCCACCTCGGTCTGTCCGGTAACAATTATGCGTTCGGCAGCCTTGCCCTCGTGCAGCAGGTTTTTCTTTGCACCTGGCGTGGGCGGCAAGTCCAGGTCGGTCAGCACGTCGGTGAGCTTGCGGTTGGCCTCCTCGGGGAATGGCTCGCGCATATTGAAACTGCGTAGGCCCGCCTCCACGTGCCCCACCGGAATCCCCTCGAAAAAAGCCGCCAGGCTAACCGCGAAGGTGGTCAGGGTATCGCCGTGTACCAGCACGTAGTCGGCTTGCAGCTCGCGCAGTTTGTCGGCGGCAGCAGGCACAATCCGGCCCATCAATGCGGGGAGGGTCTGGCGGTCGGTCATGGTTTTTAGGTCGGCATCGGGGACAATACCAAACACCCGCAGGGCATCCTCAAGCTGCTGCTGGTGCTGCCCGGTAGAGAGCACCACGCTGTTAATCTCCGGCTGAGCCCGCAGGGCAAAAATCACCGGGGCCATCTTGATGGCTTCAGGGCGGGTTCCAAAAGCGAGGACGACTTTCTTCATGGGTAGCCTACGGTCTTGTGATGTATTGACCGCAAAGCATTGTTGCAAGTCTCAGGCCGCAAGTCAAAAAACGTCCAAGACCTTCGGCTCGAGCCTTCAATCGCCCGCCTTGGGGGCAGCTACTTGTACTTCCTGCCAGGAGGCCCGCAGTTTGCGCCAGACCGTGAAGGCCAGCAGCCCGGCCGTGCCCAGGGCAGTAATCACGATAACCAACGGGCTAAGCCCCTGCACCGCCATGGCAAACATATTCAGAATCAGGGTCACACCCCACAGAATTAACGTGGTGCGGCTTTGCGAGAACCCTCTGGCCAGCAAAATATGATGCAGATGGTCTTTGCCAGGAGTAGACATGGGGTTCTGGCCCTTGAGCAGACGCTGGGTGAAAACTCGAGTCACGTCGAAGATTGGCAGCAGCAGGAATAGGGCTGTGGGAACCAAGGAAAAAACCGTCGTGACCTTGAGACTACCCAGCAAGGCCGTAGCTCCCAGCACATAGCCAAAAAAGTAGGCTCCTGCGTCTCCCATGATGATTTTTGAGGGATGGAAGTTGTGCCGCAGGAAACCCAGGGCCGCCCCCGCCAGGGCCGCCAACACCAGCGTGGCTGAGGCCCAATAGGTAAACTGGGCCGAGACAGCCAGCAAGCCCATCGCGGTGATATAGCTAATACCCCCCGCCAGACCGTCTACCCCATCCATCAGGTTGACCGCGTTGGTAATCCCCACAATCCAAAGAACCGTCAATACCACGCTCAGCAAAGGGTCTATAGCTGTGCCAAAAGCTGCGTGGAAACGAATCCCCACTGCCACCAACAGCAGGGCCACCAATATCTGCACGCTGAAGCGAAACAGGGGGGGCAGGCCATACTGATCGTCAATAAAGCCCACCAGCACCAGGATAGCCCCGCCCAACAAGATAGCCAGCATCTGCACCAGCACACCCTCGAGCAGAATTGGGCGCAGCACCGCCGCAATAATGAGGGCGGCAATCACCCCAGCAAAAATCGCCAGCCCACCCGCGTTGGCTAAGGGCTCCTTGTTGAGGCGGCGGGCATTGGGATGGTCGGCCCAGCCCACCTTGAGGGCAAAGCTACGCACCCTAGGGATAAAGCGCCAAGTGACGACCCAGGCCACCACGAAAGTGAAGAGAACGCTGAGCCAACCCGTGCCGCCGGGGTTGGATATACCGAGAGATTTAAGAAAGTCGTTCATGGCTATGCTGTCTAAAGCCTAAGACCCCAAGCTGAAAGTAAAGAGAGACTTTCTGACTTTGACCTTAAGCTTTGGGCTTTGCGGTCACTTGGTTCCATAGATTCTGTCCCCCGCGTCGCCCAGCCCTGGCACGATATATCCGTGATCGTTGAGGTGGCTATCCACGGCGGCTACCACAATTTCCACGTCGGGGTGCTCCCGCTCGACCCGGGCCAGGCCCTCGGGAGCGGCGATAATGCTCATCAGCTTGATCTGGCTGGCCCCCTTATTTTTGAGCACCGTAATGGCGTGAACCGCGCTGCCTGCCGTCGCCAGCATGGGATCGGTGAGGAAAACCCGCCGTCCTCCGATGTCGTCGGGCAGCTTGGCGTAGTATTCCACCGGGTTCAAGGTGGCAGGGTCGCGGTAGAGGCCAATATGGCCCACCCGCGCCACTGGAACCAGCCGCAAAATACCATCCACCATAATCAGCCCAGCCCGCAAAATCGCCACCAGGGCAAGTTTCTTACCCGAGAGCATTTGGGCTTGCATGGAGGTGATGGGGGTCTCGATGGTTACCGGGTCTAGCTCGAGGTCGCGCATGGCTTCGTAGGCCATCAACATCGAAACTTCCGCCATCAACTCGCGGAAGTCCTTGGAGCCGGTGTTCTTGTCACGGATGATGGCCAGCTTGTGCTGCACCAGAGGATGGTTTACCACGGTAAGGTTCACTCGAGAATGGTATCATCCCCCACCCCCATCCAAATAACTCCAGAGACTCAAGACCCAGATTCATACCGGGCAAAACTGTGCAAATGACCAATATCAAAGCGGGCTATCTGGCTACCATAGAGCGGTTACGGCAGCTCGAGCAATATTTTCCCTGGCCCTACAGTTTTTGACTTGCGCGGTACTTGCTAGTTCAGGTGTGACCGGTTTCCTTCAACTGCTAATTGCAGCCGCCATAATTCGGGGCTGGGCCGATACTGGACACGCTGATTGGCTAAAGTGGTCTGAAGTCGTGGTAAAACCGCAGGGCTTTGGGCATTTTGTCGGCAACTGCTGCCTCGAAACCCTGGGGCTCCTTGGTGCGAAACCAGTGCATATCGTGCAGATAGGTTAGCGGAACCCAGAAGCGCAGCCGCGCCCACACCGCCCCTCCATCGGGGTAGCAGCGCACCATAAAGTGCAGAGTTTCTACGGCCTTACGCTCCCCCAGTAGGGCCAGGGTTCCGGTGGTGAGAATTGCCAAATCCCTAGCCGGGTCGTCAGGCGAAGCCCGCACCCAGTCCACCAGCAAGGCTGCCGGAATATCCCCGTCCACACCGGGATTCTTCAGCAGGATGTTTCCGGCGTGGGGGTCGCGGTGACAGAAGGCTTGGGGGGTTGCAGCAATCTCATCCAGATGGCCCCGCAGCAGGCCAATCAGTTGCTGGGCTTGGGGGAGGTCGTGGAGGGTACTGCCAAACTGCTCGAGGCGGGCCTCGAGGCGGCTCCGACTCACCACCCCTTGCTCGGCAATGCCGTGTAGGTGGCAGAAGAACTGAGCCAGGCTGGAGACAGCCGCATCCGAGAAGTTCTGTGGCTGGAAGTTGTGTCCCGGATAGCGCCGGGTGACGAGAATCCCATGCCGGGCGATTTCTAGGGCTTCGACTACCCAGGCCGCGAGGTCGGCCTTGGTCATGTTGAGGGCTTCCAGACGGGCCGCATAGATGCCGCTGGGTTGCCAAACAGGGGTTTGGGGGGTGGCCGGAGCAAACACCTTGAACACCAGGCCATACCCGGCGAAGGTATGGGCATCTGCCCCGTCCACCAGGGGGGTGAGGGGCATGCGAAAACGGGCCTCGAGCTGTTCTTTGACCCCCGGCTGCACCCCAACAGCCTAACCTATCCTTCTTCAAAAGAAATCAGTGTCGCACTGCGTAAAGGTTCAGGAGCACCACCCCAGCGATAATCAAGCCAATGCCCAGTACACCAGGCAAGTTGATACTCTCGCGCAAAAATACCACCCCCAAGACGGCAATCAGAGCCGTGCCGAGACCTGACCAGATAGCATAAGCCGTGCTAAGTGGGATAGTTTTGAGGGCCAGGCTGATGAAGTAAAAGGCCGAAGCATAGCCTGCCACCACGATCACCGAAGGTGTGATCTTGCTAAAGCCTTGCGAAGCCTTCAACCCAGTGCTGCCGATGACCTCCGAAACGATGGCAACCAGAAGAAAAATCCAGCCGTTCATAGCTTTACCCCTAAAGCCGAAACGCCCTCGAGCACGAACCATACCCCCAGCGGATACATGAAGACTAGTGTCAGCAGTCTAGCCCAGCGCTGTAGAAACTTTTCTACGGCCTCTTTTACCCCATTCAAGCGGTCTCGAGCCAATAGATAAACCCCCAACAGCACTAGCAACGGTGCGGCGTAGATCAGGTTGTACCAGGCCAACAAAGCCAACGCCCCAAGCGAGTTTATCCCCGCGGCAACCAGGCTTTGCAGGGCGGCCAGATAGGGGAAGGCAGTGGGAAAGTCCTCGAGGGTGGTAATAACCCCGATTGCTACCGCCAGCAATGGGCTAATCCGGCCTAAGGTTTTGCCGATGGGAGGCATAGCACGAAAGCTAAACCACACCGCAACACCCAGAAAGGCCAAACCCAGCAGCAGCTTGAACCCGGCGAAAAAGGGACTGCCCGGCCCCAGTGCGCCAAGCCCGAAGTACCCCAGCAAGCCCAACGAGACATAGCTGCCAAACACCCCGAGGACAAAGCCGAAGGTACGAGCCAGCGGGTTGTGGGTACTGAGCAGCAGAACTCCGCTGACGATGGTGGATGGGTTGAGGCTATCCAGCAGGGCTAGCAGGCTCAAAGTAGCGAACAAAGCCAGCATCAAGATTCCTCCTCAGCCAGCTCGAGCAGCCGCTGCAACACCTTCTGTCGGAGTTTTCCGGGGGCTACCTCCAGGCCCATCAGGTCAGCCATAAATAAGCCGTCGGTGGCGAGCATAGCCACGAGCGCATCTATCCTCTTGGCCTGGGCGTACCAACGCTGGGAGCGCTCCCGGACGGTCTCCAGCAGCTCCGGGTACAAGGCCAGCACCGCCGACAGGCTTTGGAACAGCCCGTCGCTGCCATCATAGGAGCCCATCTCCACGTAGGCCTGAACGAAGGGCTTGCTAGAGTCCTGCAAGCCCTGTTCGAAGGTATCGAGGTGATACTCGAGCATCCCCCGCACCAGGGCTTCTTTGCTGGGGAAGTGGTAGAGCAGCCCACCTTTGCTCACCCCGGCTTCCTTGGCAGTCGCATCTAGGGTCAAGGCAATGGCCCCTTCGCGCCGGGTCACGCGGGAGGCCGCTTGTAAGATTCGCATCCGTGCGTCGGTTGGGGTTGCTTCAACATTTCGCATATATTTACTATACCGTCTGGACGGTATAGTATCAAGTTATGAGTGCCTAACATTGAACGTCTAAAATCGAGTCTAGAAAGTCAAAGCTCAAAAACACCAACTGCCTCCAGCGCGGCGTTCTTTGATAGGGAAAGAATGCCGTCCTACTGTGGGTTTTTTGATTTTACTTAGGTCTTTGGCATTAGTCGTTCGACGTTCAGCGTCTTGCGTCCTGCTCGAGGTCAACCGTAAGGGTCAACCGTCCACCTCGTCTCCCCTAGCCATTACACTAAGGTTATGATTCGTATTCTCCTGGCCGACGACCACGCCCTGTTCCGCCAAGGTCTGAAAAGTCTGCTCGAGGCCGAGCCCGACTTCAAAGTGATGGGCGAGGCCAAAGACGGGCGCGAGGCCCTGCGCCACGCCCTCGAGGCCCACCCCGATATCATCCTGATGGATATTCAGATGCCCGGCCTGGACGGGGTTCAGGCCACCCAGGAAATCTTAAAGGAATGGCCCCAGGCCAAGGTCATCATGTTGACCATGTACCGCCAGGACGGCTATGTCTTCGAGGCCGTAAAAACCGGTGCGCGGGGCTATATGCTCAAGGATGCCGATGCCAAGGAATTGCTCGAGGCCATCCGGCGGGTGCAAGCAGGCGAGGTTCTGCTCGACCCCGAGATGGCCGAGCAAATCATCCAAGACTTCAAATCCAAGCAAGAAAGCACCCCCAAGACCCACGCCGAGCTTTCCGAGCGCGAGGTACAGATACTCAAGCTGGTGGCCCAGGGCCACACCAACTTAGAGATTGCCTCCGACCTTTCACTCTCGGAGAAAACCGTGCGCAACCGCCTATCCGATATCTTCCAAAAGCTCCACCTCAACAACCGCACCCAGGCCGCACTGTACGCCCTGCGCGAGGGGTTGGCCGAGAAACCCGAGGGCGAGTAGGCCACCCATTTGCCGCCCACACCCTATACCTACTGCTGGTCTACGCCTTATCATCGGCGCTGAAATGGGCGAAGTGAAAGCAACAGCGATTAGCCTCGAGCCCACCGCACTGTTGGGCGAGATTGCCGAAATTGCGGGGGACAAGGCCAGGGGCCGGTGGGTATCGGATAAGCTTCACCGGCAAGGCTTGAAACCGCAAACCGACGACCTCGGCAACGTCTGGGCCGGCAGTGGTCGCTTGCTGGTGATGGCTCATATTGACACCGTACTGACCCCGGCCCCCTTGCGACGTGAGAAAAACCGCTGGTACGGGGCTGCGGTGGGGGATAACTCCTCTGGGGTGGCGGTTCTGGTGGGGCTGGCGGCAGAGCTGGTCGGACTGGGCTGCACGGTGGCCTTTAGCGTGGGGGAAGAAGGGTTGGGCAATCTGCGCGGGGCCAGGGCTCTGGTCAGGCATCTAACCCCAGAGCAAATGATCGCTGTGGATGGCTATCTACCAGGGGTAGTCAGCCGTTCGGCAGGGTCCCATCGCCTGCGGGCCAAATTTGTGGGTTCGGGTGGGCACGCCTGGGGCGACCGCGAGGCGGCCTCGCCGGTTCCGGCCCTGGGGCAAACCCTGGCCCAGATGTATGCCCTCACACGCCCTGCCGACACCAGCCTCAACGTGGGCAGGCTGTGGGGTGGTGAGGCCATCAACGCCATCCCCCGCGAGGTGGGCCTCGAGCTAGACTTGCGCGCCCTGGAAGCAGAAATACTCTCGGAAATGACCGCTCAGGCACGCTCGATTGCCATGGAGGCAGCCCGCAAATACAACGTGCGCCTGGAGCTCGAGGTGCTGGGAGAGCGCCCAGCCGGTACGACTGCGACCCCCGCCATGCTCGAGGCCACCCGGCTGGCCCTGCTCGAAGTGGGCCTAGAGCCGCAGTTCACCGCCGGTTCCACCGATGCTTCGGCGGGCGTGGAAGCCGGAATACCGGCCCTTACCCTGAGCGTGTATCGGGGCGGTGGAGCCCATACCCCCGACGAATGGATCGAGCCCGCCAGCCTGGGGCTGGGCACAAGAGCCTTACAAAGCCTGGTCGAGCGGTTGAGCGGCAGCCCAGGACTATAGAGCAGCGAGTCCTTGAGGCTACTTTGCGGCAAGCGGTAGCCATCCCCTCACCTGTAACGCTAATATAACGCTCCGACTGCTAGGCTCTCGAACAGAGGTGAGGAGAATGTCACAGGGAAACAGCTACCTACTCCAAATCTGGCGTGACGAAAAAGGGGTCTGGGCGGTGCTCAAGCCCCAAAGTGGGGAAACCCTGCTTCAGTTTGATAGCCTCGAGGCCCTGGCCGAGTTTCTTTCAGTTCAAGGCCCCACTCTAGCCGAGGTAGAGGAGGAAGAAAAAGCCCGTCCAGAGCTTGTTCTATCGCGGCTTCCGGTGGTTTTGTCCCCTCTTACGACAAAAAATTAGAGGGGTTTTCATCTGTGGTACGGCTCCCCGCGTTTCAAAGTTTCCACCCGGTAGAGCTGCTCCAAAAGCACCACTAAAGCCAACTCGTGCTGCAAGGTCAGCTTGGAGAGCGACAAAACCCAATCTGCCGCGTCCCGCACGGCCTGTGCATGGCCCTCGGCCCCACCGATAAGGAAGGCTAGGCCCTTCTCACCCTGCATTTCCCAGACCTCGAGGCGTGTTTTTAGCTCCACGGTATCCACCAAATCGCCCCGCTCATCCAGCACCACCCTCACAGACCCTCTGGAAGCCTCCAGCAGCCGCTCGCCTTCCTGGGTCTGAGTGCCTTCGCGCAAGCAGAGCAACTCGAGCTTGGTGTAGCGCTGCAAGCGCCTGGAGTACTCCTCTATTCCTGCCTTGGCGTAGGCCAGCTTGGGTTTGCCGATGGCGCAGACTTTTAACCTCACTGTTCGTCACTATATGCTTTAAAAGCTGGCCTATCGCGGTTTGCATAAAAACCGCTCTAAAGTCCGCACGAAAAGCAGGGTTCGCATGAATCTGTAGCCGCCCCCATGAAGGTTTTTCCACATAGACGATGAATAAGCTTTTAGCCTTCGGCCTTCAGCTTTCGGCTTCCTCACTTCCTCAGTGCTTGACCATCACGTGCCGAATGACGGTGTAGTCCTCGAGGGCGTACAGGCTCATGTCCTTGCCGTAGCCCGAAGCCTTGAGCCCGCCGTGGGGCATCTCGTTGACCAGCATGAAGTGGGTGTTAACCCAGGTGCACCCATATTGCAGCCTGCTGGCAATCCGCATGGCCTTGCCCACATCCTGCGTCCAGACCGAACTTGCCAGGCCATAGTCGGAGTCGTTGGCCCAGCGAATAGCCTCCCCGGTGTCGGAGAAGCGGGTCACGCTCACCACCGGCCCAAACACCTCACGGCGCACGATTTCGTCGGACTGCAAGGCCCCGGCAATCACCGTCGGCTCGAAGAAAAAGCCCGCCCCCTGGCGTGAACCACCGCCTGCCGTAACCTCTAAGTGCTTTTGCATCTTGGCCCGCTCGACGAACCCGGCTACCCTCGAGCGCTGCCGCTCGGTGATGAGCGGCCCCATCTCCACCCCGTCCTCGTCCTGCAAGCCCACTTTGATACTCTTCACGGCACTGGAAAGCTCGGCCACAAACTTATCGTAGATTTTGGCCCCAGCGTAGACCCGGCAGGCGGCGGTGCAGTCCTGACCAGCGTTGTAATAGCCGAACACCCGGATACCCTGGACAGCAGCCTCGAGGTCGGCATCGTCCATCACGATGACCGGAGCCTTACCACCCAGCTCGAGGTGGGTTCTTTTCAGGCTACTGGTGGCAGCCTCGAGCACTTTCCGTCCGGTTCCGACATCACCGGTCAGAGAAATCATCCGCACGCCAGGTTCGTGGATCAGCGCCGAACCCACCGTCTCACCCACGCCCATCACCACGTTCACCACGCCCGCCGGGAATAGCTCGGCCAAGAACTCGGCGAGTTTGAGCGTGGTTAGCGGGGTTTGCTCGCTGGGCTTGATGACCGAAGTGTTACCCGCCGCCAATACCGGAGCTAGCTTCCAGGCAGCCATCATCAGCGGGTAGTTCCAGGGTGCAATGGACGCAACAACCCCGATAGGGTCGCGGCGAATCATGCTGGTGTGACCCGCCAGGTATTCACCGGAGACTGCCCCGGTCATGGCTCGAGCAGCCCCCGCGAAGAAGCGAAAGCAGTCCGAGATGGCTGGCATTTCGTCGTTCAGAACGGCCCCATAGGGCTTGCCGCAGTTGAGGGACTCGAGCCTTGCCAACTCTTCGGCATTTTCGTCAATCTTATCGGCCAGTTTGAGCAGCAGCATCGAGCGGTCTTTGGGCGTGGTCTGCGACCAGGAATCGAAGGCTTTTTCTGCTGAGCCGACAGCGGATTTAACCTGCTCCACCGAAGCTTCGGGCAGCTTTAGCAGGATCTCGCCCGTGGCCGGGTTGAGGATGTCCAGGGGCTGCCCCTCCCCGCTCACGAACTCGCCTCCGACGAGTATTTTGGTCTGTCCGATTAGGGTCTTGGTTGCCATCACGTACTCCTTTCGCAAATCATAGTTCCAAGGTGAAAAGTAGGGGCACGGTTTTAACTTTTCACCTTTTACCCTTTTCACCCTGCGTTTATGTTGTTTTCCCGCCCCCATGTAGGTCTTCGGCGCTCTGGGTCAGGCGCTGCGAGAGCAGGATGGGCACGAATGTCACCGCCGTCACGAAGATGGCGACCACGTTGGTAACGGGCCTTTCCCTGGGTTTGAAAAGTTCGCCCAGGAACCAAATCGGCAAAGTTTTATCGCTCCCGGCAGTGAAGGTAGTGACGATGACTTCGTCGAAACTAAGAGCGAAGGCCAACATTCCGCCCGCCAGCAGCGCGGTGGCGACGCTGGGCAGCACCACGTGGCGAAAGGTCTGAAACCAATCCGCACCCAAGTCCATCGAGGCTTCGATCTGCGAGTAGGACATCCGGCGAAACCGCGCTACTACGTTGTTGTAGACCGTGACGACGCAAAAGGTGGCGTGCCCGATGACGATGGTCCAGAAGGAAGGCTCGAGGCCCACCCGCTTGATGCTGGTGAGCAGGGCAATTCCGGTGAGGATGCCGGGCAGCGCGATGGGCAGGATAAACGAGAGCGTAATCACGTCCTTGCCGAGAAAGTTGAAGCGGTACATGGCCCCCGCGACCATCGTGCCCAACACGAGCGCGACGAGCGTAGCGACAGCCGCCACCCGCACCGAAAGCCACAGCGCGTCCCACATATCTGCACGGGCGAAAGCTATTCCAAACCACTTCAAGGTGAGTCCTGGCGGGGGGAACTGGTAGGTGCGGTCTTCGGTGGTGAAGGCGTAGAGCAGGATGACCAAGAGCGGGAAGTGCAGGAAGACGATTCCCGCAATCGCGGTGGCGCGCAGGGCGAGGGAAGGTTTAGCGGTCATAAACCCTCTTTTCTCCTCTCCCCTTGCCCGTACCCGCGCTGGCGGGGGCCTGTGGCCCTGGGCGCGAGAGAGGGTAGGGTGAGGGGTCGAACTCGCAGAGTTCGTGAATGCTGTGAAGGTCAAAGGCATTCGCCTTCCGGCTCACTCCCCCCTCCCAGCCTCCCCCACCAGGGGGGAAGAGCCTAGATTCACAGCGCATTGAATGCCCCCAACCGCCGCACCAGCAGTAGGTACAGCGTAATCACCACAATCGGTACCAGCGAAAAAGCCGCCGCCAGCGGGATATTCCCCGCCGTACCCTGTTGCACGTAGACCATCTGCCCGATGAAAAATCCTGGCTGCCCCACCACCTGCGGGATGATGTAATCGCCCAAGGTGAGCGAAAAGGTGAAGATACTGCCCGCCGCCACACCCGGAATTGCCAGGGGCCAGATGATTTTGCGAAAGGTCTGACCGGGCTTGGCCCCCAGGTCGGCAGAGGCTTGGATCAAAGATTTTGGGACGCGCTCGAGGCTCGCCAGCAGCGGCAGAATCATGTAGGGCAGCCAGATGTAAGTGAACACCAAGAACATCCCAAAATATGAAGACGAAAGGCTCGGCCCACCCAACACTGGAGTCGCTAGAATCACGTCCAGCAGCCAAGACAGGTGCAGTTGGGCTAAGAGCCAGCTCACCACGCCTTCTTGGGCCAAGATCAGTCGTCCAGCATAGACCCGCACCAGATAGCTCGACCAGAGCGGCAAGAGCACCAGCATATACCAGACCGTGCGGGCGTTGGCACGGGTGTAAAAGGCCATGTAAAAGGCAATAGGGAAAGCCAGCAGGCCGCACGCTGCCGTCACCGCCAAGGCCATTAGGACGGTGCGAGTAACGATGTCGGTGTTGGCGGGGCTGGTGAAGAGAGATTTTAGCGTGCTCAGGGTGAAGTTATACTCAACCTGTCCAGTGAAATCGTTGATGGAATAAAAACTGTACAGGAGCAGGTTGAAGAGTGAACCCAAGTAGATAATGCCCATCCACAGCAGGGGCGGGAGGAGCAAAAGCAGCAGCAAGAACCGGGGACGCAAGTAGAACAAGTCGGAGAGCCTGCGCCACCAACCTCGAGGCTCAGCAGCGATTGGCGGCTGGGTCATACCGAAGCCTTCTGTCTGGGGCTGTTGGTGGTGTCCTCGAGCCTTCGTAGCGAGGCCGCGTCCCAAGAGAGGGTGACAGTGCTCCCAATAGGAAGAGCGGTCGCGTCTGAAGTGGTGAGGGCGGTGACTCGAGCCCCCTCCACCTCTACCTCATAGCGGGTCTGCGAGCCAAGATAATGAACATCGAGCAATCGTCCTACCAAATGGTTCGCTTTGGGTTCGCTCCCCACCGTGATGCGTACACGCTCCGGGCGCAAGGCGAACTGGCCCACCCCCTGAGAGATGAGGCGGCCCTCGAGCACATTGGCACTCCCCACAAACCGCGCCACAAACTCGGTTCTGGGATATTCATACAGACCTTTGGGGGTATCGAGTTGCTCAATTTTGCCGTAATTAAACACCGCAACCCTGTCCGACATCGAAAGTGCCTCGCTCTGGTCGTGGGTGACGTAGACAAAAGTGATACCCAGACTGCGCTGGAGGGCTTTTAGCTCGATTTGCATCTCCTCGCGCAGCTTGAGGTCGAGGGCTCCCAAGGGCTCATCAAGTAGGAGTAGTTTGGGCCGGTTGATGAGCGCTCGAGCCAGGGCCACCCGCTGCCGCTGTCCACCCGAGAGCTGTGCGGGGCGACGTTTCTCCAGGCCCGCCAGTTTGACCAGCTCGAGCATCTCACCTGCTCGCCGGTACCGCTCAGAACGGGCCACTCCGCGTACCATCAGGGCGTAGGCCACATTGTCCAGCACGTTCATGTGGGGAAACAGGGCGTAGTCCTGGAAAACCGTGTTCACATCACGGGCATAGGGCGGCAGCTTGGCGGCATCCTGCCCAAATAGCACGATGTATCCGCCTGTCGGCACCTCGAAACCACCAATCAGCCGCAAACAGGTGGTCTTGCCCGAGCCCGACGGCCCCAGCATGGAGAAAAACTCCCCCGTGCCAATCTCGAGGCTCACCCCGTCCACGGCCCTCACCGAGCCGAAGACACAAGAAAGATTATTGAGCTGGACAGCAGTTTGCATATCTGGCAGTTCTCCTCTCCCCTTGGGAGGGGCCGGGTGAGGGGTCGTTGACTTTCGCAGCCTAAAAGCCCCTCACCCTAACCCTCTCCCAAAAGGAGAGGGGACTATCTTCCCCCCTGAATGGCTACATAATCCGTCACCCACCGCGCGTAAGGCACGCACTTGCCACCCTGGGCCTTACAGTTAGCGATAGGGGTTTTCCAGAAGTAGACCTTGGTGAAGTTCGCGTAGCCATTGGTCTTGCAGCCCTCCGCACCAAGCAAGGTGCTGGCGCTACAGCCCTTGGGCACGACCGGGTTCGAGCCGAACCAAGCCGCCACATCGCCCTGGACTTTGGGATTCAGGCTCCACTCGAGCCATTTGTAGGCACAGTTGGGGTTTTTGGAGTCTGCTGCCATCATGGTGGTGTCAGCCCAGCCGGTAGCCCCTTCCTTGGGAATTACGCTGGCTACAGGCTGCTTGTTAGCCTGCAAAGTGTTCACCTGAAAAGGCCAGGTGGTCGAGGCCACTACGCCCTCGTTAGTAAAATCCTGTACCTGAGCGTTGGCATCGTTCCAATAGCGCTGGACGAGTTGACGCTGTGCCCGCAGAAGTTTGAGGGCTTCTTGATATTGGGCCTCGGTCAGTTCGTAGGGGTCTTTGATGCCCAGTGCGGGCTTGGTTTTCATCAGGTAAAGGGCGGCATCGGCGATGTAGATGGGGCCATAGTAGGCTTGGATGCGACCTTTGTTGCTCTTGCCATCGGCCAGGGTCATCTCCTCGAAGACCACTTTCCAACTATCGGGTGCGGTCTTGAAAACCTTGGTGTTGTAGGCCAGCACGTTCAGACCCCACTGATAAGGAACCCCGTAGCGCACCCCGTTCACGGTATACCACGGCGCGTTCACCAAGCGTGGGTCGAGGGTCTTGGTGCCGGGGATGAGGCTCCAGTTGATGGGCTGTACCTTGTTGCCGTAGACCAGGCGCAGCGTAGCATCGCCGGAGGCGGTCACGAGGTCGTAACCACCCTGGTTCATCAGGGAGACCATCTCGTCGGAGCTGCCCGCCGTCTTTACGCTGACCATACAGCCGGTGGACTTCTCGAAAGGGGTTACCCAGTCGTAGCTCTTGTCCGACTCACCGCGCTCGATGTAGCCGGGCCAGGCGATGATTTTAAGCTGGCCCTCGGTTTTACCCAGCGCGGTTTTAGCCTTGCTGGCCGGAACCTGGGCCAGCGCCAGTGTGCCTAGAAGAGCTAGACCAATCACCCAACTTAGCCTTCGCATACAACCTCCTGTAAATTTTTCGCATCGGTTGAACCGATAATCAAGCTTATCGTTTCATCCGTCCATTGGGTAGCAGTAGCATAAATATATGCCCAAACGCAAAACTCCTAAGCCCGATAAACTGGCCCCCTTGCGCGAGGAAGCTAGGCGGGTATTGCACGCGGCCCTGGCCCTACGAAACCGGCCTTACCGTTTCTGGCTCATGCCAGGAGTATGCTGTGGCTCATGGTCAAAGATTTTGACTTCCCAGTCAACGCTTACATCGGTGGGAAATGGCACAAGACCGCCAAGACCTTTTCCATCAAGAGCCCCTACAGCGGTGAAGTTGTGGCCGAGGTCGCCGATAGTGGCATAGCCGAGGCTCAGGCAGCAGCAGACGCGGCGGTGGAAGCCTTCAAAAGCTGGAAAAAACTCACCGCTTTCGAGCGAGCCAAGGTGCTGCGCAAATGGAACGACCTGCTCATCGCTCACCAAGAGGAATTAGGGCGGCTGACAGCCTTGGAGATGGGCAAACCCATCACGGAGGCCAAGGGCGAGGTGCTCTACGCCGCCAGCTTCGTGGAGTGGAGCGCCGAGGAAGGGCTACGGGTGAACGGCGAAATCATGCAGTCGCGTTTTCCCAACAAGCGCCAGATGGCCGTCTACGAGCCCGTAGGCCCGGTCTATGCGGTCACGCCCTGGAACTTCCCGACCAGCATGATTACGCGCAAAGCAGCTCCGGCCTTAGCCGCAGGCTGCACCATCATTCTCAAGCCCGCCGAGCAGACCCCCCTGTGTGCGCTATACATGGCGAAACTCTGGGAAGAAGCCGGTGGCCCTGCCGGAACCCTGCAAGTGTTGCCCGCCCTCGACCCGGTGCCGGTTTCCAAGGTGCTGATGGAGGATATGCGTATCCGCAAGATTACCTTTACCGGCAGCACCGCGGTGGGCAAAATTCTCTATGCCCAGAGTGCCGCTACCATGAAGCGCATATCGTTAGAGCTAGGCGGCAATGCCCCCTTCTTGATTTTCGAGGATGCCGACATCGAGAAAGCTGTGCACTTCACGATGCTCTCCAAGTATCGCAACGCCGGACAGACCTGCGTCACCACCAACCGCATCTACGTGCATAAAAGCCTCGAGTCCGACTATGCCGATGCCCTGGCCGATGCCGTCAGCAAGCTCGAGGTGGGCGACCCTCTGAATGCCAGTACCAACGTGGGGCCGCTGGTGGAGCAACAAGGTCTGGATAAGGTGGTTTCGCACGTCGAGGACGCGGTCTCTAAGGGAGCTAAAGTAAGAGTGGGCGGTAAATCCTTGGGCGGGTTGATATACGCCCCCACCGTGCTGACCGGCATCCAGCCGGGGATGCGGGTTTTAGAAGAAGAAACTTTTGGCCCAGTGGCCCCCATCATGCCTTTCGAGGACGAAGCCCAGGCCATCGCCTGGGCCAATAGCACCGATTATGGCCTGGCTGCCTATGTCTGGACGAGGGATTTGAGCCGGGCTTTCCGGGTGGCGGAGGCCCTCGAGTACGGCATCGTGGGCGTAAACGATCCGGTTCCCAGCGCGATGGGCTCCAACCTGCCCTTCGGCGGCTACAAAAACTCCGGCCTGGGCCGCGAGGGTGGACACTGGGGCATCGAGGAATACCTCGAGACCAAGTTCATATCGTTCCAGTTGCCCTAAAGCGGCTTCGCCGTGCTGAGAGCTTAGAGCAGAGGGCAGAGAGCTAAAAGGATGTCGAAGGTCGAAGGCCCAATCAACAACCCCCCAGCAGGACGGCATAATCACCCCATCCAAGAACACCGCGCAGGACGTGGTTTAGTTTTTCGACCTTCGGCTTTAGACCTTAGACGTTTATCTCTCTGCTTTTGACCACCCTTTCCGTAATCCGCAATACTCTATGAATTTGATACTGGGTCTAAGGTAGACCCGTGAAAGCTATCTGGAATGGAAAGATTATCGCGGAAAGTAATGACACCATCGTAGTTGAGGGCAACCACTACTTCCCCGCCAACTCGGTGAGAAAAGAGTTTTTGCAGGACTCCCCTACCCACACCACCTGCCCCTGGAAGGGACTGGCGAGCTATTACAGTCTGAACGTGGACGGTCAGACCAACAAAGATGCCGCCTGGTACTACCCTCAGCCCAAGGATGCCGCCAAGCAGATTACCGGCTATGTGGCTTTCTGGAAGGGTGTGCAGGTGGAGTCGTAAAAGGCCGTACAATGCGGCTATGGAACTCGTCGGAACTCGAGGCTCTCCCCACGAAACCTTCGCCGACCTCAAAGAAGCCGTCAAAGGCACACACTTTGATGGGGCGGTGGTCACGCTCGTGACCGACTGGCAAGATCAGCGCAAAAACGCACGCTTTGCGGTGTTCGTGCGGCAGGGCCCTCACCGCGTTCTGAGCCTGGATGCTTTCGGGCCGCGTTTTGGGCCAGAGGGCGACCAGGCCCTCAGGGAAATGGTGCAGTGGTTTCAGGAGCGTGGGGTGACGCACTTTTACGAGTCGGTGTTCCCGCCTTCGGAATATGCCGCCCTGTTCGAGATGGATAGCGATGAGGCCGACCACCTGCTGGTTGCCACCGCCAACCCCGCCGACCCCTTGCTATACATCAAAAGGGGCTTTGCCAGCCGAATGTAGAGCGGCAGTCTCGCAAACCGCCCTACTTGCCAAAGCGCTGCTCGCGTCCTTGATAGTTGCGGATGGCCCGCAGGAAGTCCACCTTGCGAAAAGCGGGCCAGAAAGCATCGAAAAAGTAATACTCGCTATAGGCTCCCTGCCACAGCAAAAACCCGCCCAGCCGCACTTCGCCCGAGGTACGGATGATGAAGTCGGGGTCGGGAACTCCGGCGGTGTAAAGCCGCTCGGAAATGTGCTTCATGTCGAGTTCGGCGGCGAGCTCCTCGGGAGACTTGCCGGTCTGGGCGGCCTCCAAAAGCAGCATCTTTACTGCGTCCACGATTTCCTCGCGTCCGCCGTAGCCCATGGCAATTTGCAGGAGCATTCCCCGGTGGTGTTCGGTAGCTTTTTCCAGATCCTCGAGGGCCTCCAACACCTTGGGGGGGAAGCGCTCGTGACGGCCGATCACCTTTACCCGCACCTCGTTGGCGTGGATGCGCTCATCCTTGGCCATGCGCCGGGCCTCCTTGACGAAGAGGTTCATCAGGATCTCGACTTCGACATCAGAGCGGTTGAAGTTGTCGGTGCTAAAAACCCAGATGGTGACGGTAGGAATCTTGAGTTGCAAACACCACTCGAGCACCTCGTAGGCTTTGCTCACGCCAAACTCGTGGCCTTGGTGGCCCTCCAGGCCCAGCTCCTTGGCGAAACGCCGGTTGCCATCCAAAATCATCCCCAAGTGGCGCGGCGCGTGACCCCGCAAAACCTCGGCCTCCACCCGGCGTTCATACCACCAATACAAAGGCTTTAAAACCCCATTAAGAAGCTGAATGGCTTGACCTTTTAGAGAAGTTCCTGGCTTATCCAGGGTAGAGTTTGCTGCCATAGGCCACCTCGACAATCCTGACCTATTGTAGTCGGATTCCCTGTGTACAGGTGTGCCCAATGAGAACTCAAACGATATGCTAAACCGATGCGGCTGATCGAGCGTCAACCCGAAATCAATCTGGAGACCTTGCTCGCCCAGTTCGTGCCTCCACCACGCTTCAAAGGAGCCGCTTTCGATTCATTTCACCCCGACCCCCACTTCCCTTCGCAAAACCAGGCCAAAGAACATTTGCAGCACTGGGTCAGGGACAAACCCCAGGGAATCTTCAAAAAGAAACTGCCCGAGCCGGGCGCTATCTATCTCGATGGCGGTTTCGGGGTGGGCAAAACCCACTTGCTGGTGGCAGCTTTTTGGGAAGCACCCGCGCCCAAGGCCTATCTCTCTTTCGAGGAACTCACCTACACCGTGGGGCTGATGGGCATGACCCAGGCGGTGGAGTGTTTTGCCAAGCTAGCCTATCTTTTTATTGACGAGTTCGAACTCGACGACCCCGGCAACACCCAGATGGTCACTAACCTGCTGAAGCAGGCTATGGATAAAGGGTTGCGGGTAGCCGCCACCTCCAACACCCAGCCCGAGGCGCTGGGCCAGGGACGCTTTAGTGCCGAACAGTTTCGGATTCAGATTCAAAGCCTGGCAGAGCGCTTCTTGGCGCTCACTTTAGAGGGGCCGGACTATCGCCACCGCGACTTCGTACAGATGCCCGAGCCCCTAAATGCTGAGGAACTCGAGGCTCTCTACCACGAGGAAACCCATCCGGCCTCGCTGGACTCTTTTGCCGAGTTGTTTTACCTGCTGCGGGGTCTACACCCCATTCGCTATCGCTATCTTTTTGATGGACTCGAGGTGATTTACCTCAAAGGGCTGGCCTCCCTCTCCGACCAGAACGATGCCCTGCGCTTGGTGCATTTTGTGGATAAGCTCTACGACTGAGGGCTTTGGCTGCGGGCTTCGGGGGTCAGCCTCGAGCAGGTTTTCCCACCCAGCTACCGCAGCGGAGCCTTTGCCAAGAAGTACGGACGATGCCTCTCGAGGCTGACTGAGTTGCTTTCGAGCAAGTAGCTTTTGGGGGTTGTAGAAACAATCCACAAAAAACTGCACATTGACTCGAGCAAAACCACGTCTCAAACGATAAAATTCTTGCGTCCACGGATTCCGTCCCAGACCTATGTAATCTTTGCCACCTCGGTGCAAATGCACCACACCGCTCTCATCAAAGCCTTAAAGTGGGATTCATAGACCCTAGTAGCGATGCACCAGACCATCGAGGAGGGTGAGGAGGGATATGAAGCAACTTTGGTTCAGTACAGCATTGGTAGTGATGTTTTTGGTCGGTGGAATGAGTCAGGCCCAAACCCTCTCGAGGGAAGTCCGTGAGCGCATCATCGCCTCGACGGTGCTCATCACCTTCCCGATAGACTCCAAAACCGACAGCATCGGCTCGGGCACCATCATCAGCCCCCAGGGCTATATCCTGACTAACTACCACGTCATCGGCGACAACGACAGCCGCCGCATTGCCCCCAAAATCTACGTGGGCACGATTCGCTTCGTGGATCAACCCCCCGAAATCAAGTATTTGGCCGAGGTGGTCGCCGCCGACCCCAACCTGGATTTGGCGGTCATCCGCATCACCCGCACCGCCGACGGCAAAACGGTCGGCAGCCTGAACCTTCCCGCCGTGCCCATCGGGGATTCCAACAATCTGGTGGTGGGCGACCCCATCTACGTGTTTGGCTTTCAGGGAACCGGCGGCATGACCCTGAGCTTCTCGAGAGGAGCCGTGGCGGGATTCACCGGCGAGGACAAGGAGTCCGGCGGCAAACAGTGGATCAAGCACGATGCCCAAACCGGCCCCGGCAACTCCGGCGGCGGGGTTTATAACCAAGACGGCGAGCTGATTGGGGTACATAGCGCTGGGGTTTCCGGCGAACACAACTCCCGCACTGGCTTCATGCGCCCGGTGGCCTTGGCCTGGGGTCTGGTGGGGCCAAACGTGCCCAACCTGGCCCGCAACAGCACCCCCCAACAGACCCCCTCGAGCACCCCTTCATCCACCGCCGCCAGCTCAGGCAGCACCACTTGGCCCCCCCGAATCAGCGAGGGCCAGACCTGGCAGGTGCAGGTGCAGGGCGGGCAGTGGAGTGGCAACTGGACGGTGGTTCTCTCTTCGCGCGATGGCGATGGCGACCCCATCGGCACGGCAGCCTCGAGCAGCAAAACCCTCAACGCGGTGATGTGGCAGCAGGATAACATCCTGCGGCTAAACCTGGGCGACAGTAGCTATCCCTATGCCCGTTGTCGCTTCGACCCCCAAAGCACTACCGGCCCCCTCAAGGGCATCCTGTACGTGTTCAAGGATGCCAACGCCGACTCACAGGAGATCGGCACCTGTGTCGCCAGCCCCAAAGCCGCCCCTACTGCTAGCGCAGGCCCAGCCTGGCCGCCCAAGCTGGCGGTGGGCCAGAAGTGGCAGGTCAGCCTCAAGGGCGACAAGCTCGACGATGGGGGCCTCCTCACCCTCTCCAAGAGCGACAGCAACGGCGACATCGAAGGCCGTCTGGTGTTTAACGACAACTCCTACTTGTTGTCGTTTTTCTTTATTGACAAGGCTACCGCCATGATTGACATGACCGAGGAAAACGGTTCGGACAATCCCAGAACCTGGCTGCGCTGCCGCTTCGAGCAACAGGGCTCGAGCAGTGCCCTAAGCGGCAAGCTGCAATCGTTTAGCACCGACAAGGACAACAACATCAGCAACCTCAGGGATATCGGTACTTGTAAAGCCACTCTGGGACGCTAAGTCGCTCCAGGGTGAGGTTGCCGGGGAAGATATTTTGCCACCCCTCCAGGTTAGCCGCAGAGCGGCTATGGCCTACGGCCACCCCCTCCAGGTTAGCCGCAGAGCGGCTATGGCCTACGGCCACCCCTTGGGCGCTGTGCGCCTGTAACGGGCCGGGCTTTGCCCGTGCGAGCACTAGGCCCACAGGGCCGGGCTTGGCCCGTGCGAGCGGCTATGCGCTGGGCGCATCTCCTGATGTCGCTCTCCTTCTCTC
>JADMIM010000181.1 GCA_015478585.1 Thermaceae bacterium | reverse complement strand
AGGGCGGAGTCGGCCCCAGGCCGATAGCCGCTCTGCGGCTACCCGAGGGCGGAGTGCGCCACGCGCATAGCCGCTCTGCGGCTACCCGAGCAGAGTTACCTAAGCGTCCCTCGCACAAAACCTTTGCTCTAAATATGAATCGGCTTGCCATCTGCGGCCATGGCCGCTTCCTTGAGGGCTTCGGCTAAGGTGGGGTGGGCGTGGGAAGCCCTGGCGATGTCCTCAGCGGAGGCATGAAAAGCCATTGCCACCGCCGCCTCGGCAATTAGGTCGCCTGCTCTAGGGCCGATGATGTGAATGCCCAGCACCCGGTCGGTATCTTTGTGGGACAAAACTTTAGCAAAGCCCTCGGTATCGTTCATGGCCCTGGCCCGCCCATTCGCCGAGAAGGGGAAAGAGCCTTTCTTGTAAGGAATCCCCTCGGCCTGGAGTTCTTCTTCACTCTTGCCCACTGAAGCCACCTCGGGATGGGTATAGACCACGCTGGGAATGGAGTTGTAGTCCACGTGAGCGTAGCCTGTGACCATATATTCGGCCACCGCCACGCCTTCTTCCTCGGCTTTGTGGGCCAGCATCGGCCCGGCGATTACGTCACCAATAGCAAAAATGTGCGGAACCGAGGTCTGATAGTGCATACCCACCGGAATCCGGCCTCTGGGGTCGAGTTCGATACCGACAGCCTCGAGCCCCAGCCCATCGGTGTTGGGCACACGCCCGGTGGCGAGCAAAACCCGCTCTGTGAGGATAGGCTCTGCCCCTTCGTATTCGACCACAGCCTTGCCATCCTTGGCATAGGCCCGCGTGACCCGAACTCCGGTGCGGATATCCAGGCCCTGCTTCTTGAAGACGCGCTCGGCAGCTTTGGAAAGTTCACCGTCCATGCCGCCCAGCAAACGCGGCAGATATTCCAGCACCGTCACCTTGGTGCCCAAGCGGTTCCACACCGAACCCAGCTCGAGGCCAATCACCCCGCCACCGATAACCACCAAAGTCTCCGGCACTTTGGGGTAGGCGATGGCCTGGTCGGAGGTACTGATGATGTCGTAGTCGAGTTCTACGCCCTTCAACATGGCAACTTTGGAGCCGGTAGCGATGATAAAGCGCTCGGACTCGAGTTCCTGCGTCCCCTCCGGCCCTTCCACGCTAATTTTATTCGGCCCCACGAACCGCGCGTGCCCCAGGTAGCGCGTGACTTTGTTCTTTTTGAAAAGGAAGTTCACCCCGTCGGTGTTGGCCTTCACCACCTTGTCCTTGAAGGCCATCAGGCCCGGCAAATCCAGCTCGGCTCCGGCAATCTTGACCCCGATAAACTCGTTGTGTTCGACCAGGTGAATCTTCTCGGTAGCATCGAGCAGAGCCTTGGAGGGGATGCACCCCACCCGCAAACAGGTTCCACCCAAAACCGCTTCCCGCTCCACACAGGCCACCTCGAGGCCCAGTTGCGCGGCCTTGATCGCCGCTACGTACCCACCCGGCCCCGCTCCGATAACGATAAGTTGGTATTTTGGCATAGTTTGCTCCGCAAAAGACCCCCGACGTTGACGACCACTCCGCAATCTCATACATTCCGAGCTTCGCACCGTGCCCCCTGCGCGCAGGGGGGCGCTAAGGGCGCAAGGGCAATCATAAAATTACTGACAGTCTCGGAATACGTGGGGTCTGTCTTTGGCCCTCGACTCTCAACTCTCGACCCTAGACCTCTAACGCCAGCCGCACCGGGTTCTCGATGAGTTCCTTGACCCGCTTGAGGAAGGTCACGGCCTCGCGCCCGTCCACCACGCGGTGGTCGTAGGAGAGGGCCAGGTTCATCATGGGGCGAATAACCACCTGACCAGCCCTGGCAACGGGGCGCTCGACAATCGCGTGCATCCCCAGAATGCCCACCTGGGGCGGGTTGAGGATTGGAGTGGAGTTGAGCGAGCCGTAGATACCGCCGTTGGTGATGGTAAAAGTGCCGCCCATCAGCTCCTCGGGTTTGACTTTCTTGGTGCGCACCCGCTCGCCGTAATCGGCGATGGTGGCCTCGATTTGGGCCATGCTCAGGCCGTCGGCGCTGCGAATCACCGGAACCACCAGGCCCTCTCCCCCACCCACCGCGATACCGATGTCGTAGTAGCGGTGGTAGACGATATTGGTGCCCTGGATTTCGGCGTTCACCTGGGGGATTTCCTGCAAAGCCTGCACCACGGCCTTGACGAAGAAACTCATAAAACCCAGCTTGAGGCCATATTTCTTCTGAAAGCCCTCGCCGTACTCCTTGCGCAAATCCATCACCATGCCCATATCCGCCTCGTTAAAGGTGGTCAGCATGGCGGTGTTCTGCTTCGCCGACAAGAGTCGCTCGGCGATGCGGCGGCGCAAAGGGGTCATGGGCACCACGTCGTCTTTGCGTTCACCAGGGGCTTTGGGGGTGAGGGGAAGGGTGGGGGTGGGAGCAGGTTTCACTGCTGGAGCTGGGGTCGGGGCAGCTTTGATCTCCACCGCCCGCTGCACATCTTCCTTGAGGATGCGCCCACCGGGGCCAGTAGGCTCGAGATGGGC